>JBBQVJ010000190.1:0-1645 GCA_038211705.1 Candidatus Limnocylindrales bacterium | reverse complement strand
CGGTCCGTGACGCCCTTGGGTTGACCTCGATCAGGTAGACGCCGTCGTCGCGCACGATGAATTGGGCGTTGACCAGCCCGCGCGCACCGAGGGCCAGGACGATCCGCTCCATCGTTGCGACGATCAGGGCCTGGTCGCCGTCCGAGACCGTCTGCGGCGGGAACATCCCGACCGAGTCGCCCGAATGCACGCCGGCCCGCTCGACGTGTTCGAGGAGCCCCGGGATCAGGACGCGCTCGCCATCGGAGACCGCGTCGATATCGACCTCGACACCCTCGAGGTAGCGATCGATGCGGACCGGCCTATCGGGATCTACCACGGTCGCCGCGGCGAGCTGGCGGGCGAGATCCGACGGCGAGTAGCAGAAGTCGATGGCCAGACCGCCGATGACGAACGACGGCCGGACGATGACCGGATAGCCGATCCGCTCGGCGAGGGTCAGCGCCTCCTCGACCGAATGGGCCATCCCGCCCTCGGGCTGCGGGATGCCGAGCCGGTCGAGGAGCGCCGAGAAGCGGGTCCGTTCCTCGGCCTGGTCGATCGCCTCGAGATCGGAGCCGAGCAGCGGCACGCCACCCGCGGCCAGCGGCGCGGCGAGGTTGAGCGGCGTCTGGCCACCGTAGGCGACGACGGCCGGGATCGGGTCCAGCCCGTCCGGGGTCTCGGCATCGATGACGCTGCGCACGCTCTCCGGGTCGAGCGGCTCGAAGTAGAGCCGCGACGAGGCATCGAAGTCGGTCGAGACGGTCTCCGGGTTCGAGTTGATCATCACCGCGCTCCAGCCCGCCTCGCGGAACGTCGCGGCGGCCTGGACGGCGCAGTAGTCGAACTCGATCCCCTGCCCGATCCGGACCGGGCCCGAGCCGATGACCAGGGCGGCCGGGCGCTGGACCGGGGGTGCCTCGGGCGCGGAGCCGGCGGCCGCATACGTCGAATAGAAGTAGGGCGTCTCGGCCGCGAACTCGGCGGCACACGTGTCGACCATCGCGTAGCCCGGCCGCAACCCGAGCACGAGCCGGGCGGCACGCAGCGCGTCGGGGGTCGTGCCGGCGAGGTCAGCCAGCTCGCGGTCGCCGAACCCGGCGCGCTTGACGGTGGCGAGCAGCGCGGCGGCTTCGGCGTCCGCTGGGTCGGCGAGCCGCGACCCGAGCTCCGTCACCTCGCCCTCGAGCGCGACGTTGCGGCCCATCTCGGCCAGGAACCATGGCGCGATCCCGGTCGCCTCACCGATGGTCGCTTCGGGCACGCCCCGGCGCATCAGGCCGAGGATCCGCCACAGCCGGCTGTCCGACGGCTCGACGAACCGGCGCAGGACGATCGGGGCCGCCGTGCGCTGGGCGTGGCGGGTCGACTCGCACGCCTGTCCGGCCTCGTCGACCCAGCGGATCGGCTCGTCGGCTTCGGGGTCGCCGTTGTAGACACCGGCCAGGTAGTCCATGGTCGGCCGCCAGGCGGCATCCTCCGCCAGCGGCCCGACGCCGGCCTGCTCGAGCCCGCGGAGCGCCTTGTTGAGCGCCGAGCCGAAGGTCCGGTCGATGGCCATCACCTCACCGGTCGCCTTCATCTGGCTGCCGAGCGTCCGGTCCGCGCCCGGGAACTTGTCGAACGGGAAGCGCGGCAGCTTGACCACCACGTAATCGAGCGC
>JBBQVJ010000189.1:0-1664 GCA_038211705.1 Candidatus Limnocylindrales bacterium | reverse complement strand
CCGCGTCCGACCGGGCGCCGCGAGGACGAACACCTAACGAGGCAAGGCAGTCCGTCGTTATGACCATCGACGACGCAGCGATCGACCGGCTCGTGCTCGAGGCCCAGGACGGGGATCCCTGGGCGTTCGGGATGATCTTTGATCATTACCACGAGGCGATCTACCGCTTCATCGCCAGCCGCGTCAACCGCCCGTCGGACGCGGAGGACCTGACGCAACACGTCTTCGTCAAGGCCCTGGAAGCCCTGCCGCGCTACGAGGTCCGGGGCATACCCTTCGGGGGCTGGCTGTTCCGGCTGGCCCGGAATGCGGTCATCGACCATGCCCGCACGCGACACGACCACACGGATCTCGAGGCGATCGCCGACTGGGCTCACGGGGACGCCGGGCCCGAGGAGATCGCCGCCGTACGCCAGGAGCTCGACGCCGTCGGGGCGGCGCTCGCCAGCCTGACGGACGACCAGCGCGAGGCGATCGAGCTGCGCTTCTTCGCGGGCCTGTCGGCTCGCGAGGCCGCAGAGGCGATGGGCAAGCAGGAAGGGACCGTTCGCGGCCTCCAGTTCCGGGCCATCGCCGCGCTCAGGCGACAGCTCGGGGTCGAGAGCGACGCACAGGACGCGAACGAGCGGCGGGCTCCCCGCCGAGCGACCGCAACGACGGATGGATGACGACATGCAGGTCTTCGAGGCCGGGGATTTCGAGATCGAGCGCAGGCTCGAGTCGTATGCCCGCGCCCGACTGAGTCCGGACCCGCAGGCGATCGCCCGAGTCCGCGCCCGCGTGATGCGCGAGGCGAGGCTCCTGGCCGACGCGCCGCCGGTGGCCGCCGCCGCGTGGCACGCGCCGCGGGGCGTCCATCGGCCTGGCATGCGCCGGCTCTCGATGGGCCTGCTGGCAGCCGGGCTCTGGATCGGCGTCGCCGCGGGTTCGGCGTTCGCGGCCCAGGCCGGCGGCCCGCTGTACCCGACCCGGATGTGGGTTGAGGAGGCCACGCTGCCGAGTGGCGGCGCTGCTCGCGTCGCCGCGGAGTTCACCCGACTGGATCGGCGGCTCGGCGAGGCGATCGCGGGTGCCGCCACGGGCGACGCCGGGGCGGTGCAGGCAGCGCTCGACGCCTACGCTCGCATCGCCGACGCGACGATCGTCGGAACCGCCGGCATGCCCGAGCTCGAGCACCAGGTGGCGGCTGCCCTTGACGGGCACCGGGCGACGCTGACCGACATTGCGGCTCGGCTGGTCGCAACGGGCAACACGACGGCCGCGGCAGCCGTGAGCGCTGCGATCACCAGGGCCATCGACCACAACGAGGCCGTGATCGACAAGCTCGGGTCGAAGCAGCCGGGACCCGCGAACGGTGGCGGGTCGGGCAACGGCGCGGGACCGGGTGGCGGCGCGGGAGCCGGATCGGGACCCGGTGGCGGCGCGGGACCCGGATCGGGATCCACGAGCGGACCGACGGCCGGCTCAGGCGGTGGCGGCGGTGCCACCACGCCGGATCCGGTCGAGACCGCCAAGCCGGGCAAGACCCCGAAACCAGCGCCGGATCACCCGATCAAGCCATCGACGGACCCGGCGCCGAATAAGCCCGATCCGATCCCGACCGTCAAGCCGACGCCTCGCGGCGGGCCGCCTGATCGCTCGTCGCGACCCTGACCCGAGGATCA
>JBBQVJ010000188.1:0-2108 GCA_038211705.1 Candidatus Limnocylindrales bacterium | reverse complement strand
GAGCGACGCCGGCGACGGCAAGGGGTCGGGAGCGGGGGCACCGTCATCGTCGTCGACCGAGCCGAAGTCCGGCGAGCGGGGCGCGTCCCCGCCGGCCGAGGCGCGCCCGTCGAAGTCGGGCGCCGCCAAGCCGACCGACTGACCGAGATGGGCGCCTCGACCGACTGGATCACGCTCGCCGAGGCGACCGAGATCCTGGCCGCTGCCAACGTCCATTTCGCACCGGCCACGGTCGGCCGATGGGCGCGTGCCGGGCGACTCCAGAGCATCAAGCTCGGCGGTCGTCGGTTCGTCAGACGCGGCGAGGTCCGCGCGCTCGTCGCAGCCCCTCGACGCGTCCACGCCGAGGACCTCCAGCCCGTCATGTTCGAGGACCTGGGCCGCTGACCCGGGACGGACGATTGGATCCAGCCGCGCTCCTCACGCGCGTCCTCGACCGGCCCCGTGTCGCCGAGGTCATGCGGATCCTCGACATCTACGGCCGCGCGGCCGGCGGCCTCCTCGCCAACGGCCTCGCCTTCGCCGCCCTCTTCGCCGCGATCCCGACAACGCTCCTCGTGCTGGGTATCGGTGGCTGGGTCGCCGCCGGCAACCCGGCGGCAAGCGAGCGCCTGGCACGCGCGCTGATCGAGGCCTTCCCGCCGCTGGCCGACATCATCAGTGGTGCGGTGGACGTGCTGAGCAAGGGTGCCGCGCTGACCTCGATCATCGGCGTCATCGGGGTGATCTGGACGGTCAGCCAGCTGTACGGCGCGCTCGACGTGGCGTTCGCCCGGATCTTTGCCGAGGCGCCGGAGCGCGACATCGTCCGGCGGACGGCGCGGGGGTTGATCGTCGTGGTCATGATCGGCGTTGCCATCGTGGCCTTCGTGGCCCTCGTCTCATTCGCCGGGTTCATCGATGCGATGGCGCCGGCCGATGTGCCGATGGCCAGCGTCACCATCTCGATCGTTCGCTCGGTCCCGTTCCTGGCGGCCCTGGCGGCGGCCATCCTGGTCATCACCTATCGGCAGCTGCCACCGACCGCGCCGCGGTGGCGCTCGTTGCTGCTCCCGGCGATCGTGGCCGGCGTCGCGATCGTGGTCCTGAGCCAGATCTTCATGGCGCTGGTGCCGCGACTGGTCGGTGTCGCCGCCCTGGCGGGCTCGCTGGCATCGGCATTCATCGCGCTTGCCTGGCTGTCGTTCACGTTCCAGGCGCTGCTCTACGGCGCTGCCTGGGTCAGGGTCCGCGATGAGGCCGCCGATCGGGCCGCGTCAGCTGGCCTGGGGCGTCCCGCAGCGGCGACAGAACCGGGCGTTCCCGGAGAGTGACAGCCCGCAGCTGATGCACGGCTGGACGCCGCCAGCCGCCGGCTTGCCGGGTGCGCCGGGCGTGGCGACGACCTCGCGGGTCGATTCCGCCCAGAGCGCATCGAGCCCGCCCTGCGGGGCCGCGGCGCGACCGAGGAATGGCAGGCCGGCTGCGGGCGGACCCCAGTCGGGACGCGTCGGCCACTGCGGCTCGCCGCCCGGCGTGAGGGTGGCCGCCGCGGGCAGGGATGGCGCCGTGGTATCCGGGGCCTCCGCCGTCGGGTCGGGCGCGACCATGCGCCAGGTCGGCTGCGCGACGACGTCGTCGACGACCGGCTCGAGTTCGATGGCGGGTTCCGCAGCGGCCGCGAGCTCCGCTTCGGGCTCTGGCTGGGCGGCGGTGGCCTCGGCGGCTTCGGCTTCGGCCATCTCGGCCTCGGCTTCGACGACGGGTGTCTCGGCTGCAGCGACGTCAGGCTCGAGGGTCGAGGTATCGACCCCGACCACCGCCCCAGCGGTACCGGAGCCGGCGGTCGCGATCTCGGCGGCTTCCTGGCGCTCGTAGGCGTCGAGCTCGGCATCCAGGTTCTGGCCGACACGGAAGCGTCGAAGCGCGCCCGCCGATCCGGTCGACTTCTGGCCCTTCGCCCTCGGCGGCTCGTTCCCGGCCGCATCGATGACGACCGTCGCCGCGGCCATCGCGGCCAGGCGCGCCGCGATGGCCGGGTCCGGCTCGGGCTCGCTCGCGGCGTCGGTCGCCACGGACTCGGTCATCGGCTCGGGCTCGCTCGCGGCCGATGCCAGCGCGGGAAGATC
>JBBQVJ010000187.1:0-2179 GCA_038211705.1 Candidatus Limnocylindrales bacterium | reverse complement strand
GGCGACCAGGATGTTCCGGATCCGGAGTCGATAGGCGAGCATCCCGGCCGGGACCAGCCCGCCGCGGGTGATGGCCAGCATGACGTCGAACCGCTCGTGGGCGAGTCGCTCGGCGAGGCCAGCCACCAGCCGGTCCAGGTCCTCCCAGCTGACGATGTCGCGGGGCTGGACGGGCGCGGTCGTCGCGGTCATGGGCCAAGGATACCTAGGTTGCGGGTCGCGCTTCCACGTGATCGGCCCAGCGGTGGGCCGGCTCGTAGCCGAGCAGCGCGCGGGCGTGGTCGATCGACAGGAGCGTCTCGCGGCCCTCGAGTGGGCGGCGCAGCGCCACGTTCGGGAAGACCTCGGCCATGAGCTCGGCGCTCCCCCGGGTCATGACCGTGTCGGACGCCGCGATGATGGCGATCTCGGCGCCCTCGATCGGGGCTTCGAGCGCGAGGCGGGCCGCGGTCGCGACATCGCGCGCATCGACGTAGCCCCACAGGTTCCATTTCCGGATGGTCGGGTCGTCCTGCCACGAAGGGAATCGGGCGTAATCGTCTGGCTCCATGATGTTCGAGATCCGCAGGCCGACGAAGCCGATGCCGCTCCGTCGTGCGAACTGGACGGCCATCGTCTCGCCGACGAGCTTCGAGAGCGAATAGGACGATTCGGGCCGCGGCTCGATGGTCTCGTCGATCGGCGCGAAGAGCGGCGGCGTGTCGAACGGCAGACCGAGGACCGTCTCGCTCGAGGCCCACACGACGCGCTTCACGCGATGGCCGACCGCCGCCTGGAAGACGTTATAGGTCGACAGCCCGTTGATCCGGAACGTCTCGCCCTCGGGCCGCAGCTCGGGCGCCGGGATGGCCGCGAAATGGACGATCGCGTCGGCACCCGCGAGGGCGTCCTGTGCCTGGCCGAGATCGGTCAGGTCGGTTATGAGCGTCCGTTCCGTGCCGCTGCCGTCGGCTCGCCAGTCCACGCTGAGCACCTCGTGGCCGCGGTCACGCAGCTCGTGCACGACCCACCGGCCGCCCTTGCCGCTGCCACCCGTGACCACGATCCGCATCTCGCCTGCCCTCCGCTGCGACGCCAACCGCCTCTGCGGGACTCCTACCTGGTGTCGTCGAGGTCCGCGACCAGTATCGCCGACACGACACCGTCGAGGAGGCGATCGACGACGTGGCGGGTCCCCTGATCAGGGCTTGCGGGCCGCCGCGAGGACGGGGTCGCGGCCGGCCGCATAGTCGGCCCAGCTGATCTCGACCGGGAGATCGGGCGTCAGCTCGAGGCGGTCGTCGCCCGGCGCCTTCTCGTGGTGACGCGATGCGATGAGGACGATGATGCCGGAGTTCGGCAGCGTGACGAACCGGGCATCACCGTTGATGTTGAGCCCGCCACCGGGTGGCTCGCCGACCAGCCGGATGCCGGCCCGCTCCCGGCCGACCAGCAGGTCGGTGACGAAGTTCCCGGCCGCCGAGAAGGTCGCCCGGCCGGCGATGAGCGAGATGAGACCGGGATGGGCGTGTGCCACGGCCTCGACGGCATTACGCAGCGGGAGGTAGGTGTTGTTGTCGCCGCCACCGTTGTTGCGCAGGTCGATGACGATCGGCCGGGGCGGAGTGGCCGCAGCCGCCGCCGTGACCGCGCTGGCGATATCGCTGATCGATCGTCCGTCGCTACCCTGGCCGGTGATCACGTTGTACCCGACATACAACCCGGCGGGCTTGGTCAGGGGCGCCGACCAGAAGGCCAGGTCGCGATGACGGAGGTAGAGCGGGCCATCGGCGTCGGGTGGCAGGCTCTCCGGGAAGATGCCGCCATAGGCGCCGAAGATCCAGTCCCGGAACGCCTCCATCGGGAGCGCAACCGGGGTCACCTCGCGGGTCGACCCGTCGAGGAGCTCGAGGGTCAGCCCGGGGTCGCCGTCCTGGATCAGCCCGAGCTCGCCGAGCACCTCGGGCAGGGTCAGGTAATCGGCAGGTTCGATCGGAACGACGAGGGATTGTCACGCGGGACCAGCGATTCGACCGTGGCGATCGCATCCTCGGCGGAGGCCCCGCCGACCATCGTGACCCTCGCCCCGACGAGGTCGGCGTACGGCTCGCGGGCGGCGATGACCCGCATGCCGTCGGGGAAGTCCCACAGCCAGATCGGCCAGGCCTTGAGGACCGTCCCCGTCTGGGCCATCGCCCAG
>JBBQVJ010000186.1:0-2195 GCA_038211705.1 Candidatus Limnocylindrales bacterium | reverse complement strand
GCTCCGGCTCACGCCATCGGGCGTCCTCTACCCGCACATCACCTCGGTCATCGGCAACGGGGTCGTCGTCAACCCGCTCACGCTCATCGACGAGCTCGACATGCTCACCGCTCGGGGCATCGACGTCTCGCGGGTGCGGGTCAGCCGGAGCGCACACGTGATCATGCCGTACCACGTGGCGCTCGACGTCGCCAACGAGGCCCGGTTGGGTGGCGCCAAGGTGGGGACCACCGGTCGAGGGATCGGTCCGACCTATGGCGACCGCGCGTGGCGGCTCGGTCTTCGGATGGAGGACCTGCTCGATCGCGACGTCCTGCGCGCACGGATCGAGCGGGCGCTGCCCGACAAGAACCTGGTCCTGGCCGGGATGGACGGCCCCCGCTTCGAGGTCGATCCGCTGGTGGAGGAAGCCGCCGCCTGGGGCATCCGGCTGCGCGACCACCTCGACGACACGACCTGGCTCGTCCAGGCCGCGCTGGGACGCGGCGAGCACGTCCTCCTCGAGGGTGCCCAGGGCACGCTGCTCGACCTCGATCACGGGAGCTATCCGTTCGTCACGTCGTCGAACCCGGTCGCCGGCGGCGCCTGCACCGGTGGCGGGATCGGGCCGCTCCAGGTCGACGAGGTCATCGGCGTGATGAAGGCCTACTCCACGCGGGTCGGCTCGGGGCCGTACCCGACCGAGCTCCACGACCAGACGGGCGCCGGGATCGCCGAACGCGGCCACGAGTTCGGGACCGTCACCGGGCGCCCGCGACGGGTCGGCTGGTTCGACGCCGTGCCGCTGCGCTACGCGGTCGCGGTCAACAGCGTCAGCAGCATCATGCTCAACAAGCTCGACATCCTGTCGGGCATCGAGACGATCAAGCTGTGCGTCGCTTACGAGCTCGATGGCAAGCGGGTCGAGGTCTGGCCGTCGAGCGGCGCCGCGCTCACGCGGGCGACCCCGATCTACGACGAGTTCGACGGCTGGGCCGAGCCGATCCACGACATCCGCTCGCTGGCCGATCTGCCCGAGAACGCCCGGCGCTACGTGTCGGCCATCGAGTCCCACGCCGGCGTCCCGATCGTCCTCGTCTCGGTCGGACCGGAGCGAACGCAGACGATCGAGCGTGCCTGGCGCCCCATGCGCAACCGGCAGGGTCTGCCCGCATGAACCTGCCCATGCCGACCCGCATCGTCATCGTCGGCAGCGGCGGTCGGGAGCACGCGTTGGCCTGGAAGCTGGCCGCGGAGCCGGGGGTCAACGAGGTCATCGTCGCACCGGGCAGTGACGCGATCGGCGCCGAACCGCGAGTGCGCTGCGTGCCCGGCGTGGATCCGCTTGATGGCGCCGCGGTCGTGGCGGTCGCCCGGCGCGAGGCGGCCGAGCTGGTCGTCATCGGCCCCGAGGCGCCGCTGGCAGCCGGCGTCGCCGACGCGCTGACCGAGGCGGGCTTCGCGGTCTTCGGGCCATCGGCGGCGGCGGCCCGGATCGAGTCGAGCAAGGCGTTCTGCCACGAGGTGGCGACCGCGGCGGGCGTGCCGATGGCCCGGGCCGGGGCGTTCGCGGACGCCGCCGCGGCCGTGGCCTTCGCGGGTCTGCTGGGCGCCGAGAGCCGGGGCGTCGTGGTCAAAGCCGATGGCCTGGCCGCGGGCAAGGGCGTGACCGTGTGCGAGACCGTGGCGGAGGCGGAACGGGCGATCGAGGAGCTGGCGGGCCACGCGGCTGCCGCGGGCAAGGCGCCTGGCGCGGCGACGCATGCCAGCGGCCCCGATCCGGTCCCTTGGGTCGTCATCGAGGAGCGCCTCACCGGGCGCGAGGCGAGCGTCATCGCGCTGTGCGACGGCCGGGTCGCGGTCGGGCTGCCGCCGGCCCGCGACCACAAGCGCCTGCTCGATGGCGACGCCGGCCCCAACACGGGCGGGATGGGCGCCTACAGCCCCCTCCCGGACCTCCCCGACGATGCCGTCGAGGGCGTGCTGGCTGCCTTCCATCGTCCGATCCTGGCCGAGCTGGCACGCCGCGGAAGCCCGTTCCGGGGCGCCCTTTACGCCGGCCTGATGCTGACCGACGACGGGCCGGTCCTGCTCGAATGCAACGCCAGGTTCGGCGACCCCGAGACGCAGGCCGTCCTGCCGCGGCTGGCCGTGGCGATCGGGCCGCTCCTGCTGGCGGCGGCGCGGGGCGTTCTCGGGTCGGCCGTCGCCGGATC
>JBBQVJ010000185.1:0-2356 GCA_038211705.1 Candidatus Limnocylindrales bacterium | reverse complement strand
AATGGGCCTCCTGGGCGAGCAGCCCGAGGGTCAGGGCGCGCTTGCGATGGACCTCGCCGAGGTCGGGCTCGTCGCGGCCGGCCGCCAGCCGCAACAGCGTGGTCTTGCCGGCTCCGTTCGGGCCGACCAGCCCGATCCGATCGCCCAGGGCGATGGAGGCGTCGATCGAGTCGAGGATGACGAACGTGCCGACCTCCCGCGTCACGCCGGTCAGGCGGAGGATGCTCATCGGTCGGGGCCAGTGGGTGCGACGGGCGATTCGGACCCCTCGAACGCCGAGGCCCGTGCCGCCGCGCGTCGTGTCGCCGCGGCCCGTTTCGTGCGCTCGGTCCGTGCCCGCGAGGTCGCCCGGGCCGTCTCCTCGGGCGTCAGGCCGAGGGTCCCTTCCCCGGCCAGCTCGGTCCATCGCCCGCCGGTCCGACGGCGCCCGCCAGACAGCGTCCGCAGGATCGCGGCCGCGCCCTTGCGGTCGCGCGCGCCGAGCCTCTGGCACCACGAGCAGAAATGGGTGGACCTGGCGCCGATGACGATCCGTTTGACCGGCCGGCCGCAGCGCGCGCACGGCTCGCCGGTGCGCTGATAGACCTGCAGGTGCTCCTGCATCGAGCCGTCGCCGTCGGGCGCCGTGTAGTCGTCGATCGAGCTGCCGCGCCGGACGACCGCCTCGTCGAGGATCCGCCGGATCGACTCGTACAGGTGCCGCTCGTCGGCCGGGTGGAGCGTCCCGGCAGTGCGCAATGGGTGGAGTCGGGCGGCCCACAGCGCCTCGTCGGCGTAGATGTTGCCGACGCCGGCGAGGAACGACTGATCGAGCAGGAGCGGCTTGAGCCGCCCCGAGCGCCGGCGCAGCCGCCGCCGGAAGTCGCGCACCGTGAACTCTGGATCGAGCGGCTCCGGCCCGAACCCGGCGAAGACCAGCACGCCGCCGACCTCGGCCACCAACTCACCGGTCACCGGGTCCCGCCCGTAGAGCCCGATCCGGCCGAACTTGCGGATGTCGCGGAAGCGCAGCTCCCGGCCATCGGCCAGCTCGAGGACGAGCCGGACGTAGGGGTCCTCGGGTGTGTCGGCCGGCACCACGAACAGCTGGCCGGTCATCTTGAGGTGGATGGTCAGCGCGGCGTCGCCGGACAGTTCGATGACAACGAGCTTGGCCCGCCGCGTGACGCCCTCGACGTGCCGACCAGCGACCGCCTCCGCGAACCCCTCAGGCGTGTGGGTCCGAACGGTGCGCGGCCAGCTGACGCGGGCGCCAGTGATGGTCGCGCCGACGATGCGCGGGCGCAGGTCGCGCGTGACCGTCTCGACCTCGGGAAGCTCGGGCATCGCGACGGCCTAGCCGAGCGTCGGCGCGAGCGGCGCCTCGTCGGGGGCTTCATCGGCCTCGGCGGCGATCGCATCCGCACGGGTCAGCGGCGTCATCGACTCCCAGTCGTCCCCGATCTTGATGTCGACGGTCAGCGGCACGTCGAGCGGCAGCGCGTTCTCCATCGTCTCGCGCAGCAGCGGCACGAGTCGGTCGACCTCGTCCCGCGGGACCTCGAGGAGCAGCTCGTCGTGGACCTGGAGGAGCGGCCGCGCCCGGAACCCGCCGGCCCGCAGCCGCTCGTCCAGCCGGATCATGGCGATCTTGACGATGTCCGCGGCGGTGCCCTGGATCGGCATGTTGATGGCCATCCGCTCACCGGCGGCGCGGAGGGTCGGGTTGCGTGCCGAGAGCTCGGGGATCTGGCGCTTGCGGCCGAGCAGGGTCGTGACGTAGCCCTGCTCGCGGGCCTGTTCCTTGATCGCCAGCATGTAGTAGCTGATCCCGGAATAGGTCGCGAAGTACGTGTTGATGAAGGCCTGCGCCTCGGCCCGCGGGATGTTGGCCCGCTCGGAGAGCCCGAAGTCGCTCAGGCCGTAGGCGATCCCGAAGTTCACCATCTTGGCCATCGAGCGCTCGCCAAGGGTGACCTCGGACGGGACCTTGTGGAGGACCAGGGCGGCCGTCTCGCGGTGGAGGTCGGCCTGCCGCGCGAACGCATCGCGCAGGTGCTCGTCGCCCGAGACATGGGCGAGGATCCGCAGTTCGATCTGGCTGTAGTCGGCGGCCACCAGCGTCAGGTCCTTGCCGCCGGCCACGAAGGCCCGCCGGATCCGGCGACCGAGCGGCGTGCGGATGGGGATGTTCTGGAGGTTCGGGTCGGACGTGTTCAGGCGCCCGGTCGCGGCTTCGGCGTGGTTGATCGTCGAGTGGAGACGGCCGTCGGCGGCCATCAGCGTCGGCAGCGCGTCGACATAGGTCGAGCGGAGCTTGGTGTAGACCCGCCACTCGAGCAGCTTGTCGATCATCGGGTGGGCCGGCCGCAGGTCC
>JBBQVJ010000184.1:0-2660 GCA_038211705.1 Candidatus Limnocylindrales bacterium | reverse complement strand
AGCAGCGAAGGCTTCTTCGACGTCTACCCGTCCATTGCCCGGACCGCCGGTGACAAGCCCGCCTACCGCGGCCGCCTCGCCGAGCTCGGTGCCGGCATCCGCGGCATCGACGACCGCCTCGCCGTCCGGCCGGACTCGGTCGCGCTCGCGACCGCCGTCAGGACGTGGTCGACCGAGCACGGGCTCGCCGCCGTCGCCGGTGACATGGGCAAAGGCCGCGACGGCAACGAGGTCGGCGCCTGACCTTCGCCGTTGACTGACGTCGCCGCCGTCGCGTCAGCTCGGGGTGCCGGTCCCGAACTGGCGATCGCCGGCGTCGCCGAGGCCGGGCATGATGTAGCCCTTCTCGTTGAGCTGGCGGTCGAGCGACGCGCAGTGGATCTCGACGTCCGGATGGGCCGCCGCCACCGCCGCCACGCCCTCTGGAGCCGCGATCAGGTTGACCAACTTGATCCGAGCCGCTCCCCAGCGCTTCAGGACGTCGATCGCGGCCGTCGCCGAGCCGCCCGTCGCGAGCATCGGGTCCAGGATCAGGCAGAGATCGACCGTCGCGGAGTCGGGCAGCCTGTTGTAGTACTCGACCGGCTGGAGGGTCCGCTCGTCGCGGAACAGGCCGAGATGCCAGACCTGGGCCGTCGGCATGAGCTCGAGCATCGCGTCGACCATCCCGAGACCGGCGCGCAGGATCGGGACCAGCCCGATCCGGTCGGCCAGCTCGGCCGCCCGCGTCTCCTCCATCGGCGTCCGGACCGTGATCGGTCGGACCTTGACGTCGGCCAGGGCCTCGTATCCGAGGAGCCACGACAGCTCGCGCACGACTTCACGGAACTTCTTGGGTTCGGTCGAGACGTCGCGGAGCACCGCCAGCTTGTGGAGGATCGCCGGGTGGCTCGACACGTGCAAGGTGGGCGGCTGCGACACGACGGGCCTCCGATTGCGAGCGGCCCGGCGCCTGCCGGGCGGAGCGGTCGGCGGCCATCCTAGCAAGCCCGGCCCGTGCGGGGGCGGTTGCGTCGAGCGGCGCTCCGGCAGCGCACCAGCGCATGCCGCAGCCGCCGAGCTGGCGCCAACGCCAACCTCTTGCGGACCGTGTACCGTCGGGCGCGGCTGGTTCGATCCGGATGGCTCTCCCGAGTGCCCGCGGGGTGTCGTTCGCGGTCGACCAGCCATTTCCGGTGCGTCCCGTCGACGGTCCGCCACGCGGTCCGCTCGGATCGGCCCGTCGGCCTCGGATGGACGGCTCGGGAGCGCTATCCTCGCGGGATCGTGACGACGATTGACGAGCCTGCCGCCGAGTCCCCACCGGCCAGTGCCCCGGGCACGCGCCCAGCTTCCCGCCCGGCAAGGAATGCCCGCCCGGCCACTGCCCGGACGACGCGCCGACCCGCCCCGATCCTCGTTCGCCAGATGCGCAACGGGATCGAGGAGAGCGTGCATCGCGGCGACGTCGTCGAGGTCGACCTCGACGGCAGCCTGATTCGCGGTCTCGGAGATCCGGATCGAGTCGCGTACCTCCGGAGCACGGTCAAGCCATTCGGCGTGGCCGCCCTGATCGAGGCCGGCGGCATCGAGGCGTTCGATCTCGAGCCGGCCGAGATCGCCCTGCTGGCGAGCTCGCACTCGGGCGAGGACCTTCACGTCCGCACGCTCCAGGCGATGTACCGCCGGGCGGGCGTCAGCCAGGCCCTGATCGCGACCGGCTCGGAGGGGATGCCGATCGATGACCTGACAGCCGCACGGCTGGCCCGCGACGGCGAGAAGGCCAGTCCGTTGCGCCACATGTGTTCGGGCCAGCATTCGGTGTTCCTGCTCCTCGCCCGGCTGAAGGGCTGGGATCCCGAGCGCTATTGGCTTGACGATCATCCGTCCCAGGTTGCCTACCGGGCCGTCGTCGCCCGGGCATTCGGGACGAGCCCGGGCAAGCTCCGGACCGGAATCGACGGCTGCGGGGTCGCGACCTACGCCTTCCCGCTCCGAGCGATCGCCCGGGCCTTCGCCCTCCTCGCCGATCCGGCCGCCGCCGTCGCGCCTGACCCGCGGTCGTCGCTGGCGCCTGCCCTCATCCAGGTGCGGGATGCGATGCTCGCCCATCCCGAGATGGTCGGCGGGACCCGCGACCGACTCGACACGTCGCTCATGAAGGCGGCGCCGGGGCGGATTGTCAGCAAGGCCGGGATGGAGGCACTCCGCGGACTCGCGATCCTGCCCGTGGCGCGGTCGAACGCGGCTGAGTCGCGGCGGGCGTCGGGGATCGCGCTGAAGATCGAGGACGGCGACGGGTCCGAGCGCGGATCGTGGGCCGCGACCGTCGAGGTCCTGGCCCAGGCCGGTGTCCTCGACGGCCAGTCGCTCCGCGTTCTCGCCCGCTACCACAGGCCGGCCGACATCGATCCGCACGGTCGGATCGGCGCCGAGGCGATCGCCGACTTCGAGCTGGCGCCGCTGCGCGAGCTGCTCTAGGCGATCGCGGCGGTGCCGCGTCGGACGCGCCTCGTTCGCAGGCGATCGTGACGACGCGATCGACGCGAGCAGGGCATCCTTCGGCCAATGGCACCGAACGCCGATCCCTGGCGGACACTGGGGCTCGCCCCGGGAGCGACACAGGACGAGATCCGGCGGGCCTATCGCCGTCTCGCGAAGGCCAACCATCCCGATGCGGC
>JBBQVJ010000183.1:0-2930 GCA_038211705.1 Candidatus Limnocylindrales bacterium | reverse complement strand
CGAGGTCTTCCGCCGGATGCGCCACGATGAAGCCGCCCGAGCCGCCTCGCCCTCGGGCCTCGCGGCCGCGGCTTGACATAGGAGCATCCGATGACCGACCCGATCGCGCCTGCCTCCACGGCGGAACAGGGCCGCGCCAGTGAGGGCGGCGCCAGCCTCGCTGCACTGGCCGAGGAGGCCTGGGAGAGCCAGCTGGCCGCCCAGCCGGTCCAGGCCACGGCCCTCGGCGACCGCCGGTTCGATGCCCTCCTCCGGGCGAACGGGCCCGGCGCGCTCGATGCCGACGGCGACCGCATCGAGGAGCTGCTTGGCAAGGTCCGGGCGATCGATCGAGGCGAGCTTTCCCCGGATGACCGGATCACGCATGCCGCGCTGACCGACTTTCTTCAGGCCGACCTCGACCACGTCCGGTCCGGGCTGGAAGCGTGGATCGTCGACCCGCTCGACGGGCCGCAGGTCCAGCTCCTGAACATCCCGGCCTTTCAGCCGGTCGTGACCGTGGCCGAGGGCGAGGCGCTCGTTGCGCGCTGGCAGGAGATGGGCCCGTTCGTCGACCGCCTCGTCACGACCACACGTGACGCGCTGGCGCGGGGCGTTGCCGCGCCGCGCGCCCTCGTCCAGAGCGTCCTTGCTGAGCTCGATGATCTGCTCGCTCGCGAAACGGACCTGTGGCCGCTGCTCGACCCCGCCCGGAGCGCCCCCGCCGCTTGGCCTGCGGCCACCCGCGAGCGATACGCCGCTGGCGTCGGACGGGCTGTGGCGGACGGCGTTCGGCCCGCCCTCGAACGCTACCGGACGTTCCTCGCCGATGAGCTCGGACCGGTCGCGCGAGGCGACGACGCACCGGGCCTGGGCGCGCTGCCCGGCGGACCCGAGGCGTACGCCCGGCTCGTGTCAGCCCACACGACGCTCGCACTGGACCCCGAGGAGATCCACCGGATCGGGCTCGAGGAAACCGAGCGGATCGACGCCGAGTTCCGCGAGCTCGGCAGCCGCATCCTCGGCACGTCCGTCCAGGCGGAGATTCTCGACCGGCTCCGCTCCGACCTGGCGCTCCACTTCGCGACACCGTTGCAGGTCTTCGCTGTCGCCGAGGCGTCGCTGGCCCGGGCCAACGCCGCGATCGGCGACTGGTTCGGGCGGCTGCCCCGGACCCCGTGCGTCGTCGTCGGGATGGGCGCGCATGAGGCGAAGCACTCGACGATCGCCTACTACCGCCAGCCCGCCGCGGACGGCAGCCGGCCCGGGAGCTACTACATCAACACCTCGGAGCCGACGACCCGGCCGCGCTACGAGGCCGAGACGCTCGCATTCCACGAGGCGGTGCCGGGACACCACCTCCAGATCGCGATCGCCCAGGAGCTCGAGGACCTCCCCGCCTTCCGGCGCCACGCCGGGCCGACCGCCTTCGTGGAGGGCTGGGGCCTCTACAGCGAGCGCCTGTCGGAGGAGATGGGCCTCCTCTCGGGCGAGCTGGACCGATTCGGCATCCTCTCGTTCGATGCGTGGCGGGCCAGCCGTCTCGTGGTCGACACGGGGCTCCACGCGCTCGGCTGGAGCCGCGACGCAGCAATCCGGTTCATGGTCGAACACACCGCGCTCGCGGAGAACAACATCGTCAATGAGGTTGACCGCTATCTCGCCCTGCCGGGCCAGGCCCTTGCCTACAAGCTCGGCCAGCGCGAGATCCTCGCCCTCCGCGACCAGGCCCGGGCCGGCCTCGGCGACCGCTTCGACATCCGGGCCTTCCACGACACGGTCTTGAGCCATGGCGCCGTTGGGCTCGCGACGCTCCGCTCGAACGTCGAGACGTGGATCGCGAGCCGGCGGGGCTGACGCCCGATCGATCGGCGCGGCCGACGCGCCGGTAGCGCGGGCGCCGCGGGGCGTCGGCCCGGCCCGGCGGTCAGTGGGTCGAGTCGGGGTCGAGGACCCGGATCCGCTTGGCCAGCGCCTCCAGCACGCACGTCCGGATCGCCGGGAATTGGTCCATGAGCGAATGGAACTCCCGATGGCCAAGAACAAGGAGCTTCGAGTCAGCCGACGTCGTCGCGGTCGCCGATCGTGGCCCCTCGGACAGCAGGGCGATCTCGCCGAAGAAGTCACCACCCTCGATCGTCCGGAGCTGCTTCCCGCCGCGCTCGATCCCCACCTGGCCCTTGACGAGGACGAAAAACTCGCGCCCGGGATCGCCTTCGCGCATCAGGACCTTGCCGCTCGGGACGTCGATCTCCTCGGCAAGTCGGCCGACTTCCTCGATCTCGCGCCGGCCGAGGCCGGACAGGAGGGGAACCCGCTTGAGCAGCTCGAGCTTCTCGTCCGTATGTGTCGCCATCACCCTCTCCAGCCTGCGCCGCCCGCCGGTGCGTCCGCGCAGCATAGACGCCGGCCGTGGTCACGGAAAGGGGCTGGCGGGCGACGGACCCGCCCGACCGCGTCCTGTACGATGCCGCCCGGGCGGGGCCGACCGTCACCTGGAATCCTGTGGGGAGATCCGATGGCCGTGCGCCCGACCGCCCTCGTGTTCAAGGTCGACGGGGTCCAGGTCGGATCGGCGGCCGCCAACGGGGTCGCCAGCGTCTCGTGGACCGCCACGATCGCGCCGGGCGCCCACACGTTGACGATCGGGTACAGCGGCGGCGCACCGTATCGCGCCGCCCGCCTCGGGCCGCGGCCGCTCACCGTCCAGCCCTGACCAGACCCTGACCAAGGCCCTGACCAAGGCCCTCGGCGTCCTGTACCGGGCACCGTCGGGCGACGTCGCCCTAGACTGAGCAACGGCGTCGCGCGCCCGTTGCGACGCCCCTCGCCGCGCTCCACGTTCGTCACCTGCCCGTCCGCCTCGGAGACCCTCTCGATGTCCGACCCGCACCATCCCTACGACCGTCCCTCCGACCCCGCCAAGCGCCATTCGGCCGCCCTGACCGACG
>JBBQVJ010000182.1:0-2982 GCA_038211705.1 Candidatus Limnocylindrales bacterium | reverse complement strand
GCGGCATCCAGGCGAGCGGATCGAAGTCGTCGACCTGTGCCGCCACCTGCGACCGGAACGGGCTCGGGTCGAACCGGTCGATCCGCTTGACCGGGGAGCGGCCGGCGCGCAGTCCGGCCCGAAACGCGTCTCGGCCGGTGCCGATGGCGGTGATGATCCCGATCCCGGTGATCCAGACGCGGCGGCGGTCGTTCATGTCCGAGGATTCGTCGTAGGCGGTGATTCGGACTGACCGGGCGCGGCGGCCAGTGCCTCCGCGAGCGCCTTGAAGGTCGCCAGCGTCCGACCCGCGATCGGCCGGGTGAAGGCGCGTTCGACGAACGCGGCAAAGAGCGCGAGGCGTGGCCGGAAGTCGTGGTCGATCGAGATGCGCGTCCCGTCCCCGACGGCATCGATCCGCCAGGTGACGTCCATCCCCTTGGTGGCGCCGGCGACGTGCGCGAACCGAAGCCGCCGGGTCGCGGGCTCGTTCCAGGTACGTGCTCGCCAGGTGACCGGCAGGCCCAGCCCCAGGATCCCGATCAGTGGCCGGCGCGCCACGAAATCGATGACGACCGAGCCATCCGCCCGACGTTCGGTGGCTCGCGACCGGGCGTAGTGGGGCAGGAGCCGGTCCCAGCGCTCCGTGTCACGGGCGAGCGAGAAGACCAGGCTGGGCGGGGCGGCGACATCGATGGCGATCGTGCTGTGCATGGCCTAGGTCCCCGCGTCCGGACGCACGTCGGCCGGCGCGTCGAGCAGCGTCTGCGCGTGATGCGCGAGGCTGCCGAGATTGAGCCGGGCCATCGCCTCCCGGTCGAACCAGCCGCATGTGTCCGTCGAGCCACCGACCTCGTCGCGCAGCTCGCCGCCCACGATCCGCACCCAGTAGATGATCCGGATGGCGTGGAGCCGACCATCTCTGGCGCCGTCGGTGAGCACGCGGTCGGTGACGTCGGCGAGTTCGATGACCTCGCCAACGTAGCCCGCCTCCTCGGCGAGCTCGCGCCGCACCGCGTCCATGGGCGGCTCGCCGAACGCAAGCCCGCCGCCGGGCAGCGTCCAGATCTCGCCGGGCGCCACCGATGGCGCGATCCGGCACAGGAGCACCCGCCCGGTCCCATCGGTCACCAGGGCGTAGGCGGCCACGCGCGTGCGCTGGCCGCGGGTCATGGCGCGAGCAGCGCGGCGAGAAAGCGCAGATCGAGCGCGCGGTCGGCGGGAACGAGATCGCCCATCACGAGACCCATCGTCGCACGAACCTCCGGCCGCGCGGCGACCCGTCGAGCTGCATAGTCGAAGAGCGCCGGGTGGCCGAGGAACGCCTGGACCAGCCACGAGACACCGTCCTTGGCCAGGAATCGGCGCTGCATCGCGCGTCCGTAGGCGTCGAACGCGCCGGTCCGCCCGCGCCCGCGCGCCGTGATCGCGGCCGCCGCGAGCTCGGCCGAGACGAGTGCCCGGTGCAATCCCTCGCCGGTGAACGGATCCAGGAACCCCGCCGCATCGCCGACCAGCAGCCAGCCCGGGCCGGACCGGCGAGTGACCCGATGCCCGAGCGGCCATGCGCCGGCGACCGCGTCGGTCGGTTCGCCGTGCCGCCACTCCGGCGGGTCGCCGTCGATCGGCGGGATGCCGGCCACGATCGAGTCCGCGACGGCTCGCGCTCCGTCCCGGATGAGACGCGGCCGCCACGACCGCCCGAGCACGATGCCGACGTTGACCCGACCGCCGGCCACCGGGGCGATGCCGACGTAGCCGTCGTGCAGCACGCGCATGCGCGCATCCCGGCACGCAGCCGGGTCCGTGTCGGCGAGGTGATAGGTGAGCCCGACCCGCGGATCGAGACGGGCCGGCCGGGCGACGCCGGCCGATCTGGCCACGACCGAGTGGAGACCGTCCGCGCCGACGATGACCGAGGCCGAGAGCGTCGCCGGCTCGCCGTCGAGCCGGCGGACCTGGAGGACTCCGGCATCCGGGTCGGCCGCCGTCACATGCCAGCCACGTCGGAGATCGGCGCCGGCCTCGACGGCAAGGTCCAGCAGCGCCGGATCGAGCCGCGATCGGTCGAAGCCGACGGCCGGCTCGCCACCGACGTCCGCGCCATAGGTCAGCCGGAAGGTCGTACCGGCGCCCGTCTCGACGCGCATGGCCGGGATCGGTCGCGCCACGGCTGCCACGGTTGCCGCATCCAGCCCGGCCCGGCGCATGGCCGCCACCGCGGCCGGCGAGGCGAAGACGCCGCCCGCTCGCCAGTGCCAGGTAGGCGCCCGTTCGAGGATGACGACCTCATGGCCAGCCCTCGCCAGGATTGCGCCGAGGACCGCTCCGGCCGGACCGCCACCGACGATCGCGATCCCGACCCGCTCGACGAGACCGGGCGACGAGCGGCGCAGCGCGTCGTTCCGACCGGGGTCGCTCGGCGCGTTCGGCCTGCTCACTCGTCGGCACCCAATGGGTCTGATCCGCTCTGACCAGGCCCGTCTGCAGTCGGCACGGCCGCGATCGCATAGCGCTGGCCGAACGAGCCACGGATCGTGCGGACCGGCGTCAGGCCGGCTGCTCGCAGCAGATCGGCCATCTCCGGCGCTCGATAGGCCCGCCGGACGGAGATCGGAGCGTCCGCACGAGTGAACCGGTTCCGCGTCAGCAGGTGACCGATCAGCCACGCCCCGAGCCAGCCGAGCTGGGACCGGTCGAGGTCGTTGACGACGACCCCGAGCCGCGATACCCGCGCCATCTCGCGCAGCAACGCGACCGCCGGCCCGGGCTCGAGGTGGTGCATGAGGAGCGAGCTGTGACCGACATCGAAGACGTGGTCGGCGTAGGGGAGCGAGCGGCCGTCGCCGACTTGGAGCTCGAGGCCGGGCGTCGTTGCGACGGCCGGCCTGGCCAGCACGGCCGCGGCCAGCACCTCGGGCCGGCTGTCGATCCCGACGACCGCGAGGCCGCGGCCTCGCGCCGCCGCCCGCTCCAGCAGCGCGACCGGGATGTCCGCCCCGC
>JBBQVJ010000181.1:0-3051 GCA_038211705.1 Candidatus Limnocylindrales bacterium | reverse complement strand
CCGCCGGAAGCCGTCCGATTCGGCCGCGGTGAAGCCACCGACCTCGATGGCGATGCGCATGACCTGCTCCTGGTAGAGGATCACCCCCATCGAGTCCTTGAGCACCGGCTCGAGGCTCGGGTGCAGGTAGGTCACCGGCTCAAGGCCCTGCTTGCGGCGCAGGAACGGGTGGACGGCATTGCCCTGGATCGGCCCCGGCCGGATGATCGCGACCTCGACCACGAGATCGTCCAGGCTCTTCGGCCGCGACTTGGGCAGCGTCTGCATCTGGGCCCGGCTCTCGACCTGGAAGACGCCGACGGTGTCGGCTGCCTGGAGCATCTCGAAGACTTCCGGGACGTCTTCGGGCAGGCGATCGAGATCGAGGCAGACCGCGCAGTCGTGCTCGATGAGCTGGAGCGTCTCGTCCATCGCGGCCAGCATCCCGAGCCCGAGCAGGTCGAGCTTGATCAGCTTCAACGTCTCGACGTCGCGCTTGTCGAACTGGACGACGACACGATCGACCATCGTCGCCCGTTCGAGCGGGGCGATGTCGATGAGCGGCGCGGCGGTCACCAGCATCCCGCCCGAGTGGATCGAGAGGTGGCGCGGGAAGCCGTCGATCCGGCCACAGAACTCGAGCCAGCGTTCCCAGTCGGAGAGACCCACGGTCGAGCCGCCGCGGACCTGCGGCGGCGACTCCGGCTCCATCCGGGCGACCGAGGAGTGCGCCGCTGGCGGGTTCCAGCGCGCCGGCCGGCCGAGCTTGTCCGCGGCCCGTCTCTGGTCTGCGGCACGTCCCTTGTCGGTCGCGCGCGGCGGCGGCTCCAGCTGACCACTCTCGGGGTCCACCCGACGACCCTCGATGAGCGGCGGCGCGACGAGCCGGTCGGCATCCGCCTTGTAACCCGTGCCGCGCCCGGCCCGCAGCCAGGCGACGCTGGCCGGCGTATCGCCGGGACCGCCCTCATCGTCGGTCCGACCGCCGGGACGCAGCCCGACGACCGGCGCCAGCGCATCCGGTAGCGGCACCGTCTCGTCCGGCGGAAGGTCCCGCAGCCACGCGAACGGCCGCGGCGCGTTCGGGTCCGCCGGCTTCGGTGGCTGACGCCACGGCGGGACCTTCCCGACGAGCGGCAGCCGGGTGTTCAGTTGACCCATGCCATCGACCAGGCCGCGCTCCTCGGCCTCGCCCGCCGCCCGCGTCACGGCCGGCTCCCAGTCTGCCGGTTGGCGGAAGAACTCGGCGAACCCACCGTCCGCCTCGAGATCGCGTCGGACCATGACCGAGTCGTACGTCTCGAGCGCTTTCGCCACGCGATCCACGAGCGGTCTCGGGAACCCTAGCGCATGGCCCACCTCGCGCACCGCCGACCGCGCCCGGTAGGTCACGAGATTGCAGACCATGCCCGTGTGTTCCGGGCCATAGAGCTTGTAGATGTACTGGATCACCTCCTCGCGCCGCGCGTTCGAGAAGTCGATATCGACGTCGGGGTAGGTCGTCCGGCCCTCGTTGATGAACCGCTCGAAGAGGAGGTTGTGGCTGATCGGCTCGACCCGGCTGATCCCGAGGGTGTAGGCGACGATCGAGCTCACAGCGCTGCCCCGTCCCTGGGCCGGGATCCCCTGCTCCTTGGCGAAGCGCATCAGGTCCCAGCAGATCAGGAAGAACTCGGCGAGACCGGCCCGCTCGATCACGTCAAGCTCGTGAGCGAGGCGCTTGACGACGGCTGAGGTCAGCGGGTGATAGCGCTTGCGGGCGCCCGCCCAGCAGAGATCCGAGAGGTAGGAGAACGGTGTCTCGCCGCCGGGGACCGGGAACCCCGGGAAGCGATACTGCTCGAACCCGAGATCGACCGAGCACGACGCGGCGAGCTCGACCGCCGTGGCGATCCCGGCCATCCAGGCGCGTGCCGTCCGATCCTCGCCGGGCACCAGCGCCGCCAGCTCCTGGCCGGTCTTCAGGTACGACTCGCCGTCGGGCCGGCGCAGGTCGCCGAGCGTCGCGAGCGACCGGCCGTGGCGGATCGCGGTCAAGACGTCGGCCAGCTCGCGGTCCTCGGGCTTCGCGTAGTGGACGTCGTTGGTGACGACGACCGGCAGCCCGGCGGCCTCGGCCAGCGCCGCCGCCTCGGCGACGAGCCAGTCGTCGTCGGGCAGGAGATGGTGCGACAGCTCGATGAAGAAACCGCTGCTGGCCGGCCCGTCGCCCCGCCCGAACAGCGTCGCGTAGTGCTCGGCGACGGCCCGGGCGCCGGCCAGGTCGCCCGTCCGCAGCCGGCGCACCAGCTCGCTGTCGCGACAACCGGACAGCGCGACCAGCCCCTCGGTGTGCTCGGCGAGGAGCGCCTGGCTGAACCGGGGCATCGCCTTCGTGCCGGCCATGTTGGCGTGCGAGATGAGCCGGCACAGGCTCCGCCAGCCCAACGGCGACCGGGCGAGCAGGACCAGGTGCGGACCGCGGACCCGCTCCCCGATCCCGCGCAGGTCCTCCTTGACCGGCGGGCGATGGCCGGGCAGCCGAGCGCGGACCGGGCGCGGGCGGGCGGGCAGGCCCTCGACCACGTCGGCCGGCGTCTCGCCCGCGACCTGCCCGGCTCGGCGGCGGCGCGGCCGGCGCGCCGGGATGACGATCCCGGTCGGGTCGGCGACGGCCGGATCGAGCAGCTCGATCTCGAGACCGATGACCGGATGGAGCCCGACCGCCTCGGCCGCGCTGACGAAGCGGACCGCGCCGTAGAGGCCGTTGTGATCGGTGACGGCCAGTCCGGTCAGCCCCAGCTCGACCGCCCGCTCGACGAGGTCATCGGGCGGCGATGCGCCGTCCAGGAACGAGAAGTTGGTATGGCAATGGAGTTCGGCGTAGGGAGTCGATGCCACGGGTCGCTCCGGTCGGAAGCCGGCTGACTGGGGGCTCGACAGCATAGAACATCCGTTCTATCTTGACCAGCCCCGGGGTCCCGGTCGCACCCCGGACCAGATTCCCATCCGAATCGGCGAGATTCGATGAAACAAGAACCCACCAGTCGGCGTCTCACCGGCATGCACGCACCGATGCGCCAGATCGCCTTC
>JBBQVJ010000180.1:0-3196 GCA_038211705.1 Candidatus Limnocylindrales bacterium | reverse complement strand
GGCCATGCTCACGGAGCGGACCCGGATCCTTTCGGGAGCGCTGGCGGGCATCACCGACGACCAACGCGCCGCCATCGTCCTGTACGATTTGGAGGGCTACGACTACGCCGAGATCGCCGAGATGACCGGCGTCTCGCTCGGCACCGTGAAGTCGCGCATCCACCGCGGCCGCCTCGCCCTGCGCGATCTGCTGGGCGACCGGATGGAGCTGTTCCGTGGCTGACGACGCGGACCGGATCGACCGGCACGCCGACCATGACCTGCTCCTTATCGCGGGGCTGGTCGACCGCGATCCGACGGCGGACCGTGCACTCGCCGAGTCGTGGATCGCCACCTGCGCGTCGTGCTCCGCGTTGCATGCCGACCTCCTCGTCCTCTCGAAGGCGACCGCAACGCTGGCCACGCCGCCGCGGCCGCGCGCGTTCACGCTCACGGCCGCCGACGCCGCACTCCTGACCGCGCCCCGGACGGGGGAACCGGGCGTAGAGGCGGCCCGTCTTGGTGGTGTGATGACCGATCTCCATGCCCCCCTCCACGCCACGCACGACCGGATGCTGGTCGCCTCGCTGGCAGACCACTCCCTGGCGCTGGCCGAACGTGCGGCCGCCGAGGCCCTCGTCGCCGTCTGCGATGACTGTGCCGCCCTCCACGCCGACCTCCTCGCGCTTCGGGCCGCGACGCAGGCCATGACGACTCCTTCGCGACCGCGGGACTTTGTCCTCAGCCAGGCCGATGCGACCCGGCTCCGATCGGGCGGCTGGCGCCGATTCCTCGCCACCCTCGGTTCGTCGCGCGATGCGCTGAGCCGTCCGCTCGCTGTCGGGCTGACGACACTGGGTCTGGCCGGACTCCTGGTGGCCACCGTCCCGTCCGTGCTGACCGGGTATGGCGGCGGCGCCACATCCGCTGCGCCCGAGGTGCAGACGACCGTCGGGGCACCGATCCCAGGGGCTGCCGCGCCCGGAGCTGCAACCGGCGCCGATACCACCGGATCGGGCGACGATACTGGAGCCCCAGCCACCGCAGCGGCGGCGCCAGTGGCCGCGGGGTCCCTCGCGCCACTCCCCGACGGGGTGGTCCCGGTCTACGGCGCCCAGGCGTCGCCGGCCACGGGATCGGGCGGTAATGGGACCGGGGCGGCGATCCTCGACCAGGGCGCCACGCCGCCACCCGGCACCGAGTCCGTCACCAGCGGCTCATCGAAGGGTCAGACCGGTGGCGCACCCAGTCGCGGGCGCGAGCCCGGCTCGCTGCTGGACCTCCTCGGCGAGCCGGACGACACCAGCCCCTCCACCCTCGTCGTCCTGTCCGGGGCGTTCCTCATCGCCGGCCTCGGCCTGTTCGCCATCCGCTGGACCGCGAGGCGCATCGGCGACGACTGAGGTGGGGTGAGTCCGCCGTTACACTTGATCCGTGCCCAATGAACGCCTCATGTTGCTCGATGGCAACGGGCTCATCTACCGCGGATACTTCGCCCTCCCGCCCCTGACGACGTCGAAGGGCGAGCTCGTCAACGCCGTCTTCGGCTTCTGCAGCATCGTCCTGCGCGGGATCGCTGACCTCAAGCCCGACTACGTGGCGGTCGCGTTCGATCTCCAGGGCCCGACCTTCCGGCACGAGCAATACGCCGAGTACAAGGCCACCCGCCAGCGCATGCCGGACGACCTGCGCGACCAGTTCCCCAAGGTCCGCGAGGTCGTCAACGCGCTGCGCATCCCCGTCTACGAGCTGCAGGGCTATGAGGCGGATGACGTCATCGGGACGATCACCGTGGACGCCGAGCGGCGCGGCCTCGACACGACGATCGTGACCGGCGACCTGGACATGCTCCAGCTGGTCACCGACCAGACCCGCCTGATGACGACCCGGTCGGGGGTCGAGAACACGATCATCTACGACCCCGCGCGGATCGCCGAGCGGTTCGATCTCGTTCCCGGCCAGATGATCGACTACAAGGCGCTCAAGGGCGACCCGACCGACAACATCCCGGGCGTGCCCGGAGTCGGTGAGAAGACCGCCGCCAAGCTCATCCGCGAATTCGGGACGCTCGAGTCGCTGTACGAGCGGATCGCCGAGGTCAAACCGGACAAGCTGCGCGACAAGCTGATCGAGCACCACGACGCGGTCTTCATGGGCAAGGACCTCTCGACGATCGTGCGCGACCTGCCGGTCGAGTTCGAGCTCGAGTCGGCGCGACTCGGCGACTACGACCGCGAGACGGTCATCCGCCTCTTCCGCGAATACGAGTTCCGCTCGCTCATCGAGCGCCTTCCGGCGATGACCGGCGAGACGGCCGGCGACGCGGCCGAAGCGCTGCGCGGCGTGGCGACCGATGGCTCCGTCCCGGCCGCGCGCGTCGCCGGCTCGCCGCGACCGACGGGCTGGGGCTCAGCGCGGCCGGTCCGCGGGCCCGCCGAGGGAGGTGGCCTCCAGCTCTCGCTCGACTTCGATGCCGTTTCACGCCCGGCTGGTTCCGCGGCGGGCGATCCGGCGACGACCGACGACGCGGCCGACGGGACCGCGACCGACACGGCGGCGGCCCGCGGGCAGCCCGACGACCTGCCATCTGCGCTGGCCGCCGCGATCGCCGATCCGTCGCGGATCGAGGTCCACAGCGGCGACCGGATCGCGGCCCTCGAACCATGGCTGGCCGCCCAGACCGCGGTCGGGGTCGGGCTCCTGCTCGACGACCCACGTCCGCGACGTGGCGCGCCGCTGGCGTTCGCGATCGCCGGGTCGGATGGGCGTACCGTCGCCGTCGAAGGCCCCGACGACGCGGCGAGCCTGCGACGGTTGCTCGATCGGCTCGAGATCCCGGTCGTCGGTCACGAGGTCAAGCCACTCCTCGTGGCGCGGATCGCCGATGACCCCGATGCCCCGCCGACGCCCGTCGCGTTCGACACCCAGATCGCGGCCTACGTCCTCAACGCCTCCTTGCGCAGCCAGACCATCGCCGACGTCGTGGCCGAACAGCTCGATCTCATCCTGCCGCCGGTGGCGGAGCTCGACGCCGCGTCGCGGGCGGGGCTGGAATCCCTCTCGGCGCTCGCCGTCCGCGAACCGCTCGAGCGGCGTCTCGGCGAGAACGGTCTCGATCGCCTCTATGCCGAGCTCGAGCTGCCGCTCATCGCGGTCCTGGCCCGGATGGAGGCGACCGGCGTCGCCCTGGACCTCGAGGCGCTCGGCGTGCTGGCCA
>JBBQVJ010000179.1:0-3326 GCA_038211705.1 Candidatus Limnocylindrales bacterium | reverse complement strand
CGCTCGCCGCCCTGAAGGCGGTCGAAGTCGAGCGAGGAATCGAGCCCGCCGCGATGGAAGAAGTATTCCTTCTCATCCTCGGCGGCGATGAAGCCGAAGCCGCGATCGGCGACGACCTTCTTGATGGTACCGGTGGCCATTGTTGACCTCCACACTCCCCGAACGGGGGATCGCAGATCGCACGGTCCGTTCGAGAAGGGGTGACCACGCGGAGCATCGTCACGAGTGGTGGCGATGAGGCATCCTAGCACGCCATCTCCGGAGCGGACCTTACAACGACCCGCTACCGGCGCTCGAGAGGCCACCGATTCGTGCTTGGACGGGGCCCTCGACCGTCGGCCGAGCCTGCGCTCAGTGCCCGTTCGGGGCCTCGGCCAGCCGCTCGCCGGCCTCGACCCGGATCGGCAGCCGGTTCTCGGCCGGCGTCAGCGGGCACGAATACGTCTCGGCGTAGACGCAATACGGGTGGTACGCCAGGTTGAAATCGAGCGTGTAGGTGTCGTCGGGCTCGATATCGACATCGAGGTAGCGGCCCGCGCCGTAGGTCTCGTGCCCGCTCGTCGTATCGAGGAATGGGACGAACAGCGAATCGGACCCGCCGCCATCGAGCATGTAGGCCGTCAGCCGGCGCGGCTCCCCCTCGCGCTCGAAGGTGAAGCTGCCCGCCCGATGGGCCGGGCGGAGCTGCCCGTCCGAGGTCGGGATCTGGAAGGCCGACGGTTCGCTGCCGGCGTACGGCTCGAGGCGGAGCTCCTCGAACCGAAGCGACGGATCGACCGGGAAGTAGGGCAGGCCGGTGAAGTCGTGCCGTGCCTCGTGCGGGATCGGGCTCGACGGCGACGATCCGAACCAGGCGTCCTTGCGAGCGCGCTCGTCTGCGACCGCGGCGACGTAATCGATGGCGTGGTCGTGGCCCTCGTGCTCGTGGCCCTCGTGATCGTGGTGGTGCCCCTCGTGATCGTGGCCCTCGTTAGCGTGGCCCTCGTGCTCGTGCTCGTGCTCGTCCGTCATCCCAATGCCCTCCCGACCACGGCCTGGGCCTCCTCGATGATCCGTTCGAGGTGGTCCTGGCCGAGGAAGCTCTCCGCGTAGATCTTGTAGACATTCTCCGTGCCCGATGGCCGGGCCGCGAACCAGCCGTGCCCCGTCATCACCTTGACCCCGCCGATCGGCGCGCCGTTGCCGGGCGCCGTCGTGAGGATGGCCGTCACCGGCTCGCCGGCGAGCTCGGAGGCGGTGATCTCCGCCGGCGAGAGTCGCGCCAGCACGGCTTTCTGGGCGGGCGTCGCCGGCGCATCGATCCGACGGTAGACCGGTGCCCCGAACCGCTCGGTCAGCGCCTCGTAGGCGACCCCCGGATCGCGCCCGGACTTGGCGGTCAACTCGGCCGCCAGCAGGCAGGCGATGATCCCGTCCTTGTCGGTCGTCCAGACCGTCCCGTCGCGACGGAGGAATGACGCGCCGGCACTCTCCTCGCCGCCGAACCCGAGGCTGCCGTCGACGAGCCCGGACACGAACCACTTGAACCCGACCGGCACCTCCAGCAGCCGGCGCCCGAGGTCCGCCGCGACCCGGTCCAGCATGGCGCTCGAGACGAGCGTCTTGCCGACCGCCACGTCGGGCCGCCAGTCCCGACCGCCGCCGAACAGGTGCTCGACGGCCACCGCCAGAAAGTGGTTGGGGTTCATCAACCCGGCGCCCGGCGTGACGATGCCGTGCCGGTCGGCGTCGGTGTCGTTGGCGAAGGCGACATCGAACTGGTCGCGCAGGTCGACCAGGCGGGCCATGGCGTACGGCGACGAGGGGTCCATCCGGATCCGCCCGTCCCAATCGAGGGTCATGAACGCGAACTGCGAGTCGACGACGTCGTTGGTGACCGTCAGGTCGAGGCCGTAGCCCTCGGCGATGGCCGGCCAGTAGGCGATGCTCGCCCCGCCGAGCGGATCCACCCCGAGCCGAAGTCCGGAGCCGCGGATGGCCTCCATGTCGATGACCGAGCCGAGATCGCCGACGTAGCCGGCCACGAAATCGTGCCCCGCGACCGCGGCTCGTGCGGCCGCGATCGGGACCCGCCTGACGCCCTCGAGGCCCGCCTCGAGGAGCCGGTTCGCCTCGTCCTGGATCCAGCTCGTGACGTCGGTGTCGGCTGGGCCGCCGTTGGGCGGGTTGTACTTGAACCCACCGTCCTCGGGCGGGTTGTGCGACGGCGTGACCACGATCCCGTCGGCCAGCCGGTCGCGGCGGCCGCGGTTGTGGACGAGGATCGCGTGCGAGATGGCCGGCGTCGGCGTGTAGCCATCGGCGGCATCGACCCGGACGTCCACTCCGTGTGCGACGAGGACCTCCAGCGCCGACTCGAAGGCCGGCCCGGACAGGGCATGCGGGTCGCGACCAATGAACAACGGTCCGTCCGTGCCCTGAGACGATCGGTAGCGGCAGATCGCCTCGGTCGTCGCCACGATGTGGGTCTCGTTGAAGGCGCCATCGAGCGACGAGCCACGATGCCCCGAGGTTCCGAACGCAACACGTTGCGACGGGTCGGCCAGATCCGGCACGATCTCGTAGTACGAGCGCACGAGCCGATCGATGTCGACCAGCATCGACGCCTCGGCCGGTCGCCCCGCGTGCGCGTTGATCGCCATCGGCTCTCCTCCTGCGACGATCGTGCCACACCACCACCGCTACGATGCGCTCCCGGGACCGCGCGCTGCATGGATCGTCCGCGTCGAGCGGCCCGTTCCGCGTCGGATGGCCCGTTCCGCGTCGATTGGGCAGATTCCGCGTCGAGCGGCCCCGTTCCGCGTCGAGCGGCCCGTTCCGCGTCGATTCATGACTGGGAGTCTTATCCCCCTGGCTTCGAGGCCCGCAACGCTTTCGACAGCGCGCATGCGCATCGAGCATGAGCGTGGATGCGGCCTGTCGACCGCCGATCCGGGCTCCTTATGGGCTTCGGTAGCACCCAGTTAAGACTGGGGGTCATATTCGCTGGATCATGGCGGGCAGGGCGCGACGGAGGTCGCCGGGACCGCGCGCTGCATGGATCGTCCGCGTCGCGGTGTTGTAGAGGTCGAAGGGTGGGGCAGCGGCACCACCGACCACGACCGAGGTGAACCGATGGACCACGACGATCTCGACCTGACGACCAGACTCGCGGCGCTCGAGGCTCGTGCGCCCGCGGCCGCTTTGCCGCCGACGCTGCCGGATCGCCCGCGGCGTCGACGGTTCGCCGTCTCGATGGCGATTGGCCCCGCGCTGGTCCTCGCCATCGTCGCGACGGCGGCGGCGGGCGCCGCGGGCGCCGTGGTCGTTGCCAACCTCGTCAGAGG
>JBBQVJ010000178.1:0-3352 GCA_038211705.1 Candidatus Limnocylindrales bacterium | reverse complement strand
GACCGGCCCTCGCCGCGGCGCTCGTCTCGGATCCGCCGCGGCTGGCCGTCGGCCGTGCCCAGTACTCGATGATCTGCACCCCCGAAGGCGGGATCATCGACGACCTGATCGTCTACCGGCTGGGGGAGACGCGGTTCCTGGTGGTGGCCAACGCCGGCAACGCGGCCGTCGTCTCGGACACCCTGGCCGAGCGTCTCGAAGGGTTCAAGGCAGTCCTCGACGATCGCTCGCTGGCGACTGGTCTGCTGGCCGTCCAGGGCCCGCGCGCGATCGAGGTCCTGACGCCGCTTACCGACGTCGACCTGTCCGCCCTGCGCTACTACGCCGCTGCGGAGGCCACGGTCGCCGGGATCCCGGCGCTGGTCGCTCGGACCGGCTACACGGGCGAGGACGGCTTCGAGGTCTTCGTCGACACGACGGCCACCGTCGGCCTGTGGGAGGCGCTGCTCGAGGCCGTCCGAACGCACGACGGCGGCCCGGTCGGGCTGGGCGCGCGGGACACACTCCGTCTCGAGGCTGGGATGCCGCTGTACGGCAACGAGCTTGACCTCGACACCAACCCGTTTGAGGCGAACCTGGGGCGTGTGGTCAAGCTCGACAAGCCCGGCGAGTTCGTCGGCCGCGCGCCGCTCGAGAAGGTCGCCGGGGACGGCCCGGCGCGGCTGCTGGTCGGCCTGATCGTGGAAGGGCGGGGGATCGCCCGCCACGGCTACCCGGTCTGGTCCGGCGAGCGGCGGACCGGCATCGTGACCAGCGGGACCCAGTCGCCGACGCTTGGCGTGCCGATCGCGATGGCCTACGTCGCACTAGCCGATGCCGAGCCGGGTACCGTTGTCGACATCGAGATCCGCGACGCCCGTGTACCAGCCCGGGTCGTCGACCTGCCGTTCTACCGGAGGAGTGCCTGACCCGATGGTGCCGACCGACCTGCGCTACACCAAGGACCATGAATGGGTCCGCGTCGCCGGCGACGAGGCGACGATCGGGATCACCGCCTATGCCGCGGACCAGTTGGGAGACATCGTCTTCGTCGAGCTCCCCGACCCGGGCCGGACGCTAGAGCAGTTCGCGGCGTTCGGGGTCGTCGAATCGGTCAAGGCCGTGAGCGACCTGTTCGCCCCGGTCAGCGGCGAGGTGCTCGAGGCCAACGCGGCGCTCGGCGCCGGCCCGGAGCTCGTCAACAGCGACCCCTATGACGCCGGCTGGATGCTGCGCATCCGTCTCGCCGACGCCGGCCAGGTCGACGAGCTCCTCGACGCCGACGCCTACGACGCGCTCATCGCCGCGGGCTGACGAGCGGTGCCCTACGGTCCCCATACCGCCGACGACCGGGCGACGATGCTCGGGGCGCTCGGCCTCACCTCCGTCGACCAGCTCTTCGAGGACATCCCGCCCGCCCTCCGCGCGTCGAGGCTCGACCTGCCCGACGCCGAGCCTGAGCTCGAGCTTGCCGCCCGGCTGACCGGTCTGGCGGCCCGCAATCGGACCGATCTGACCTCCTTCCTGGGCGCCGGTGTCTACCGCCACTGGAGCCCGCCGGCGGTCGACCAGCTGCTCCTCCGCGGGGAGTGGTACACGGCCTACACGCCCTATCAGCCGGAGATCAGCCAGGGCACCCTCCAGAGCATCTACGAGTACCAATCGCTGCTGGCCGAGCTGGTCGACCTCGACGTCGTCTCGGCGTCGCACTACGACGGCGCAGCGGCCACCGCCGAGGCGGCCCTGATGACCTGCCGGGCGACCCGCCGCGAACGGGTCCTCATCTCGCGCGGCGTCCACCCGCACTACCGGCAGACGACGTGGACCTATTTCGAGGGTGGCCTCGAGCTCGAGGAGATCCCCCTGGTCGCCGACGGCGAGGCGGCCGGCACGACCGACCTGGCGGCGCTCGAACGGATGCTGGCCGAACCGGACCGGCCCGTCGCCGGGGTCATCGCCGCCCAGCCCGACTTCCTCGGCCTGCTCGAGCCGATGCCCGAGATCGGGCGACTGGCGCACGCCGCGGGTGCCCTGTTCGTGGCGGTCATCGAACCGGTCAGCCTGGCGGTCCTGGCGCCACCAGGTGCGTATGGGGCGGACATCGCCGCCGGCGAGGGCCAGCCGCTCGGCATCGCGCCGCAGTACGGCGGCCCGTATCTCGGGATCCTGGCCTCGACCGCCGCGCTGGTCCGGCAGATCCCCGGGCGGCTGGTCGGGATGACCACCGACCTCGACGGCAGGCGTGCCTTCGTGATGACCCTGCGCGCGCGAGAGCAGGACATCCGGCGCGACAAGGCGGCCAGCAACATCTGCACCAACCAGGCCCTGCTCGCCCTGGCCGCCTCGATCTATCTGGCGGTCATCGGGCCGCACGGGCTGCGCGACGTGGCGACGCTGGGCGCCAGCCGGGCGGCGGAACTCGAGGCGGCCCTCGCCGCGGTCGGTGTCGAGCGGCTCCACCCCGGCCCATACCTCAACGAGTTCGCGGTCCGCGTGCCCGATGCCCGAACGGTCCACCGCCGGCTGCTCGACGCCGGGGTCCTGGCCGGGCTCGTCCTGGCGGACGCGGAACCAGACGACCCGAGCCTCGCCGACGGCCTGCTGGTGTGCACCACGGAGATCACCACCTCGGCCGCGATCGCCGAGTTCGCCGGCGCGATGTCGGCGGTCCTCGGTCACACCGACATCCCGGTGGCCGCCCGATGAGCGTCGTCGGCGAGCGCCTGCAGCCCACCATCTTCGAACGCGGTCGACCGGGCCGCGGTGGCGGCAAGATCCCGCACCCGCCCAAGGACGCGCTCGATCGCATCCCGGCCGCGGCGCGACGGGAAACTCCGCCGGCGCTGCCCGAGATGAACGAGCCCGACGTCGTCCGCCACTACGTCAACCTGTCCCAGCTCAACTATGCGGTCGACACTGGGTTCTATCCGCTGGGCTCGTGCACCATGAAGTTCAACCCCAAGCTCAACGAGTGGGCCGCCCGCTTGCCGGGCTTCGCCAACCTCCATCCGATGGCCCCCGACGAGGTGGCCCAGGGGACGCTCCAGCTGCTCTGGGAGCTCGAGCACATCCTGGCCGAGATCTCCGGGATGCGGGCGGTCAGCCTCCAGCCCGCCGCCGGTGCGCAGGGCGAGCTGACGGGCATCCTGATGATCCGCGCCTATCACCGCGCCCGGGCCGACGCGGAACGCGACGAGGTCCTCGTTCCGGACTCGAGCCATGGCACGAACCCCGCCACCGCCTCGATGGCCGGCTACAAGACGATCACCGTCCCGTCGGCCGCCGACGGCGGGGTCGACATCGACGCCTTCCGGAACGCGCTCGGCCCGCGTACCGCCGCGGTGATGATCACCAACCCGTCGACCCTCGGGCT
>JBBQVJ010000177.1:0-3367 GCA_038211705.1 Candidatus Limnocylindrales bacterium | reverse complement strand
GCTACATGCGCGAGTTCGCGCCGGAGCGATTCCTGCGCGAGCTGCGGGTCGATCGCATCTGGGAAGGGACCTCGGAGATCCAGCGGCTGATCATCGCCCGAGCGCTCGAGAAGCGCGGCGTGGGGCGAGTGGTCGGATGAGCCGCATCGACCTCGCGACCGGTGTCATCGATCTGCGGCCGCTCTTCGCCCCGCGGAGCATCGCCGTGGTCGGCGCCTCGCCGCGCTCCTGGATCGCGGAGACGATCCGCGACAACCTGCGGGTCATGGCCAGCGAGACACGCTGTCACTTCGTGAACCCGAAGTACGAGGAGCTGTACGGCCAGGCCTGTTACCCATCTCTCGAGGCACTCCCGGAGACGCCCGACATCGCGGTCGTGGCGCTCAACCCGCTCCGTGCCGCCGCGGTCACCGAGGCGGCCGCTGCCGCCGGCGTGCCGGCGGTCGTGATCCCCGGCGGCGGCGTCGTCGAGGGCGGGGCGGCCGCCGCCGCGATGCAGGCCGATGTGGCCCGGATCGCCCGACAGCATGGGCTCGCCCTGATCGGCCCGAACTGCATGGGCGTGATCGATCTCACTGCCAACAGCGCGACCTACATCGGCGACGTGTCGCCGTACCTGCCGCGGGGCGGGGTCGCGGGCATCGCCCAGTCCGGCTCGGTCACCGACGCCTTCGTCCATTCGGGCGACCGGATCGGGTTCTCGCGGATCATCAGCTGCGGGTCTGAGGCCGTCCTCGACGTCTGTGACTACCTCGCGTTCTGCCTGGACGACCCGCACACGAGCTCGGTCATCCTGTTCATCGAGGGTTTCAAGCGGCCCGAACGGTTCCTCGCCCTGGCCGATCGAGCGCTCGAGCTGGGCAAGCCGATCATGGCGGTCAAGGTCGGCCGGAGCGACCAGGCCCAGGCCGCCGCGGTGGCGCATTCGGGCTCGCTCGCGGGCGAGACGCGGGTCACCGATGCGGCCCTCGACGCGGCCGGGGTCATCCGCTGTCGCGATCTCGACGAGCTGCTCGAAACGGCGGAGCTGGTCGAGGGCGTCCGGCGCACCGGCCGCCAGGTCGGCCGCGGACGGGCCGGGGTCGTCACGGTCTCGACGGGCGAAGCCTCGCTCATCGCCGACCTTGCGCCGCGGACCGGGCTCGACCTGCCGCCGATCCCGGCGTCGTCCCGGGCCGCGATCCTCGAGGCCCTGCCGACGATGGGCTATGTCGGCAATCCGTTCGATCCATGGGGTGCGGCGGACCCTGCGACGGCGTATGGCGCCGCCTTCGAGGCGATGGCCGCGTCGGGTGCCTACGACGTCCTCGTGCTTGTCCACGACTTCCCGTATCGCTCGCTGCGCTCCGAGGTCGCGACCGCCAACGAGGTCACCGGCGCGCTGCTGGCGGCCACGGCCGACCGACCCGCGATCCTGCCGGTCTACGTCTCGCTCACGTCGGGCGAGCCGCCGCCCGAGACGAAGGCCCTGCTCGATTCGACCGGCTGCGGCGCGCCGCTGCTACGCGGCGCTGTCGAGGCGTTCCGGGCCATCGCGGAGGTCGCGCGCTGGGAGGGCCGGCACGCCTCCCGGGCCGAGGCCGGCCCGTGGCGACCCGGCTGGCCGGCGCTGGCCGCCGACCGCACCTCCTATGGCGCGGAGCCCGAGTCGGCGGGGCCGACGGGGGCCGACCGGCCGCCCACCACCCCGCCGCCGGTCACCCTGACCGAACGTGAGAGCCTCGCCTTCGTCGTGACCCACGGCATCCCGGTGGTCGAGGCCATCCCGGCCGCCGATGCCGCGAGCGCGGTGGCTGCCGCGCGGCGGATCGGTCGGTCGGTCGTGCTCAAGCTCGACGCGGTCGGGCTCGCGCACAAGAGCGAGGTCGGCGGCGTGGCCCTCGGCCTGCGCGGCGATGACGCGGTCTACGCCGCGGCGCTCAACCTGCTCGAGACCGGCCGCCGCCGCGGACTGACCGTCCGGGGTCTCCTCGTCGAGGCGATGGCTTCGCCCGGCGTCGAGCTGATCGCCGGATTGCGCCGGGACCCGCAGTTCGGGCCGGCCGTGCTGGTCGGCCTGGGTGGGATCCTGACCGAGGTCATCGACGATGTCGCCATCCGTCTCGCCCCGATCGACGCGGCGACCGCCGGTGCGATGCTCGACGAGCTCCGCGGCGCCGCGCTGTTGCGCGGCGTTCGCGGCCGGCCGCCGGTCGATCGCGACGGGATGATCGGGCTGCTGGTCGCCCTGGGGCGGCTCGGCGTCGAGCGTCCGGACGTGCTCGAGGTGGATCTCAACCCGGTCATCGCCTCGGGTTCGGCGGTCGTCGCGGTCGACGGGCTCGTGGTGCTCGAGGCGCCTCGCGTTGGCCATGACTGACACGTCCGACGACGCGGTCCTGCTGCGCCGGACGACGACCTGGGGCGTACGCCTGACGCTCAACCGCCCGGCCAAGCTCAACGCGCTGTCCGGCGCGTTGGTCCGCGCGCTTGTCGCCGCGATCGATGACGCCGAGACGGACGCCGCGGTTCGGGTCATCGTCATCGAGGGTGCGGGCCGTGCCTTCTCGTCGGGCTACGACCTGACCGAGGAGGCCGCGGACACGCTCCCTGGCCCCGTCGCGTGGCGCGACCTGCTGGCGGCCGACGTGGCGGCCACGCTGCGGGTGCTCGACTGCCCGAAGCCCGTCATCGCGCAGGTCCACGGCTATGCGCTGGCCGGTGGTCTCGAGCTCGCGATGGCCTGCGATCTCGTCGTGGCCGCCGAGGGCAGCAAGCTCGGCGAGCTCGAGATCCGCTACGGGTCGGCTCCGGTCACGCTGCTGATGCCGTTTCTCATCGGACAGAAGAAGACCCGCGAGCTACTGCTGACCGGCGACCTGATCGACGCGGTCGAGGCGGAGCGGATCGGCCTCATCAACCGGGTCGTCCCGGCCGATCGCCTCGAGGCCGAGGTGGATGCGCTGGCCGACCGGCTGGCACGGACGCCGCCGGAGGTCATGGCTCCCACCAAGCGGATGCTCAACCGGGCGATGGATGCGGCCGGCTTCCGGATCGCCGTCGAAGCCGGCATCGATCTCGGTGCCATCGTCAACGCGGCGGACACCCCAGAGCAGCGCGAATGGGACGCGATCGTGCGGCGCGACGGGCTGAAAGCCGCGCTGGCCTGGCGCGATCGGCGCTACGACGAACGGTTGGCGGGGTCGGCGTCGGACGCGGCGCCCGCCGACCCAGAGCATCCTGTCGAGGCCGAACCCGCCTGACGCGCGGCCTGCCGAGCGAACGAACGTACCGCGTCACCTAGTCCGTGAGTCCCGTTACGGACTGGCCCCCCGGTGGGTTGCAAAGCGCGTACCAACAGGTGGAATGATTCTTCCGACCATTCATG
>JBBQVJ010000176.1:0-3395 GCA_038211705.1 Candidatus Limnocylindrales bacterium | reverse complement strand
GCTGATCGAGCCGACCGTCGGCTGGACGAGGACCGCGATCACGACCCCGGCCGCGAGGACGATCCCGAGCGTCGTGTACTGGACGTCAGGGTCCGGGACGAGAACCTTGATCCGCTCCTGCAGGATGACCCCGATGCCGTTGAAGACCGCCACCAGCCCCAGCCAGTAGATCGATAGCCGGACGAGCTGGGCCAGCGGCAGCAGCTCGGTCGGTCGGTCCGGGTCGGTGTCGGCCATCGATCGGCCTCCTGGGTGGCCGGGCGCTACGTGGTGCCCGTGAGACGCCCATCGGCGTCGAGTGTGACTGTGCACCCCTGGCGGATCAGCCGTCGCCCCGTGGCGATCGGGGCGACGTAGCGGAAGAGCGAGCGATCGAGAGAGTAGATCCCGGTCGACACGACGCCGATCGACCCCAGTCGGAAGGCGAAGACCGGGTTCTCGCTGTTGCCCGCGTAGTGCGACGCGGTGCCATCGGCGGTGAGCAGGGCCAGATTGGCCTGACCACCGAACCGGGCGTGGACCGCGGGCAGCGCGTGCGATGCCGCCTCGCCCGGGTGCCAGCTGTCCTCGAGCCAGCGCGCGCCGACCTCGGTGTCGGCCCGGCCGTGGATCCGGCCCTGTGCGCGGTAGGTGGCGCGCAGCGGCCGGTAGTCGCGCAGGTCGCCGTTGTGACTGAATGCGAAGCGACCGGCCGGGTCGTCGAAGGGCTGGGTGTCGGCAAGGGTCAGCGTCGACAGCCGCGATGGCCGCCGAAGGTGGACGAGGGCGGCGGTCGTCTCGGTCGCACCGACCGCCTCGCGTCCCGGATCGTCGCGGAAGGCCCGGATGTCGCGGTACGAGCCAAGGCTGCCGTCGGCCGTGCGCCAGGCCGCTCCCCAGCCGAAGCCGGCCAGCCCGAAGCCCTCGAGCCGCTCGGTGAACGGCCACAGCTCGTCGAGGCGGAACGGCTCCGCGGCCCGGGCGACGTAGTGCTCACACATCGCGGCGATGATACGGCCGGCACCGGGCGATGAACGTTTCGATCCAACCGGTCGTCAGACGACCTTGGATCAGCCGTTCGCCGTCAATCTGCCGATGAAGCCGGGCTGCTTGCCGCACTAGCAGGATCGACCTGGCACGTCGGGCACCAGTACGTTGTGCGCGGAAGCTCCGTATCCAGGCGGACGCTCGTGATCGGCGTGCGGCAGCGGCGGCATCGGCGCCCGGTCCGACCGTAGACGTACAGGGCGCCCGGGGCGCCGCGATCGCCGCGGGTCGTCACCCGCTCCGGTCCCCGCGTCGAGCCCGCGTTCTCCAGCAGGAGGCGCCGGGCGGTCGCCACTACCGCCCGGAGCGTCGCGTCGTCGAGCGCGGCCACCGTCGCGAACGGTGAGACCCTCTCGATCCACAGGACCTCGCTCTTGTACACGTTGCCGATCCCGGCCAGCGCGCGCTGGTCGAGCAGCGCTTCGGCGATCGTCATCGCGGCTCGCGACGGGTCACGCAGCCGTCGGAGGGCCTCGTCCTCGTCGAAGTCCCCGGCCAACAGGTCCGGTCCAAGCCGGCCGAGCGAGGTGTGCAGCGCCTCGACGCGCTGCTCGAGCAGCTCGACGACCGGCGCATCGAAGCAGACGGCAACCGCCCCCGGCACCTCGATGACCAGCCGGGCACGACCCGGCGGACGGCGCCAGCGCTCCCCCGGCCGGTAGCGATGCCACGAGCCGTTCATCCGCAGGTGGGTTCGCAACTCCAGCCCGTTGTCGAACCGGATGAGCAGGTTCTTGCCCAGTGCGTCGACCGCGGTGATCTCACACCCGACGATCCGGCCGATCTGAGGCACGGCGCCGGGCCCGGCTACCCGTGCCGCGGTAACGGTCCGGCCGACGAGATGCGGCCGCAGACCCGCCGCGGTCCGGAAGAGCGTGTCCCCCTCGGGCACGTCAGGTGTCGGTTCGCTGCGGACGAAGGGCCAGCCCGCGATAGCCGGCGACGAAGCCGGCGTCGAGCAGCAGCGACCGAAACGGCGCGACGGTGACGTCCTCGCCATCGACCTTGCGGATGACGAGCTCGCGAGCGCGACCATCCGCGACGAGGGAGGCGAGCGCCCGGGCCGCCGTGACCGCCACAGCCGGGTCGTCGGCGGCGGGCAGAGTCTGAATCGTGGCGCCGCCGCGCTCGACGTAGAGCACCGCGACGCCGTCGACCAGCACGACGTACGCCCCCGCCGCTCGCTGGAACGGTCGGCGATCTGTCTCGCCCCGACGCGGCCAGGGCAGCGCCGCACCGTACGGGTTCGCCGGGTCGGCGGCGGCCAGGAGTTGGACCGATCCGGTCGCCGCGGGATCGGCGGGTTCGCGGACGGCCCGCAGCCGGTCGAGGGCACCGGCCAGCGCGAATTGGGCGGCCCCGAGCCCGTCCACGAAGTAGCCGCGCCGGATGCGGCCGGCATCCTCCATCGCCCGCAGGACCGCGTAGACGGCCGAGAAGCCGCCCTCGATGCCCTCGGTCGCCACCGCCTCGCGGGTCACCACGCCGTGTCGTTCTAGGAGGGCCAGGCTCTGCGCGTGGAGCCGCTCGGTCGGACTGGCCGGTGCCACCTCGGCAGCCACCAGCGACCACCGACCCGCCGCCTCTGGCGGACCGAGCGCGGTCAAACGCCCCGGTCGGCCGCCGTTCCGCCGCGCACCGGTCCCGGTCCGCTTCCAGCGCAACGCTCGGAGCGGCGCGAACGTGTCGTTGGTGACCTCGCCCGCCCAGACCAGGTCCCACAGCGCGTCGAGGACCTCGCGATCCGAGCTGCCGCGGGCGGCCACGAAGAGCTCGCGGTAGAAGGAGGCCCCGCGCGACGCCAGGTGGTCGCGGATGGCGACGTGCCGTGGCTCCATCGGGCGTTCCGTGCCATCCGGGATCCCGAGCGGGCGCAGGATCTCACGGCCGGGCCGGACCAGCGCGATCCGGCCGTCGTCGCGGCCCAGACTCCCCCGCCCGACCCAGGCGACCTCGCCGAGCGCTCCGAGCTCATCGAGGAGTCGCGGCTGGTAGCCCGGGATGCGGGCCGGCAGCACATCACGCTCGAGGACCGACGCCGGGATCGGCAGCCCGGCGAACTGGTCGACGACCTCAGCGAGTCGCTCGAGGGCGGCGTTGCCGCGAAACGGCGGCCGGGCTCCGCCGAGCGGGGCGACGCCCTGCCAGTCGGGGAGGAAGCGGCCGAGCGCGGCCGGGTCGACCGGCTCGACCTCGCGCCGCAGGCGCGCCAGCGATCGCCGGCGAAGGAGACGCAGGACTTCGGGGTCGCACCATTCGCGTTCGGCACCGCCCGGGCGGAACTCGCCACGAAGGAGCGAGCCCGCGGCGAGCAGCCGCTCGAGGGCATCGCCGACGACCCCGACCGGGAGACCCCAGCGGCGAGCCGG
>JBBQVJ010000175.1:0-3425 GCA_038211705.1 Candidatus Limnocylindrales bacterium | reverse complement strand
GAGCGCCTCGCTGCCATCGAGGCGGCCGCTGCGGCACGTGGCGCCGAACGGGCACGGTCGGCGGCCAAGGGCGGCGACTTCGAGGACCTCCTGGCGGAGATGCTGGGCCGGATCGCCCGCGGGGCCGGGGACCTGCTCGACCGCACGTCGGACGAGAGCGGAGACGTACTGCGCTCGAAGAAGGGCGACTTCGTCCTGTCGCTCGACGCACGGGTCGCGCGCGGCTGCGACGTCAAAGTCGTGATCGAGGCCAAGGACCGCCCGATGTCGATGCGGGCCATGCGCGACGAGCTGCGCGAGGCGAAGGAGAACCGTGGGGCGTGCGTGGCGGTCGCCATCTTCACCCCGGCCCACGCACCATCCGGGGTCGCGCCGTTCAACCTGGTCGGTGATGACGTCTACTGCGTGATCGATCCCGAGGACCCGGACCCGGCCACGCTCGAGGCCGCCATCCGCCTCGCGCGGCTGCTGGCCCTGGCATCGCTCGTCGAGCACGAGGTCGAGGTCGACGCCGCAGCCATCTCGGCGGCGTTGATCGCGATCCGGGAGCAGCTCGAGGTCGTGCGCTCCCTCAAGGCCCAGCTGACCTCGATCCAGACGGCCACCAAGGCGGTCTGGACCGGGCTCGACCTGATGCGCTCGAACATCCTGACCCGCGTCGGCGAGGCCGAGACGGAGCTCCGCACACAGGCCGGATAGGCCTATGGCTGCCCCGGACGGCATGCCTACGTCAAGTGGGACCAAGGGGCCGTAGTCGGATAAGGGAGGTCGGCGCAGCATCGCCAGATGCATCGCCGCATCGCGCCCCTGTTCCTCGCCGTGCTCATCGCCTTTCCGATCGTCGCGCCGGCAAGTGCCGCTGAACCTGCGGCAACCGCGTGGAGCGAGTCCAGCGAGGCACCGTCCCCGAGCGCCGAACCAAGCGCCGAGCCCACAGCCGAGCCCACCGTCGCCCCCGAGGCCACCACCGAGCCAAGCGCGGAACCCGCGGCGGACCCGACCGCCGAAGCCACCGCCGAGCCGAGCGCGGCCCCCATCGCCGATCCGACCGCCGAGGCCAGCGCCTCGCCCGTCCTCGCACCCGCAGCTGACGGCCGGCCCGACACGAGCGGCCGCTACATCGTCATGCTTCGCGGCACCTCGAACACGGCGGCCGTGGTCACCAAGGTGCGCAAGCACGACGGCGTCAAAGCCGATCGCACCTTCACCCGCACCCTCCACGGCTTCTCGGCCAAGCTCGACAAGAAGCAGAAGGCCACCCTGCTCGCCGATCCGAACGTCATCGCGGTCGTGCCCGACGAGGTCGTCCAGCTCACGCAGACCATCCCGACCGGGATCGCGCGAGTCGGCGGCCGGATCAACAAGGTCGCGGCCATCGACGGCACCGACCGGCGGGTCGATGCCGACGTCGCGATCGTCGATACCGGGATCACGCCCGTCGCCGACCTCAACGTGGGCGGCGGCTACAACTGCTCGACCTCCGACCGGACCGCCTGGCGTGACGGGAACAACCACGGCACGCACGTCGCCGGGACTGTCGCCGCGCTCGACAACAGCTTCGGCGTCGTCGGCGTCGCGCCGGGCGCCCGCGTGTGGGGCGTGAAGATCCTCAACGACGACGGCTACGGCCTGATCTCGTGGTACGTCTGCGGACTGGACTGGATCCTCGCCCAACGCGACCCCGTCGATTCGAGCCGGCCGCTCTTCGAAGCCGTCAACATGAGCGTCACCAAGGACGGATCCGACGACGTCAATTGCGGCCTGACGAACCACGACCCGCTCCATCAGGCCATCTGCCGGGTCGTGGCGGGCGGGATCACCGTCGTTGCCGCGGCAGCCAACGATCACCACAACGCGAAGTTGAACATCCCGGCCAGCTACAACGAGGTCATCACGGTCTCGGCCCTGGCCGACACCGATGGCAAGTCGGGTGGGCTGGGTGGCAACCGCTGCTTCTCGTGGGGCGGCTACGACCAGGACGACACGTTTGCCGACTTCAGCAACTACGGCTACGACGTGGACATCATGGCCCCCGGCAAATGCATCCTCTCGACGATCCCGGGCGGGGGCTACGCCTACATGTCGGGAACCTCGATGGCGGCACCAACGGTCGCCGGCGCGGTCGCCGTCTACAAGTCCAGTCGCCCGAACGCCTCACCGGCCGAAGTGCGCGATGCCCTGCGTTATCTCGGCAACCTCAACTGGAAGACCTCGACCGATCCCGACACGACCCATGAGCCGCTGCTCGACGTCTCGCGGATCGGCGCCCTCGGGACCTTCTCGCTGACTCCGGGCGGCTCGGGCGTCGCGACCGCCGAAGGCAACTCGATGGCGAGGATCCCGATCACGGTCGTGCGCAGCGCGACCTTCTTCGAACGTGTCAACCTGACCGTCACGTCGCTGCCATCGGGCTGGACGGCGACCCCCGCTCCGCTCAGTTTGATGGGCTGGGCGGCGAACGCCGCGACGCTGGCGGTCAACGTGCCCAAGGGCACGCCGGCCGGGACCTACCGGATCGGTGTCGCCGGGACGAACCAGGGTCGGACCGCGACCCTGTCGGTGCCGGTCAACGTGGTCGAGGACCTGCCGACCGCCGAGGCACCCACGGCGTCGCTCTTCTCGATCGTCCAGATGGGCAAGGACTCCATCGCCACGCGTGTCACCTGGCCCGCTGCGACCGACCCCTCGAGCGCGATCGCGGGCTACGAGGTCCAGACCAACACCGATGACGGCCCGTGGGCCGGGACCGTCGCCCGGACCGCCGCCCAGCGCGAGGCCATCTACCAGGTCGCGCTCGACGCCGTCGTGCGCTTCCGCGTCCGCGCCCAGGACGCGGCCGGCAACTGGAGTCCTTGGGCGTTCTCCGCAACGACCACCAGGCTCCATGCCTACGACGATCGCAGCTCGTCCGTCCTTGCCAGCGGGACCTGGGCGCGTCGCGCCAGCACGGCCGCCTATAAGTCCACACTGACCGGTTCGACCCGCGCGGGGGCCAAGCTGAGGCTGACGTTCAGTGGGCGCGGCATCGCAGTCGTCGTTCCGCGGAGCCTGTCTCGCGGCAGGGCGAAGCTGTATATCGACGGTGCCTACATCAAGACCATCAACACGCGGACACGGTCCTCGATGGCACGAATCGTTGCCTTCACGCGCGCCTACGCATCCGTCGGCACACACACGATCGCGCTGGTCGCGACCGGCACCACGACGTACCCGCTCTTCCAGCTGGACGCGTTCGTCGTTTCCAGGTAGCGGCCCGTAACGTCCCAGGTTGCACCGGTGCGCTATGGTGACGCTCGCGGAGCCTCGGGGAGGCCTTCCCCGGCGAACCGCGCTCACCTAGAGGAATCCGCATGGCGCGCGCGATGTGGAAGGGGGCCATCCAGTTCGGACTGGTCACCATCCCGGTCAAGCTCTATCTCGCGACC
>JBBQVJ010000174.1:0-3484 GCA_038211705.1 Candidatus Limnocylindrales bacterium | reverse complement strand
GATGCGGGCGAAGTCGAGTTCCTCGAGGAAGCCGCTGCGGAGGCGCTGCGAGTCGATGTTGGCGACGCTCGAGAGAAGGCGCAGGACCAGCTGCTCCTTGCTCATCTCGAGGCTGAAGACGCCGACGCTCTTGCGTTCCTTGACCGCGGCATGCTCGGCGATGTTGAGCGCAAAGCTCGTCTTGCCGACCGACGGCCGGGCAGCGAGGACGACGAGGTCGCTCTTCTGGAGCCCGGTCGTGAGCGTGTCGAGGTCGGTGAAGCCGGTCCGCACGCCGCTGATCTCACCGCGATGGGCGTGCAGGTAGTCGAGCCGGTCGTAGGCGTCGTGGAGCAGTGACTTGAGCGGGCTGAACCCGGCATCGACGCGCTTCTGGCTGACTGCGAACAGCTCGGCCTCGGCGCGGTCGATGGCTTCCTGGATCTCGGCCGGGTCCTCGTAGCCGATGCCGGCGATCCGGCCGGCCGCCCCGATCAGGTTGCGCAGGACCGCCTTGCGTTCGACGATCCGGGCGTACTGGGCGACGTGGACCGCGGTCGGCGTCTCGTTCGAGAGGCTCGACAGGTAGGCTCGCCCGCCGATGGCTTCGAGCTCGTCGCGGCGCTCGAGTGACTCGGCGACGGTGACGACGTCGATCGGCTCGCGACGCTCGAACAGATCGAGCACGGCAGCATAGATCCGGCCGTTGGCCTGGCGGTAGAAATCGGCCGGCCGCAGGAACTCGGCGACCTCGATGACCGCATCGCGGTCGATGAGGATGGCGCCGAGCACCGACTGCTCGGCCTCGAGACTCTGCGGCGGAAGGCGATCGATCACGGTCGGTGGGTGCTCCCGTTGGATGGCAGCGAACGGCGATGCCGTCGGTTCATCCATTTAGGGGGCAGGACGGACCAAAAGACCAGTCTTGTATTTCGGGTTGTCCACCGTCGACGGCAAGTGAAATCGCGCGCCGCGTGGAGTTCAGCGGCCTGGCTGTGGACGAGCCGTGGACATCGTCATCGGGCGTTCCAGCGGGCCGCTAATCGAGCCGTCGGATGACCCCGATGAGCTTGCCCTGGATCCTGACGTCGTCGTAGAACTGGGGCAAGCTCATCGGGTTGGCCGGCTGGAGTCGGATCTGGTCCTTCTCCTTGAAGAAGCGCTTGAGGGTGACCGCGTTCTCCTCGACCTGGGCGACCACGATGTCGCCGTTGCGCGCCGTCGTCTGCGGGCGGATCAGCACGAAGTCGCCATCGGCGATGTGCGCCTCGATCATCGAGTCGCCGCGCACCCGCAGGACGTAGGCATCGCCGCCGGGTGCCAGGACGTCCGGGATGGCCATCGTCTCCGTGGCGTCCTGGTAGGCCTCGATCGGTCCGCCGGCGGCGATCTCGCCGATGATCGGCACGACCCGGGCGTCACCAGTCGTCGCCTGTGGCACCAGCTCGCTGGTCAGGCCGAGGCGGATCGCCGCCGTCGGTGTCAGCCGGATCGCGCGCGATTGCGCCGCACCCCGCTCGAGATAGCCCTCTCGCTCGAGGATCTGGAGGTGGTGATGGACGGCCGAGGTCGAGGCGAGACCGACCGCGCGCGCGATCTCCCGGACGGACGGCGGAAAGCCGCGCGCACGAAGGGTCGCCGCGATGAAATCGAGGATCTTGACCTTGCGGTCGGCGTCGTGTTTGGTCACTCGCGCCTCCTTGCCCATGCATCATAGCGAACGGACGTTCGATGTCAAGGCGGGCCAGTGAAGCCGTCAGGTGCCGGGCTGGTAGACTCCTCGACCCGGAGTGACAGGAGGGCGCATCGCGCGTGGCAAGGTGAAGCGAGTCGGAGGATCGGCCGGTCGAGTCGGGTTCGGCCGCGCCCTGTCGCTGCTCGCGTTCCTGCCGATCGCCAGTCGTGTGCCGATGTACACCCGGCTCATCACCGCGCTGGTGATGGACGAGCGCATGCCGATGCAGCGCAAGGCGCTCCTGGCCGCCGCGGCCGGCTACCTCGTCCTCGGGCGTGATCTGATCCCCGACGACCTGCCGATCATCGGTGGGCTCGACGACCTCGTGGTCATCGTGCTCGCCGCTGAGCTCTTCCTCGATGGCGTGCCCGACGAACTGCTCAACGAGAAGCTCGCCGAACTCGGCATCGATCGTGGGGAGTTCGATCGCGACGTCGCCCAGGTCCGGCGCTTGACGCCCGGCCCGGTCAGGCGGACCATCCGCCGGGTCCCCGAGCTCATCGGTGGCATCGGCGAAACCATGAAGCAATTCGGTCTCGGGCCGCGGACGCGGGCCTGGATCAACAGGGAGGATCGCAACGCGTGAAGGTCATCCTGACGAAGGACGTGCCCAAGCTCGGCAAGAGCGGGGAGATGAAGCAGGTCGCGGACGGCTTTGCGACCAACTTCCTGATCCCACAGTCGCTGGCCGTGCCCGCGGCGGGCGGCGCCTATCGAGCCTGGCAGCACGACATCGCGAGCCGTGAGGACAAGCGGACTCGCGAGCGCGCGGATGCCGAGATCGCGGCGACCCGCATCGCGAGCACGACGCTGACGATGGGCGTCAAGGTCGGCGAGGGCGGCAAGCTGTTCGGGTCGATCACGGCCAAGGACATCGCCGATGCCCTGGGTCGGCGCGGGATCGAGGTCGACCGCCACAAGATCGATCTCGAGGAGCCGCTCAAGACGCTCGGCACCTACAAGGTCGCCATCAAGGTGCTCAGCGGGATGACGCCCGAGGTCACGGTCATCGTCGAGCCCAAGGGCTAGGAGCTCGGGCCGCCGTTTGCGGTCTGTGGCCGACTCGGCGTGGCGGGGCGCGCGGTCTGTGGCCGACTCGCCGCTGCGGGGCTTGCCGTTTTGGGGCTCGCGGTCCGGGGCCGGCCTCGCCGTTGTGGGGCTCACGGTCCGCGCCGGCCGCACCGTGGGGGGTCGCGGTCCGTGGCGGCTCGTCGTTGCGGGGCTCGCGGTCCGCTGCTGGCCGCACCGTGGGGGCTGTCGGCACCCGGGTATGACCCAGAGTCTTATCTGGCGGCTAACACGACCCTTACCGGTGGGAAATCGAGCGGTCCCACGCTCGCCGCAAGCCCCTTCGAGCGTGGATCGCGGTCGATCGAGGGCGATATCGACTTCCTACCCGGCCATGTAAGACTGGCAGTCATACGAGCCAACCGAACGGCGGAGGCCCGGCCGCGAATGGCGTGGCTCGGCCGCGAATAGCGTGGCCCGGCCGCGAATGGCGCCGCCCGTGCGTCGCCGGCCGGCGACGGGCGAGCGTCGTCCCGCGGCGCAGCGAAACAGACCCCGATAAGCGCCCGACTACGACCCGACCAGCCGCCAGACCGTCACGCCGTCCTCGTCGTAGACCGTCTCGAACCGGTCGCTCGATGAGAAGTCGGTGCCTTCCGCGCCGTCGCACGGCACGCCCCCGCTCGACAGGACGTACGTGGCGCCATAGACGGCCATCCGCTCGGCGGCGATCTCGGGCCCGTCGCAGTAGATCGCCCGCGT
>JBBQVJ010000173.1:0-3516 GCA_038211705.1 Candidatus Limnocylindrales bacterium | reverse complement strand
GTCCCGACCAGGCTGCTCGAGGGCTGGCTCAGGGTCTGGGCCGGCCACTGGGATCGGCCCGGGACACTGCGCGTCGAGTTGCGGCCGCACACGGCAGGCTCGGACCTGCTGGAGATCCGCGTCCTGGACGAGATCGGTGAGACGCTCGCCGACGTGATCTTCGCGACCATCCTCGATCGCCGAGGCCGGAGCATCCTGTCGATCCGCGACCAGCACACGTCGCCGTCGATCCGTCGGCGGCGACTGATGACGCTCGTCCAGCTCTTCCTGATCCACCGCTACCGGGCTGGTTCGCTGCACTACCTCACGCCGACCGACGACAACGAGGCGCAGGCCCAGCGGATGCAGGAGCTCGGGATCTTCACGACGGTGCGGACCGAGATCGGGTCCATCATCGTGGCCGACGTGGACCGGGAGCGCGTCAACGAGCTGGTCGTGCCAGACGCAGAGGCGCTCAAGGAGCTCGTCAGGAAGCCGATGACACAGCCGGTCTGAGGGTCAGAGCCGGCGGGCGAGCTCGTCAGTCGTGTGCCGCCAGCCAGGCGTCGACCCGTGGCCACAGGTTCTGGCTCGCCGCCCGGCCCACGACGATCCCGACGTGCCCTCCCTCGATGACGATCTCCGAGCTGTCTTCGCTGCCCACCCGCGACGTGATGACGCTCGTCGTCGCACGCGGCGCGATCGGGTCGCGGCTTGCCGCGATGTTGAGGACCGGGCAGCGGATGTCCGACAGGTGAACGGGCCGGCCGTCCATCTCGAGTGTGTCCATGGACAGGCGGTTCTCCTGGTAGAACTCGACGATCCACTGGCGGAACGCAGCCCCGGCGAACGGAACACTGTCGTTCACCCAGCGATACATGGCCTGCCAGCCTCGAACGTCGAACGTCGGATCGGCCAGCTTGTCCCAGAGCTGGCGGTACGTCCCGACGTAGCTGGCCTTGGGGTCGAGCAGCTTGGTGCCGATGTCCGGCATCTGGCCCGGCACGATCGAGAACGTCTCGGTCACGCTGTCGATGGGAAAGGTCTCGCGGGCGGTCATCCGACCGAATTGACCCGCGTCCGAGAAATCGATCGGGGCGGTCAGCAGGATCAGGTTGCGCGTCATCTCAGGATGGAGCGCGACGAAGCACGCCGCCAACGCCCCGCCGATGCAGTACCCGAGGACGGTCATCGACGTTTCGCCCGTGGCCTTCTGGATCGCCTTCGCGGCGCGCGGCAGGTATCGAGTCACGAGGGTCGACACGTCGAGCGATCGATCCTCGTCGCCGGGAGTGCCCCAGTCGATCAGGAAGACGTCGTATCCCTGGCCGAGCAGGAATTCGACGAAGCTCGCCCCGGGGCGCAGGTCCAGGATGTACGCCCGGTTGATGAGCGGCAGGACCAGGAAGACCGGCGTCTTGTGCATGGCGGGCTCGGACCGCATATAGCGGTACAGGCGCGCCTTGTTCTTGCGCCAGACGAGCTCCTTGGGCGTGAGACCGACCGGAGCTTCGACCGATCCGAGGACGGCTCGGGCCATCTCGAGGGCACGCTCAGTCGACGACCAGATGGTCGCGGGGTCAGCAATCATCGTCCACCCCGGCGCGGTCATCGACCCGCCCTCGCAGGCTTCGACGACTTGGCGGCTTCAGCGGGCTTGGCGCGTGCGGCGGGCCGGGTGGTGGCCGCGGGCCCTCTGGCGCCGGTCGCACCCTTGGCGCCAGCCTTGCCAGCGGGCCCGGTCGGTCCCTTGGGTCCAGCACGTCCCTTGGCTCCGGGCCGCCCTGTCGCCCCCATTCGACCCGTGGCGCCGGCCGCGCCCGGAGGTCCGGCCGGGCCAGGGGTGCGGACGAGGTCCTCGATCCCATCGAACCGATCGGCGAGTTGATCGATCTTCTCCTCGAGGCCGATGACGAGCTCGCCGAGCCGGGCGATGTCCTCGCGCGTCGGGACGTTCATGGTCTCGAGATAGGTTCGCATGTTGTTACGGATCGACTTCTGGGCGGCGAGCATGGTCTCGAGCATCTTGCCGCTGGCTTCGTCGTACCCGGGACTACTCATGGCGTCCTCGAGTGCCGCGCTCCAGGCCCGCTCGTTGGTCTCGTACAGCTGACGCCAAACCTCGAACGGATCGGTGGCTCCGGCCGTTGCCTCTTCCTTCGTCATCGTGCTGTCTCCTTTTGGTCCGCTGGTTCACCTGGCTTACGGCGCGACGCGCCCGGGCCAGCATCGTAGAGACCGAAGAATCGGTCGATCGTGTCGCGATAGGCGGTGAGCATCGCCGCCGAGGAGTCGAGCCAGACGTGGCCCGAGTCGGTGATCGTGTAGACGCGGCGCGCCGGGCCGGTCGGCCCTGGCTCCCAGGTCGACTCGAGGAAGCCGTCCTTCTCCATCTGGCGGAGGGTTCGGTACAACGTGCTCATCGTGATCCCGAACAGGCCGAGTGCTCGAAGGTAGTCCTCGATCACATATCCGTGCGCCCGCTGGAGCGAGACCGCCAACAGGACGAACGGCGCCAGGATGTCTCTAGGTGGCCAGCCGGGGAACGGCTCGCGCTCCTCGATCGGCTCGGTCGAGGGATCGGACCCTGGGTTCGGCGCGTCGGCGTCGGCGGGGATCGTGGGTTGACGTTCAGACATGGCTCGCTGCTTGACAGATCGCGAGATCGGGCGGACTATATGCATACCGCACTTAGAGATGCAACGCAAGTAGCGTCAGCACGATCATAGGCGAAGGAGACCATCGTGTCCACCACCATCAACGACATGCCGGACGCTGCCGCAGCGGCCGTCACCGAAGCCACCCGCATCGCCGCCCAGGCCGCCCGCAACGGCACCGAGACCACGAAGGCCTCGTTCGAAGCCGCGAATAGCTACTTCGGTGAGGCGAGCACGCTCGGCCGCGATCTGCTCGGCACCTGGTCCACCCAGAGCGAAGCTGCCATCAAGGCGGCCTTTGAAGGTCAGAATGCCGCGATCGACGCCGGCTTGGGTCTCTTCGACCTCGGCGTGAAGAGCAATCGCGAGGCTGTCGCCCAGTTCTCCGAGCTCGTCAAGCGAAGCCAGAAGGCGACGCTCGAGACGTGGCAGACCACGGTCAAGGCAGCCTGGAAGGCGACCGAGACCACCAAGCGCTGACCTGCCGAGCGGTGACAACGAGATGGCCGGCATCCGCCGGCCATCTCCCGTCTTCAGCGGCATCCAGGGAGGTTCTGCAATGGCTGAGCTGACAGGCAAGTCCTGCCTCGTCACCGGCGGGTCGCGCGGCATCGGCCGGGCGATCGCCCTCGAGTTGGGACGGCACGGCGCATGCGTGGCCGTTGCGTACCACACCGACGATGTCGGACACGACCACGAGGCACTGGCCAATGAGGTCACCGCCGAGATCGCGGCGGCCGGCGGCCAGGGGTACGCCATCGGTTGCGACGTTCGCGACCCGGCGTCCATCACGGCGGCCGTCGCCAGCGTCACGGAGCGATTCGGCAGGATCGACGTGCTCGTCAACAACGCCGGGATCACCCGGGACCGCTCGCTCGCC
>JBBQVJ010000172.1:0-3532 GCA_038211705.1 Candidatus Limnocylindrales bacterium | reverse complement strand
GACCCGGCCTTGGCGCCGGTGACCAGGGCGGTCGAGCCCGACGGGACCGTGCCGGCCTGTCGTGAGGTCGCGGCCGGGTTCGCACGCTGCCAGGCCCCGCGGGTCGCGGTGTCGGTCTTGAGCGGGTTGACGACCCAGCCGTCGTAGATCTGGAACGTGTCGTACAGCGGCCCGCAGTTCGCCCTGGTCTTGCCGCTCAGGGTGTAACGGCAGCCGGCGGCCTCGATCAGCAGCAGGATCGCCGCCTTGTTCCGCTCCGTCTGCGGCGCGATGCGCTCGTCGGGCGGGTAGAACCGGGCGTTCGTGCTCACCTGGCTGTGACTCGGGTACAGCTCGAAGGTGTACATGAAGATGCCCTCGTGGCCGTACGCCCAGTCGATCTCATCGCCGTCGGTGATGTACAGGCTGCTCGACTGCATCGCGGTGTAGCCGTTGGTCGTGGCCATCTTCCGGCCGAGCGCCACCAGCGCGGCGTGGTCATCGGCCGTCATGTCGATCGGGACGTCGGTCTTGGTGTAGCCATAGGGCCACAGGATCTGCTCACCAGCGGTGTGGAACGTGATGGCGGTCTTGATCTGCTGGCGACCGCCGATGCGTCGGCTGGCCATGAAGTCGCGGATCGCGCGGGTCTCCGGTGCCGAGAAAGCCGTCCGGCCGTGATAGGTCACCGACGACTTGGCCGAGGACGACCCGCCGCAGCAGGCCCATTTGTAGCCGTAGTTCCGGTTGACGTCGGTGCCGATCGCGGTCGTGCCGGCGTTCGGCTGGCGGTTCTTGCGCCAGGACCGGTAGGGCGAGCCGGTCAGGTCGTACTCGGCGCCGTCGGGGTTGACCGCGAAGACGATCCAGACCTCGCGCGTATCGACGATGCTGGTGATCCGGGCATCGCTGCCATAGCCCTCGGTAAGCCAGCGCAGGAGCGCCAGGTTCTGCTCGAGCGACAGGTGCTCGCGGGCGTGGTGGAGCGAGTCGAACATGACCTCGGGCTCCGGTTCGTCGGTCGCGACGTTGTCGGAGACCTTGGCGACCCAAAGGTCGCGGCCCTTGTAGCTCTTGCCGATCGAACGGAGCGCGACGATGTCCGGATGGGCGGCCTGTGCCGCGGTGATCTCGGTGACCATCTCGGCATAGGTGTGATACCCCGCGTCGGCGGCCGGGAAGTCGGCGGCGGCCGCCGCCCCGGGCACGGCGAACGGCAGGGCGGTGGCCGGGACGAGGGCGAGGCCGATGGCCAGGCGCGTGACGCGTTGATGCATGGGCGCCATGATGGCCGGTCGCGGCGAGCGGCGGCCATCACGCGATGGTGCTACCGGGCACCGGGACCGTGCGGCGAGGGAACACCGGCGACTGTCGCGGAGTCTTGTGCCCCAACGAAGACGGTTCCACCCGGACCTGTCGCACCACGGGAGCTCGACGATGAACCGATCGATCCATCGAGCCGGCGCTGCCTTCGGGGCGGCCTTGCTCATCATCGCCCTCACGGCCGGACCGGCCTTTGCCTGCGGCGGGCTGATCGGGCCCAACGGCGCGGTCAACCTCCTGCGCACGACGACGCTGGCCGGCTATCACGCCGGCGAGGAGCACTACATCACGGCCTTCCAGTTCGCCGGTGGGGGTGGCGCGTTTGGGTCGCTGACCCCGCTGCCGGGCATCCCGTCGAGCGTCGAGAAGGGCGGCGACTGGACCCTCCAGCGGCTCATCCGCGAGACGGACCCGATCCCTGAGGGCGTCCTGTTCGCCGCGGACCGCGCGGCCTCCGGTTCCGCCGAGGAGCTCATGAAGGTCCGCATCGATGCACTCGACGTGACCGTCCTGCGCGGCGGCTCGGCCGCCGTCGGCCAGTGGGCCACCGAGCACGGCTTCCGGCTCCCGCCCGATGCGCCGGAGGTGCTGGATTTCTACGCCGCGCGCTCGCCCATCTTCCTGGCCGCCGTGTTCGATGCCGATGCGGCGGCGCAGCGCGGCCAGTCGGTCGGTGACGGAACGCCGGTTCACATCACCATCCCGACCGACAACCCGTGGGTGCCGCTGCGGATCCTGGCCCTCGGCAAGACGGCCGCCGAGCGGGTCGATGCCGACGTGTACCTCCTTACCGACCGCACGCCGGCGCTGCTGCCGGCCCCGACCGGCGACAACGGCCTCGCGCTCGGACACAGCGCCCCGGCCACGGTCTCGCTGCTCGACGACCTCCGGTCCGATCGCGGGATGGACTGGGTGCCGGCCTCGGGCTGGCTGACGAAGGTCGAGATCGACGCCGCCGTGCCGCAGCTCGCCTTCGATCTCGCGATCGACGCGTCGGGTGCCGGTGCGCCGTCACGGATCATGGCCGGGCTGGATCTGCCGGGTGCGACGCCGGTCGCGCCGGACCGGACCGCGGATGTGGTCCGGATCGTCGTCGGGATGCTGCTCACGGTCGTCGGGATCGGCGGCATCGTGGCGCTGGCCCGGCGGCGTCCGCCGCTCTCGATGGCCTGAGAGACGGTGACCCGATGACCGACCATGGCCGACCGGGGCGTCTCGCCCTGGTCGGCGGCATCGCCCTCTCGCTCGGCCTTGCCGGGATCGCGGCGGCCTGGGCGCATGCGCCCGCGCTCGGGCCGGTCAGTGAGGCGATCGGGATCCACCACTCGCACTACGACCGGTCGGCGATCACGGTCCCGGTCGGTGTGGCGGTGACGTTCGTCCTGCGCAATGACGACCCGATCGGCCACGAATGGATCGTCGGCGATGCAGCCGTGCACGAGCGGCACCGCACCGGCACCGAGCCCGACCACGCCTCGCGCCCGACCGAGGTGACCATCCCGGCCGGCACCAGCCGCGCCACGACGATCACGTTCACGACCCCCGGGACCTACCTGTACATCTGTCACCTGCCGGGCCACGAGGCGTACGGCATGGTCGGTACGCTCGTGGTCGAGGGCAGCTGACGGGCTCTCGGCTCAGCTCGATGCTCACGCCAGAAGCGTACGTCGTGGGCGCCGGCCCCGGTATCCTCGGTGGGATGCGCCCGCTCCCCGCCCCGTACGATGACATCGCCGCCGGCCGTCCCGCGTCCATCGCCCTCGCCGGGCCGGCGCTGCTCGGCAGCCGGCTGCTCACCAAGGACCTGGCCTTTCCGGAGGACGAGCGCGACGCGTTCCGGTTGCGAGGTCTCCTGCCCGACCGCGTCCTGACCATCGAGGAGCAGGTCGAGCTCGAGCTCGAACACCTCCGGCGCAAGGACGATGCGCTCGAGCGCTACATCGGGATGGCCGCCCTCCAGGACCGTAACTCGACGCTGTTCTACCGTCTGCTCGCCGAGCACCTCGAGGAGTTCCTGCCGATCGTGTACACGCCGACGGTCGGGCGGGCGTGCCAGGAGTTCAGCCACATCATCCGGCGGACGCGCGGCGTCTGGATCACGCCCGAGGACCGGGACCGGATCCCCCAGATCCTGCGCCAGGGCCCCTACGACGACGTCCGGCTGATCGTCGTCACCGATAACGAGCGCATCCTCGGTCTCGGCGACCAGGGCGCCGGCGGGATGGCCATT
>JBBQVJ010000171.1:0-3533 GCA_038211705.1 Candidatus Limnocylindrales bacterium | reverse complement strand
GTGGCGGGTCGGGCCGCGAGCCCTCGACCCGCGGGCCCGTTTCGGAGGGTGGCTCAACCGGCACGATGCCGGGTGAACGGTTCTCTGCGCCTCCTGGCCCTGGGCGCGGGCCGGCCGGCGTCGCTGCGGCGCCATTCGTGGCCGGCGACATCGCCGATCGCGGTCCGCTCGAGCGCGGGGCGCTCTCGACTGCCGCCGAAACGCGGGCCCGAGAGACGCGCGAGCTCCAGCGCCAGAAGGCCTGGAGCGACCAGGCCAGCCGCGCCCTCAGCGCGATGAAGGCCGAGGACGGGACGGGGCCGGTCAACGTGGACGCGCTCGAGGACGACGATCTCGACCGGGCGCCGCTCGGCGCCGAGGAAGGCCCCGACGGCGGCACGGTGCTCGTCCCCGGCGGCTCGCCGCTGCCGACCCTGCGTGTCCTGCCCCAGGGGATCAGCCGGAAGCGGCTCGAACAGGCCATCCGCGACCTGCAGCTGCCAGTCGTCATCGCCCGCGACATCGACGAGGCCGAGGTGGTCATGACGCTGCGCAACGAGTACAAGCAGAAGACGCCGATGCTCCGCGACGCCGAGGACCGCGCGGTGCCGATCTACGTCCTCAAGAGCAACACGATCCCCCAGATGCAGTCGAGCCTGACCTCGATCTTCTCGCTCGAGATCGATCCTCGTGAGGCGGCGATGCGCGAGACCGAGGACGCCATCGAGTCCGTCCTGTCTTCGTCGGAGGCGGTCGAGCTGTCGCCCCAGAACGCCAACAGCCGGCGGCTACAGCACCAGATGGCCGCGCGGGCCAACCTTGTCTCCCGGTCGCGCGGCCGGGAGCCGTACCGGCGGGTCAGGCTCTACCCCGACGCGGCTCGCAGCGGTTGGCGGTGACCGAGGTCCGGCCGCTCGAGGTGGGCGGGGCACTCCAGCGGCTGAGCCGCGGGCTCATCGCCTACGGGGTCATCGGGCTGGTCGTGGCCGTCATCGGGCTGGCCGCGCTGTTCATCGTCAGCGGGCGGATCGGCGGTCTGCGCGATGAGGCCACGGCGACGGTCACCGACCTGGCGACGACGATGGAGCGCACCGCCACCGTGCTCCATCAGGCGTCCACGACCGCCCAATCGTTCACCGTGACGGTCGATGAGTCGGCCAAGGCGGTGGCCTCGACGGCGACCACGATCACCGAGACGCGGGCCGGTCTGGCCAGTCTCGAGGCCCAGCTCCGGTCGGTCGCCATCCTGGGGGCTTCGCCGCTCGGAGCCTCCGCCGATTCGGTCCAGCGCATCTCGGCCAGCCTCGAAGGGCTCGACACGCGGCTGACGACGATCGCCGCGTCGCTCGCGACCAACCGGGACGCGTTGGCCAGCAATGCGACCTCGCTCGGCCAGCTTGGTGACAGCACGGATGCCATGGCCGAGCGCCTCTCGTCCGGCGACGTCGAGGACGCGCTCGGCGATGTCCAGCTGATCATCGTCGTGGCGCTGCTCGTGTTCGCGGCGTGGTCGGTCGTGCCGGCGGTCGGGGCGCTGGTCGCCGGCGTCTGGTTGCGGCGGGAGCTGGAATCGCGGGCACGGACGCCCGAGGTCGGCGTCCTCTAGGGTCGGCGATTCAGCGCAGCTCGTGACGCAGGGCCGACTTGGCCGCGAGCATCCCGCTCATGCCGTGGACACCGCCGCCTGGGGGCGTCGATGACGAGCAGAGGTAGAGGCCGTCGCCGACCCGGTAGGGATCGAGCGCCGGCCAGGGCCGGAAGACGAGCTGGCCGAGGTCCTCGACGCCGCCGTTGATATCGCCGCCGACATAGTTCTCGTCGTAGGTCTCCATCGCGGCCGGTCCCTGCGTGGCGCGGGCGAGGATCCGGTCGCGGAAGCCCGGCGCGAAGCGCTCGACCTGGGCCTCGATGCGATCGGTCATGTCGACGTCGGAGCCCGGCGGCACGTGGCAGTAGGCCCAGGCCGTTGTCCGGCCGGCCGGCGCGCGAGTCGTGTCCCACGGCGCGTACTGGACGAAGAGAACGTACGGCCGGTCAGGGTGGCGGCCGCCGGCGACCTCGGCTTCGGCCGCGGCGATCTCGTCGAGCGTCCCGCCGAGGTGGATCGTCGCGGCGCGGCGCAACCCCTCGGCGGTCCACGGCACCGGGCCATCGAGCGCCCAGTCGAGCTTGAAGACGCCGGGCCCGTATCGGAAACGCTCGGCGCGGCGGCGGGTGCCGGGCGACAGCCGATCGCCGGCGACGGCCAGCATCTGCCGCGGCGTCACGTCGAGCAGGGTGGTCCGCGCCGCCGGTAGGTCCGCGAGCGAGGCTACCCGGTGATCCGTGACGATCTCGCCACCGGCCGCCGCGAGCTCCCCCACGAGAGCATCCGCGATCGAGTTGGCACCGCCGCGGACCATCGGCCAGCCGACGGCATGCGCGAAGGTCGCCAGGACGAGCCCGAACGAGGCACTCACCGGGCGATCGAGGCGGAACATCGAATGAGCGGCGATCCCGGCGAAGAGCGCGCGCGCCGCCTCGTCGTCGAAACGCGCCCGGGCCAGGCCCTGCGCCGACCGAAGCGCGGGTAGCCCGAACCGGGCGAGCAGCAGCGGATGGCGCGGCCTGTGGATGACCGGCTGGAGGATCTCATCGGCGAGCGCCTCGGCCTCGCGGACCAGCGGCCCGAACATCCGGCGCCAGGCCCGTCCGTCGCCCGGGCCCAGGCCCGCCGCCGTGGTCGCGACCGAGCGCTCGAGGACGACCGCCCGGCCGCCGTCGAGTGGGTGGGCGATGGGCGCGTCGGGATGGACCAGTTCGACGCCACGCGCGGCCAGGTCGATCGTGGTGAAGAACGGCGACGCCAGCGTCAGCGGCAGGATCGTCGAGCACACGTCGTGGCGGAACCCGGGGAGCGTCAGTTCGGCGGTCCGGGTCCCGCCTCCTGCCGTCGCGGCTGCCTCGTAGACACGGACCGAGCGCCCGGCGCGGGCCAGCGTGATCGCCGCAGCCAGGCCGTTGGGGCCCGCGCCCACGATGATCGCGTCGATGCGGATGGGAGCCGACCCCGTCACCGTGTCCGCGCACCGGCCCGGATCCAGACTGTGGCGCTCCGAGGCCGGACCGACTCGACCACTGTCGCCACCAATGCGCGCCGAGTCGCTTCCAGATCCAGCTCGTCGCGCATGCGCTCGGAGAACTCCGCGGTCGTCCGTTCGCCGTCGTACCGGGCGCGGTGGAAGCGGTGGTCGACGGTGCGTTGCACTCTGCTCCGCGCGGGGCTGAACAGCGCCGCCGCCAAGAGCGTCGAGACCGCCACCGCCAAGGTGTCGCCGTTGGTGACGTTGCTCAAGCTGCTCTGGAGGGTCAGGTTCACGACCGCGAACACGCCGAACAGGACGATCGAGATGATGGCATAGCCGAGGGTGTTACTGACGATCCGGTCGATGTCATAGAGGCGGTAGCGCAGGATCGCGATGCCGGCCGAGGCGGGCATCGCCAGCAAGGCGATGACCGTCAGGACCTGGAACGCCTTGTCGTCGCTATCGAGCGCTCCGAGGCCGACGAATACG
>JBBQVJ010000170.1:0-3574 GCA_038211705.1 Candidatus Limnocylindrales bacterium | reverse complement strand
TGGGCGCTGCGCGACTGGTTGAGCCGTCGCTACCCCGAACTTGAGGTCCCGGCGATCAGCTCAGGTCGATGAAAACGTTCTTGGTCTCGGTGTAGAGGTCGAGCGCAGACATTCCGAGCTCGCGACCGATCCCCGACATCTTGTAGCCACCGAACGGCGCCTCGGTGTGGACCGACGAGTTCGAGTTGACGCTGATGACGCCGGCCTGGAGCGCCTTGGCCGCGCGCAGCGCCTTGCCGATGTCGCGGCTCCAGATCGAGCCCGACAGCCCGTACGGGGTGGCGTTCGCCAGCCGCAGCGCCTCTTCCTCGGTGTCGAACGGGATGATCGACACGACTGGGCCGAAGATCTCCTCGCTGGCGATCCGCATGTCGTTCGAGACGCCATCGAAGACGGTCGGCATGAGATACGCGCCGTCGGCCAGCGCCGGGTCGGTCGGTGCCTCGCCACCGACGACGAGCGTCGCCCCTTCGGCCAGCCCGATCTCGATGTAGTCGCGGACGCGGTCGCGTTGCTTGAAGCTGACCAGCGAGCCGACCTCGGTCTCGTCGAGGGACGGATCGCCGGTCTTGAGGTTCCGTGTCGCGGCCGCGAACAGCTCCACGACCCGTTCGTGTGCCGAGCGCTCGACTAGGATCCGGCTCCGTGCGCAGCAGTCCTGCCCCGCGTTGTCGAAGACCGAGTAGGGCGACTCGCGCGCGAACTTCTCGAGATCCGCGTCGGCGAAGACGATGTTCGGGCTCTTGCCACCGAGCTCGAGTGAGATCTTCTTCACGTTGCCCGCGGCCAGCCGCATGATCTCCTGGCCGGTCACCGTCTCGCCGGTGAAGGCGACCTTGCCGATCCCGGGATGCGCCGCGATGGCCGCCCCGGCGGACCCGCCCGGCCCGGTCACGACGTTGAGGACACCCGGCGGGATGCCCGCCTCGAGGGCCAGCTCACCGAGCCGGATCGCCGTCAATGGGGAGTAGCTGGCGGGCTTGAGGATCGCGGTGTTGCCGGCGGCCAGCGCCGGGGCGACCTTCCACGAGGCCATCAGCAATGGGAAGTTCCAGGGCACGATCAGGCCGACCACGCCGATCGGCTCGCGCAGGGTGAGGTCGAGACCCGGCTTCGAGACCGGGATGGTCTGGCCGAAGATCTTGTTGGCCGCCCCGGCGTAGTAGTCGAACACGAGGCTGACACCGGTGACCTCGCCGCGGGCGCCGGTGATGGGCTTGCCGACATTGCGGCTCTCGAGCTGGGCCAGCTCCTCGGTGTGGTCCTTGATGAGCGCCGCGAACTTGGCCAGCGTCCGGCCGCGCTTGCCGGCCGCCCAAGACGCCCAGCCCTTGCGCTCATCGAATGCGCGCCGGGCCGCCTCGACCGCGCGATCGACATCGGCCGGCCCGCCGAGCGGTGCCGTGGCGATGACCTTGCCGGTCGCCGGGTTGACGACCTCGAAGGTCTGCCCGTCAACGGCATCGGTGGACTCGCCGCCGATGATCATGCGGGCGGTGGTGGGAGCGGAGGCGGCGGTCGGCGTGGTCATGGGGGTGGGCCTCTTGGATTGCGTTCGAACGATTCGGCGCGCGGCCGGCGTGGGCCCTCGATGATACGCTCGCGGCACCTGCGGACGGTCCGGATGGCCCTCTTGAGCCCGCGCCGCCACTGCTAGCATCGCGTCGTGACGATCGGCGCGCTGGACGCCTTCCGCGGCTCGCACGTCCGGCTCTGGCTCGCCGCGGTGCTCGCCACCGTGGCGGTCGGGACGGCCGGGTACCTGGCGCTCGGCTGGTCGATCGGCGACGCGCTGTATATGACGGGCATCACGCTCACGACGGTCGGCTACAAAGAGGTCCGGGAACTCGACGGGATCGGGCGGGCCTGGACCGTGCTGGTGGCCATCGCCGGGGTCGGCATCATCTTCGGCTCGGTCGGGATCGTCGCGGAGGCGGTCCTGTCCGAGGCGGTCAGCGGGCGACGGGAGGCGAAGCGGATGGCCGAGGCGGCGGCGAACCTGCGTGGACACTTGATCCTGTGCGGGTATGGGCGCGTCGGCTCGACCGTCGCGCGCGAGCTCGCCCACACCGGGGAGCGGTTCGTGGTGGTGGATATCAACACGGTCTCGCTCGAGACGGCCAGGTCCGACGGGCACCTGGTCGTCATCGGCGACGCGACCAACGACGCGACACTCCGCGATGCCGGGATCGAGCGGGCGCGCGGGCTGATCACGACGATCGACTCGGACGCGAACAACGTCTACGTCACCCTCTCGGCACGCTCACTCAACCCCGGCCTGTTCATCGTCGCGCGGGCGAACCAGGAGGGCTCGGAAGGCAAGCTCGTGCGGGCCGGCGCCGATCGGATCGTGTCGCCGTACACGAGGGCCGGCCGCCAGATCGCCGAACTCGCCGTCCGTCCTCGCGTCGCCGACTTCATCGACTTCGCCCTGTCGCACGGGGAGCTCGCGTTCTCGATCGAGGAGGTCGAGGTCGCGGCCGATGGACCGCTCGAGGGCCGCACGGTGGCCGAGCTCCGTCGCGACGGGATCTTCTCGCTGGCCGTCGTGCGCGGCGAGCGCGACTACGAACCGAACCCGACCGATGAGCGCGTGCTCGTGGCGGGCGAGAACCTCATCGTGTCCGGCTCGGCGGAGACGTTGCGCGACCTGCGCGCGCGCGCCTAGGTGTCCTGCGGCTGGCCTTCCGCGACGGGTGGCAGCGCACCCGGGACGAGCGGTGCGACTGAGGCCCGGGCGACCTGATGCGCGGCGTCGGCCGCCACGATGGCGGCCCCGATGATCCCCGCATCATTGCGCAGAAGCGCCGGGACGACCTCGCAGCGCACGGTCAGGCGGGGGATGAACTTGTCGGCGCTCTTGCTGACCCCGCCGCCCAGGATCATCAGGGTGGGCCAGGTCAGCTGCTGGATCCGGTCCAGGTGCTCGTCGAGGTCGCCCGCCCAGGCCTTCCACGACAATCCCCGCTTGATGCGCGCGGCGGCCGCCGATCGCCTCTCGGCCGGCCGGCCACGGATCTCCATCTGACCGAATTCGGTGTTCGGGACCAGCACGCCGTCGTTGAAGACCCCGGAGCCGACGCCCGTTCCGAGGGTCAGGAAGATGACGACGCCGGGTCTGTCCACCCCGACGCCGAAGCGCATCTCGGCGATCCCCGCGGCGTCGGCATCGTTGATGATCGAGATCGGTCGCCTGAGCTGGCGGTTGAGCCGCTCGACGACCGGGAAGTCGATCCACGTCGGGTCGATGTTGGCGGCCGATTTGAGGACGCCACCGATGGCGACGCCGGGTAGCCCGACCCCGACCGGCGTCGAATCACCGAGGCCGCTCGACTTGGCCAGCCGGCGGACGAGCCGCACCATCGAGGCGATGACCGCATCGGGCGTGGCCGGCATGGGCGTCGGGACGCGGAGGCGGTCGGAGCGGAGCCGACCGGATTCGACGTCCACGACCGCCGCCTTGATGCCGCTTCCGCCGACATCGATGCCGATCGCGATCCGGCCGCTGGCCACCTGGGATGCGTCGTCGGTCATGGGTGCCTCCCGGTTCCCGCTCAGAAGTAGTTGACGGTGA
>JBBQVJ010000169.1:0-3593 GCA_038211705.1 Candidatus Limnocylindrales bacterium | reverse complement strand
TTGAGGACGGAGTCGACGAGCCCGACCGCGCGCTGCGCCAACTCGGCATCGCCGGAGACGACCGCGATGCGCGTCACGGTCTGCCGGTCGAGGCTACGCATCCCGATCGGGGCCAGGGCGGCGAGCATCGCGAGCACAGCCAGCACGAACGTCGACACCAGGAACAGCCGGCCGCGCACCCGGTCGCGATACTCGCGGCGGGCGATGATCCCGGCGTTCGGCAGCATCGGGTCGCGGCGTGCCATCAGGCAGCTTCACCCGGTCGGATCGACGGTACGACCAGTTCGGTGGCAGGCGTGACGATCTCGTCCATCGGCCGTCCCACGAACTCGATGAAGAGCGCTTCAAGACTCGGCTCGACGACCTCGAAATGGGTCACCGACACGCCGCGAGCGAGGACGGCCGACAGGATCGCCCCGGGATCGGCTCCGGGCCGCAGCTCGACCGCCGACGCGACGGCCGCCGACGGGCGGAGGAGATCGACCCCAGGCAGATCAGCCAGCCAGTCGGGCGCCGGCGGGTCGCCCTCGACCGCGAGGCGGAGCGTACGCCGACCGCTGGCCCGCTTGAGATCGCGGACCCGGCCGCCGGCGACCAACCGCCCGTGGTCGACGATCGCGACCGATTCACACATTGCCTCCGCGGTCTCCATCTGATGGGTCGAGAAGATCAGCGTTCGGCCACGGTCGCGCAGCTCGTTGAAGGCCTCGCGCAGCAGAACGAGGTTGACCGGATCGAGCCCGGTGAACGGCTCGTCCATCAGCAGGACCTCGGGGTCGTGCAGGATCGCGGCGATGAACTGGACCTTCTGCTGGTTGCCCTTCGAGAGCTCCTCGGCGCGCCGGCCGGCGGCCTCCGGGATCTGGAAGCGGGTCAGCCAGGCGATCGCCTCGCGCCGCGCGACGTCCGGCGCCAGACCGTAGAGCGAGGCGAAGTAGACAAGCTGGTCGAGGACGACCATCCGCGGGTATAGCCCACGTTCCTCGGGCAGGTAGCCCCACGTCCGCCGGGCGACGTCCTCGGTCGGGCGGCCATCCCAACGAATCCCCCCGGCGTCCGCCCGGATGATCCCGAGACAGATCCGCATCGTGGTCGTCTTGCCGGCGCCGTTGGCCCCGAGAAAGCCGAAGACCTCGCCGCGCGCGACCTCGAAGGTCAGCCCGTCGAGGGCGACGGTCGCGCCGAACCGCTTCGTGACGTGATCGATCTCAAGGCTCACCGGCCTGAGGATAGCCCCGTTTCAGGCGACCCAGGTCCGACCGGTGACCGTTCGCACCACTTCGGCGACGAGGGCCGGGGCGAAGGCGATCACGGCGACGATGGCCCAGTCGGTCGGGCTGAGCGGCGACGCGTGGAAGGCGTCGGCCAGGATCGGGACGAACGGGATGATCGCCTGGACCGCGATGACGACCAATGCTGCACCGAGCAGGAACCAGTTCGGGGCCAGGCGATGGACCGGCTCGCGCAGGCTGCGGTTGGCGTAGGCACGGACCGCCTGTGAGCAGACGAGGACGGTGTAGGCGATCCAGCGCGCGTGATCGGGCAAGCCCGGCAGGCTGACCATGACCACCAGCGCGGCGACCGCGCTGAACCCGCCGGCCCCGACGATCCGGGCAAGGATCTCGTCGGTCAGGAGCGGCACGCCGCGCCGGCGCGGTGGTCGCTGCATCAGGTCGGGTTCGGCCGGCTCCAGCTCGAAGGCGACCGAGGTCGACAGGTCGATGAACAGCTCGAGCCAGATGATCTGGAGCGGCAGCAGCGGCTGGCCGAAGCCGTAGACCGTCGCGATGAGGATGAACCCCAGCAGCGCCACGTGGGTCGAGATCAGGAAGACCAGCCCCTTCTGGACGTTGTCGACGATCCGCCGGCCCTCGGCCACGCCGTACATCAGGGTCGCGAACGAGTCGTCGCCGAGGACGAGATCGGCCGCCTCCTTGGCGACGCCCGTCCCCGATCCCATCGCGACCGCGACGTCGGCCCGGTGGAGGGCCGGGGCGTCATTCACCCCGTCACCCGTGACCGCCACGGTCCGGCCCGCCTCGCGGGCGATCCGGACGAGCCGTTCCTTCTGATCGGGGGTGGAGCGAGCGACGACCTGGAGCCGGGGCAGCTCGGCCGCGACCCGGGCATCGTCCCAGGCGGCCAGCTCCTCGCCGACGACCGCCCGGCCGCCATCGAGACCCGCCTCGGCGGCGATGGCCGCGGCCGTCAGCGGATGGTCGCCGGTCACGATCACGATCTCGATGCCCGCGGTCCGGGCCGTCCCGAGCGCCTCCCGGATGCCGTCGCGCAACGGGTCGGCGAAGCCGATGAGCGCCCGGACGTCCCACGGCCCGTCGTCACGCCGACGCGCCAGACCCAGCAGCCGCTGGCCCGTCACCGCGTTGGCATCGACGAGCCTGGTCCAGTCGTCGCGGACCTCGGTCGACGGTTCGACCAGGGACAGGATCGCCTCCGGGGCGCCGATGGCGAGGTCGACGACGGCCGCGCCCGAACGCGACCGGGTGCGCGAGAGGGGTCGCCCGTCGAGCACCGGCTCCGAATCGATCAGGTCGCCGAGCGCCAGCGTCGCGTCGCCGCCGGCCGCCTCGATCGCCCGGCTGAGCGAGCTCGTGAACGAGCCTGCGGCCGTCCCCTCCCCGCGCGCCCAGGCATCGTCCTCGGCCCGCAGCCCTTCGAGCAGGACCTCGAGCCGCACGGGTCCATCCAGCGGACCGGCCAGATCGCGGACCGAGATGACATCGAGCCGGTTGCGGGTCAGCGTGCCGGTCTTGTCGGTGAGGATCAGGTCGACCGAGCCCAGCGTCTCCTCGGCGTTCAGCCGCCGGACGAGGACGTCGCGCCGCAGCAAGCGGTACGCCCCGAGACCGAGGATGACCGCGAGCAGGACCGGCGGCTCCTCGGGGATCGCGGCGATGGCGGCCGAGATCCCGGCCAGCAGGTTCGCCGAGGCCGGCAGGCCGCGGGAGAAGCCGAGCCCGGTCACGATCACGATCAGTCCGACGGCGGCGATCAGCAGGATCCGGACCAGGCGGTCGAGCTCGGCCTGGAGCGGCGAGCGCCGCCGCTCGACGGAGCCAAGCCCGCGTGCGATGCGCCCCACCTCGGAGGCGCTGCCGACCGCGACCACGATCCCCTCGCCACGGCCGCCGACCACGGACGTGCCACCGAACGCCATCGAGCGACGGGCGACCAGCGGCGCGTCGGCCGGGTCGGGCTCGACGTCGGCCGGCTCGGGGACGGATTCGCCGGTCAGGACGCTCCGGTCGATGACCAGCCGGTCCGCCCGCAGCAGGCGCAGGTCGGCCGCCACGATGTCGCCGGCGCGAAGCAGGACGATGTCGCCGGGCACGAGTCCGGCTGCGGCAGTCTCCGACACCGTCCCGTCTCGCCGGACGCGGGCGGTCGGCGCCGAGGCCTCGCGCAACGCGAGGAGGGCCCGTTCGCCGCGGTACTCGGTCACGACGTCGGCGACGACGATCGGGATGAGCGCGGCCAGGATGAGGGCCCCATCGCGGAGCTCGCCGAGCAGGAGCGCGAGGATTCCGGCCGCGATCAACAGGATGATGAACGGCTCGGTCGCGGCCTCGAGC
>JBBQVJ010000168.1:0-3711 GCA_038211705.1 Candidatus Limnocylindrales bacterium | reverse complement strand
AGGCCCTGTATCTGGGCCGCGCCGTAGCTCGGCCGTATGAGGTACGTGATCAGGAGGGTCGCTGCGAATAGCCCGAGCAGCGCCAGCGTCCACGAATTGCGCTGCGACCAGCGGCGCATCTGCGTCATCAGGCCCAGGCGTTCCCTCGTGCCTACGTCCACGGCCACGCTCACGCTGACACCGCCGGTCCAGCACCGGTCGACCCGGTCTCGCTAACGGCCCCCGGGTCGGGCGCGTGGAGGCCTTCGGGACCGAGTCCCTCGGCGGCCAGCTCCTCGGCGGCGACTTCCTCGGGCATCGGGACGTCCGGCGGCAGGTCGTAGGCGGCCCGCAACAGGGAGGGCTCGTCGGCCTCGTCGACCGGGATCTCGGCGACGATCCGGCCACCAAAGATGACGATCGCCCGGTCGCACGCGAGCTGGACTTCCTTGAGCTCGGACGTGTAGAAGAGCACGGCAGCCCCGGCGGCCGCCAGCTCGCGGACCAACTCGTAGATCTGCTGCTTCGTGCCGATGTCGATCCCGCGGGTCGGGTCGAAACACAGCATCGTCTGGACACCACCGGCGACCCACCGTGCGATGGTCACCTTCTGCTGGTTGCCGCCGGACAGCTGGCGGACCTCGGACACGGCGCGCGTGTCGATCTGGAGCCGCTTGACTGCGGCTTTGACACGGGCGGCCTCGGCCGCCATCGCGATGGGGCCCCACGACCTGACTCCGGCGATATAGGGCAGCGCCACGTTCTCGCGCACGGACCGTTGCATGAGCAAGGCCTCGGCGCGGTCGGCCGGCACGTACACGATACCGGCCTTGATGGCGTCGGCCGGATGCCGGAACGAGACCGGGACGCCATCGACCAGGACTTCGCCCCCGTCGGGGCGGCGCGAGCCCGCGAGCACATCGAACAACTCATCCTGGCCCTGGCCTTCGAGGGCCGCAACGCCGAGGACTTCGCCGGCGCGCAGTTCGAAGGACACGTCGTTGAGTCGGGCGCCGACCCGCAGGTCGCGGACGACGAGCCTTGGTTTCGAGGCCTCGTCAGCGGCGGCCACGACCGCGGTTTCGTGGCGCGCCTTCGGATCGCTGGCTCGTTTGCCGAGCATGAGCGCGACGATCCGTTGCTCCGAGCCCTCGTTGATGTCCACGACACCGACCGTCTCGCCTTCGCGCAGGACGGTGGCGCGATCGCAGACGGCTGCTATCTCGATGAGGCGGTGTGAGATGAAGATGATGCAGCGGTCCGACCCGCGCTGATTGCCGATCACGTGGAGCACCTTCTCCGTCAGGTCGGCGGGCAAGGCGGCTGTCATCTCGTCGAGCATGAGGACGTGGGGCTCGATGGCCAGTGCCCGGGCCAGGTCGATGACACGCAGCGTGGCCAGCGGCAGGTCGCGTGCCATGTCCGAGAGGTCCAGATCGCCGATGCCCAGTTCGGCCAGCCAGTGTCGGAACGGCTCGACCGGGGTCTTCGTCAGGCGGAGGTTCGATCGGATGTCCAGATCCGGTATGACGGCGGGCTCCTGGTAGACGGAGACGATGCCGCCGCGCCGGGCCTCGGCGGGGGAGCGAGCGAGGTACGGCTCGCCCCGGACCGTGATCGAGCCGCTGTCCGGATGGACCGCGCCGGTGAGGATCTTGACGAGCGTGCTCTTGCCGGCGCCGTTCGCACCCATCAGTGCATGGACCTCGCCCGCGTGAACGGACAGCGACGCGGACCGCAGGGCGGCGACGGCGCCATACCGCTTGGCGACCCCGGTCGCCTCGAGCAACTGGTCTGGCATCAAGCGCTCTCTAGAACGTCGATGGAGGCGTGGGGATGCCGGCGCCGCCGACATCCCCACGAAACGCGACCCTAGACGATCCGGGTCACTCGCCTGGGCCTTTGCAGGCGATGAGGTCGTCCACGCTGTACGTGGTCCAATCCTTGACCGTGAGCCCGAGGGGCCACAGCTTGTTGAGCTTGGGGTTCTGGGCGGCCGTTAGGGAAGCCTTGCCCGCGTCGGTCGAGTTGTCCCAGAGCTCCGGGGTGACGTGGACGGTCGTCTCGGCCGGCGTTTCGCCGGCGAGCAGCTTGAGTGCCAGCACGAGACCGGCTCCGGCGACGGCCGACGGGTTGGTCACGGCCGCACCCTTTAGGCCCGGCTCATTGAGGAGCTGGGTCACGAAGCCCGCGTTATCCGCGCCGACGATCGGCACGAGCGGGTGGTTTGCGGTCTTCATGGCATCGACGATCGACGAGTCCACACCGGAGGTCCAGACGCCGTCGAACGGCACGCCGCTGCTCATGATGTCGTTGATCTGGCTGACGGCCGTCGCTGGATCCCACTTGGTCACGACCTCCTTGGCGACCGTGATGTCGGGATACTCGGCGAGCGCCTTCTTGAAGCCGGTGTCGCGGTCGGTGTCGGCCGGGTGGCCGGCGATGCCGCGCATGTAGACGACGGCGCCCTTCTTGCCCATCTGCTCGAACAGGGCCTTGGCGCCGAGGTAGGCATACTGGATCTGGTCATTGGACAGGTTGTAGGCACCCTTGGCGGTGACGAACGCGTCGATCGCGACGACCTTGATCCCGGCCTTGATGGCCTCGTCGATCGCCGGGTTGAGCGCATCCGGATCGTTCGGGTTGATGATGATCGCGTCGACGTCGGCCGCGATCAGGTCGCGGATGTCGGTCTGCTGCTCGGCTGGAGTCGCGTCATGGTTGATGACGGTCACAGTCTCGACCTTCCCGGACGCGGCCGCCTGGGCCTTGACCGAGCAGATCGACGACTCGCGCCATCCATTGCCGACGCCGCCGCCATTGGCGAAGCCGATCTTGTACGAGCCGGCCGCGCCGCTGGGCGCCGCCGATGCTCCCGGTGCGGTCGACGCTCCCGGTGCGGTCGACGCTCCGGGTGCAGACGACGCCCCGCTGGACGAGCAGGCCGCGGCGACGATCGCCACGACTGCCAGACCGCCGAGCATCCTGGCTCGGATCGATCCCTTCTGGATCATGCGTTCTCCTCCTCTTCGATCGGAAGACCATCGTGGCCGTGCCGTGGATCGAACATGTCTTCGCCCCCCGCGTACGGAGGGAGCGTGCGCATCATGCGGTGTCTGACACCTCCTGTCGCGCGTCGGGCCCACCACGATCGCTCCCACGATCGATGGCACGGGCGAGACGTCGCGAATGCTCACGATAGGCTGCATCGAACAGATCCCGCGAGCGTTCGGCGCCCACGACCGATGCTCGGGTGATGACGGGTGGCATGACGCCGCGCTCCGTGAGGAGCTCGGCGGTCCGTACCTTGATGGAATTGACGATGGCGATGGCGGTCACGGTCGTGCCGGGACCGACCGGCGTGTCGAGCCCACCGATGGCGATCAGGGCGTCGGCGTGCGGGGTGCACAGGTCGATGACGAGGTCCGCCTCGTCCAGGAGCCGGCCGCCGACCGCGGGGTCGATATCGCTCGACAACGACTGCGTCACGGACGTTACGGCGATCACGCGCAGTCCGCGCCGCCGCGCCCCGCGCGCCATCTCGACCGGCACCGCGGTCGTGCCGCCGGCGGAGAAGACAATGAGGACATCCTTCGGGCCGAACGCGAAGTTGTCGAGGATGACCTCGGCGAGTCCGGGCGTCCGCTCGATGAACATCGCCTGGCGCTGCCCGTTCGCGCCGACGACCTGGGTATGGAACGTCATCGACAGCTCGACGATCGGGTTGAACCC
>JBBQVJ010000167.1:0-3809 GCA_038211705.1 Candidatus Limnocylindrales bacterium | reverse complement strand
AGCGAGGCGTTCGAGGTCCGCGGTCGTGGCGAGCTCCAGCTGGCCGTCCTCATCGAGCAGATGCGGCGCGAGGGCTTCGAGCTCACGGCGATGGCGGTCTGGATCTCGCCGATGTAGTCGGGCGGCACGTCGATGGTGACCCGCTCGTACGGCTCCTGGACCTCGCCACCGACCTCGCGCAGGAGGACCTCCGGGCGCGACGCCGTGAGCTCGAACCCCTCGCGCCGCATCTGCTCGATGAGGACGGCCAGCTGGAGCTCGCCTCGACCGCGGACCTCGAACGCCTCGCTCGACTCGGACGGCCGCACCTCGATGGAGACGTTGCCGAGGACCTCCTTCTCGAGCCGGGCATTGATCTGGCGGCTGGTGACGTACTTCCCCTCGCGCCCGGCCAGCGGCGAGGTGTTGACCCCGAACGTCATCCGCAGGGTCGGCGCGTCGACATCGAGGCGTGGCAGCGGGCGTGGGTCGGCCGGATCGGTGAGCGTGTCGCCGATGGTGACCTCCGGCAGTCCGGCCACGCTGACGATGTCGCCGGGGCCCGCCTCCTCGATGTCGACCCGATCGATACCATGCGCGGTCTGGAGGCTGGTGACGATGCCCTGGAGGGTCACCGTGCGACCGGGCTCCACGGAACCGGCCGTGTCAGCGGCCTCCTCGCGGACGACGGTGATTCGCTGGCCGGTCTTGATCGTCCCGTTCCAGATCCGTCCGACGGCCATCCGCCCGACGTATTCGTTGGCCGACAGGTTGGTGACCAGCAGCTGGAGCGGGTGGCCCGGCGTATAGGAGACCGGTGGGGTGACCTCGATGAGCAGGTCGAGCAATGGCGCCAGGTCCGTGCCGGACTGCTCGAGATCGCGCGTCGCGGTCCCGGCCTTCGCGTTGGTGTAGACGATCGGGAACTCGATCTGGTGGGCGTCGGCGCCAAGGTCCATGAACAGCTCGTAGATGTCGTCGAGGACCTCAGCCGGGCGCGCGTCGCCACGGTCGATCTTGTTGATCGCGACGACCACCGGCAGGCGGCGGGCCATCGCCTTCTGGAGGACGTACCGCGTCTGTGGCAGCGGCCCCTCCGCCGCGTCAACGAGGAGCAGCACGGAATCGACCATCAGCAGCGAGCGCTCGACCTCGCCACCGAAGTCGGCGTGGCCAGGCGTGTCGACGATGTTGAGCCGGACGCCGGCGTGATCGACCGTGGTCTGCTTGGCGAGGATGGTGATGCCCTTCTCGCGCTCGAGATCGCCCGAATCCATCACCCGATCGACGACGGTCTGGTTGGACCGGAAGGCACCGGTCTGGCGGAGCATCGCGTCGACCAGCGTGGTCTTGCCGTGGTCGACGTGGGCCACGATGGCCACGTTTCGCAGATCATCGCGGACGGCGCCGCCGATGGGGGCGGCGGTCGGGGCGGCGGTCTCGGTCGGGTTCGGGGTCGAGGCGTCGGGCACGGTTGGGCACTGCTCCAAGGTCGGATGGGACGCCCGATTGTCCCACGGATGGTGGACCTCGGCCAACGGTCGCCCCTATGCTTGGCCGATGCCGTCCCCTGACCACGTTCCGCTCATGCCCCGCCGACTCGGAGCGCCCACGTGACGGTCGCCGCCGTGATCCTGTCCGCGACGCCCGATGGCGCGGTCGCCGACACCCTCGGCCAGCCCCGCGTCCGCCGTCTCGCCGACCTCGCCTGGTCGGGTGGCGCGCTGCCGATCGTCGTGCTGTCGCCGGATCCGGATGGGGCCGTGAAGACCGCGCTGGTCGGCTCCGAGGCGGTGTACGGCTCCCCTGCCCCGCCCGAATCGGGACCCGTCGGCCAGATGGTGCGCGGCACCGAGCTCGCCATGGCCGAGGTCGGCGACACGACCGCGGTCCTGCTGTGGCCCGCCCGGATGACGTGGGTCGGCCCCGAGACCATCACCTCGCTGATCGAGGCCCACGGCACGGATCGGGACGCGATCCTGCGCCCGGCCTGGCATGGCGACCCGGGCTGGCCGGTCCTGCTGCCGACCGCCCACCTGGCGACACTGCGGGCGGTCGCCCCGGACCGGATGCCGCCGCACGTCATCGAGGACCTGGTCGCCGCGGTGCCCAGCCGGATCGTGGAGGTCGGCGACCCGGGCGTCGCCTTCGACGTCGATACGGCACCCGCCGACCTGCCCACCTACGAAGGCCCGCCCGACCCGCCGGCCGGCCACACCCACGAATGGGGCACCGATGTCACCGCGGAGGCGGGGCTTCCGTAGCTGGTTCCGCGCCGGCGGCCGGGCCGCGCGAGCGCCCGAGTCCGTCGCGCAGCCGGGCCACCGGCACCGTCGCGGACGCGATCCCGCCGATGACCAGCCCGACGCCAAGCAGCTGGGTCGGCGATGGCGTCTCGCCGAGCAGCATGATGGCGAGCCCCATCGACAGCACCGGCTGGGTCAGCAGGATGATCGAGGTGATGATCGCGGGCAGCCGCGGCAGCGAGATCGAGATCAACAGGTAGCCGGCCGATTGGGCGGTGATGCCGAGCATCGCGAGCCAGAACAGGCTGGCGAGCGGCGGCGTCAGGTCGAGGTCGCCGACGCCCTCGCCGACGACGAACGAGGACAGCGCCACGAGGATCGTGGCGACGACCACCGGCCCGGCCGGCCGACGCGGATCGCGCCCCCCGTAGCGGATGATCAGCAGGTAGGCCGCATAGCAGAAGGCCGTCGCGATACCGAGGATGACGCCCAGCTGCGGTGCGGCTCCGTAGGCGTCGTCACCGACCGCCCCGGAGATGAGGATGACCCCGGCCAGCACGACCGGCAGCGCAAGCAGCGTCGCGCGCGACGGCCGCTCCCCGAGGAGGAGCCATGCGAAGAAGCCGACGATGATGACCTGGAGGTTGCCCAGCACCGTCGCCAGACCCGCCCCGACGGCCTCGATCGCGTGGTGCCAGAACATCAGGTCGCCGGTGAAGAAGACGCCGGCGATGGCGGCCAGCCAGATGGTCTGGCGCGGCAGCGGTCCGTGGCGACGGCGCTCGCCCAACGCGACGAGGACCAGCAGCGGGAGCCCGAAGATAGCGCGATAGAACGTGCCCGTCGATGGCGAGACGGCGGCGAACAGGTAGAAGACACCCGAGAACGCGATACAGGTGGCGCCCAGCAGAGCCGCCAGCCGGGGTCGCCGCGCAAACCAGTCGAGCGGCCCGAGCTCGCCGCTCACCACGCTACGACTCCTTGCCGGCCACACCGACGAACCGCAGCCCGAGCTCCTCGTATTGACCGAGCTCGGGCGGCGACGGCGCCTCGAGCATCGGGTCGCTGCCGGACTGGGTCTTGGGGAAGGCCATCACCTCGCGGATGTTGGTCTGGTGCGCGAGCAATGCTGCCCAGCGGTCGATGCCGAGGGCGATCCCGCCGTGTGGCGGTGCGCCGTACTCGAAGGCGTCCAGGACGGCGCCGAACTTCTCGCGCATCGCCTCGAGGGTGTGGCCCTGGAGGAGGAACGAGCGCTCGAGCAGTTCGCGCCGGTGGATCCGGATCGAGCCGCCGCCGAGCTCCCAGCCGTTGAGCGCGAGGTCGTACTGGAGCGCCCGGGCGCGGCCGGCCGGATCCTTGGGCGAAGGCTGTGCCGGATCGCCCGACGCGGTCACCAGGAGCGCCTCGTCCTCCGGCAGGACGCCGCTGAACGGGTTGTGGGTGGCGTGCCAGCGACCCCGCTCCGCGTCCCACTGGTACATCGGGAAGCGATGGATCCAGACATACGACAGGACGTTCGGGTCTGCCAGGCCGAGCCGATCACCGAGCTCGACCCGGAGCCGGCCGAGCACGTCGGCGGTC
>JBBQVJ010000166.1:0-3948 GCA_038211705.1 Candidatus Limnocylindrales bacterium | reverse complement strand
CGGGGTGGTCCCGGCGTTCGAGATCGTGAAGCTCGCCTCGCCCGCCTTGATGGTGGCCGGGACGGTGACGCTCCATTCCTTGAGCGTGATTGGCAGGGCGCCCGCTGGCGACACGGCAGCCGTCGAGGGCGCGACGGAGGTAGCGGGCACTGCGGTAGCTGGCGCCGCGGTCGCCGCGACGGGTGAGGCGACGGCACTCGGCAGGTTGGTCGCTGACGAGCTGGCTCCGCAGGCAGCCGCGACGGCGACCACGACGAAACCAAGAATGGCGAGACGAAGGTGTTGCATCGCTGGATCTCCCATTGGCGGCGACGGATTTTGTAGTCGAACTTGGAGGCGATCCTCGGCGAACCTGAGACGCCGGTCGATGTGCCACGGGTCACGAAGAAGGGGCCGGAAGGCTCTCCGGGACTTCACGATCGCGACGTGGCCGCCCCGAGGACGCGCCGCATCTGCCCCAGGTGGCTGCACTCGTGGCGGGGCATCCAGTCGCCGTAGTAGAGCGTGCTGTATTCGATCCGCTTGCCGATCATGTCGGTCACCGTCGCGGTTCGGTCCCACGCATCGAGCAGCCAGGCTCGCGGGCTCACGGCCCTCCAGGCGGGGTGGTCCTCGCGGTCGATCCGCAGCAGCCGCCACCGAGGACGTCGTGGCAGGCGCGCAGGTGGGCGAGCTGATCGTTCACCGACCAGCCAAACGCGGTCACGGCGGTCAGCACGTTCAACGGCGCTCCGCCGGTGAGCTCTTCGAGCCGTGGCACCGTCGTGCGCAGGATGTTCATCGTCTGCTCGATGGTCAGTCGTGGCGTCATCCCGTCATGACCTTGGTCTCGCGAAGCGCCATTGGCATAACCGTTCGAGAGGCGTCAGGGCGGCCGTCTCAAGCGAAGAGATCGATCTGCGGCAGTCCGGCGATCCCGAGGGCCTCGTTCAACTCGCTGCAGTGCGCGATGTCATGCGCGAAGACGCGCTGGATGACCCAGCCACGGGTGTGAACGCGTGGCTCGTCCCAGTCGCGACGGATCTCCTCCCCGAGCATATCCAGGGTCCAGCGGTCGAGACAGCCCTCGACGATGCGGAAGGTCGAGTCGAGTGCCGCGACGAGCTGATCGGCACTCAGGACGTGCTCGAGGTCATCGTCGCCCGGGCAGTCGTAGGCGGCGTTCGCGAAGGGTGTCGTTGCCGCCCCTGGCTCCCCTGCGAAGTCGCACAGCCAGAACACGCGCTGGCAGGCCAGGTGGCCCACGGTCGCCCAGAGCGGCCACCGCTCCGGCGACGGTTGGATCGCGAGCTGCTCGGCGGTCATCGCCGCGACAACGTCCCGGAGACGCCGGTCGTATTCCGGCCACATGCTGTACGCGGAGCGGATCGCGAGGTCGCTCATGGCGTCACGGTACCCCGCGCGGCCGCCGACGCGTGCCATCGATCCAGCGACAGGAACTGGCCGACACAGAGAGACAGGGCCCGAAGGCCCTGTCTGATGAACGTCGATGGTGGGCGATACTGGATTCGAACCAGTGACCCCACGGATGTGAACCGTGTGCTCTAACCACTGAGCCAATCGCCCGGGAAGGTCGCGATGCCGCTCGAGGGCATCCGACGGAACCGCCCGATCATACCCGGAGGCCGGGCCACCGGGCAACGATCGCGTCCGGCTCGACGCCTTCGACGACGACCAGCTTCTGGCGGCTGGCCGCGCCGGCCACGATGCGGATGTCGCGCTTGGCGACGCCGAGCTCCTCGGCAAGGATGCGGACCAGGGAGGCGTTGGCCGCTCCTTCGACGGCCGGCGCCATGACCCGGACCTTGAGCACACCATCGACGACCTCCTCCACGCGCTCGACCGAGGATCGCGGGGTGAGGCGGACGGCGAAGCGGACGTTGGAGAAGCTCAAGATCTCAGAAGGCGCGCCGCTGCGCGGGGTAAGGATCGGATCGGAGGGCCACGACCCCAGTCTACCAGCGGCGTCCCGCCGAGCCACTCGGCGGCGGTCGGCGGCCACCGACGGGCCGAACCACGACACCCGGGTCAATGCCGGTGCGTCACCCCTTCGTGGTCGGGCGGCCGCTCGCCGAACAGCGCCCGACCGACCCGGACGATCGTCGCGCCCTCCTCGATGGCGACCTCGAAGTCGTCGCTCATCCCCATCGACAGGTCAGAACCGAGTTCCGGCCAGCGCGAACGGGCCCGTTCCGAGAGCTCACGCAGACCGCGGAATGTGCCGCGCGCCTCGGTCGGGTCGGCCACCAGCCGCCCGATCGTCATCAAGCCGCGGATCGCGAGGTGTGGCAGGGCGAGCAGTTCGGCCAGCGCCGTGTCGACATCCGCCGGGGCGAAGCCGGCCTTCGCCTGATCGAGGTCGACGTTCACCTGGACGAGGACCGGGTAGCGCGTCCCTGGCCGGACCTCCGGGACGAGCCGGTCGAGCCGCCGGGCCAGGTCGACCGAGTCGATCGACTGGATCGCGTCGAACAGCTCGAGCGCGCGGCGTGCCTTGTTCGACTGGAGTGGCCCGACCAGGTGCCAGCGAGCGCCGGTAACCTCGGGGACCTTGGCCATCGCCTCCTGCACCCGGTTCTCACCGAGGGTGTCGAGACCGGCCGCCACCGCCTCACGGATGGCGTCGGCCGGGACGGTCTTTGAGACCGCGACGAGCGTGATCGCCTCGGGCGAGCGACCGGCCCGCGCCGCGGCCGTCCCGATCCGATCGAGGACCTCTCGGCGGGCGGCCGTATACCGCTCGATGCGGGACCCGGACTCGCTCATGGCTGGCTCGCCGGCATCGCGCCGGCTGAGATCACTTGCGGCGGAGGAAGCTCGGGATCTCGAGATCGTCCGCGTCGTAGGTTGTCGCCGACCGCTTGGCGGGCGCACCCTCCCCGACCGATCGCTCGACCCGCGGGGCGGCGACCACGGCGGCCGCTTCGTCGTCCATCCGGTTCGGCTCCTGGGTGGTGGGATAGCCGCCGCCGTCGGCGACCTCGTCGCGCTGACGCTGGAGCTCCTCGAGGAAGTCGCGCTCGCGTGACGGGCGCCCGCTGGCCGCCGAGTCCATGACCGCGGTCGCTTCCGTGCGGTTGACGTGACGCTTCTTGCCGCCATCGAAGCCGGTCGCGATGACGGTGATCATGACCTCGTCGCCGAGCCGCTCGTTGAAGCTGGTGCCGAAGATGATGTTGGCCTCCGGGTCGGCCGCCGCCCGGATCTCCTCGGCCGCCTCCGTGACCTCGAACAGGCTGAGGGTCGAGGAGCCGGTGATGTTGAACAGGATGCCCTGGGCACCGGCGATGTCGACCTCGAGGAGCGGGCTGGCGATGGCCATCCGGGCCGCCTCGACGGCGCGGTTCTCGCCCGTCGCGCGGCCGATGCCCATGAGCGCCGAGCCGGCGTCACGCATGATCGCGCGGACATCGGCAAAGTCGAGATTGATGAGTCCAGGCATGGTGATGATATCGCTGATGCCCTGGACGCCCTGGCGCAGGACGTCGTCGACGACCCGGAACGCGTCGAGGATGCTGGTGTTCTTCTGGACGACGTCCTTGAGCCGGTCGTTGGGGATCGTGATGAGCGTGTCGACCTGCGACTTGAGCTCCTCCGCCGCCTTCTCGGCGACCAGCTTGCGCTTGGCACCCTCGAACGCGAACGGCTTGGTGACCACGCCGATCGTCAGGGCACCCGTCTCCTTGGCCAGCTGGGCGACCACCGGGGCCGCACCGGAGCCGGTCCCCCCACCGAGCCCGGCAGTGATGAAGACCATGTCCGAGTCGGCCAGGGCCTGGGAGATCTTCTCCGAGTCCTCTTCCGACGCGCGCTGGCCGATCGTGGCATCACCGCCGGCGCCGAGCCCGCGGGTGATCTTGTCGCCGATGCGGATCTTGTGCGGAGCATCGGCCTGCAGGAGCGCCTGGGCGTCCGTGTTGCAGGCGATGAACTCGACGCCCATCATCT
>JBBQVJ010000165.1:0-3966 GCA_038211705.1 Candidatus Limnocylindrales bacterium | reverse complement strand
GCGCTCCCTGACGGGACCGTGCTCCTCATCGGGGGCGGGACCAGCCTCACCTTCGCCACAACCCAGATCTTCGACCCGGCGACCAACCTGTGGTCGGCGGCACAACCCATGACCCGAACTCGCTACGTCCGGTCGGCCACCGCCCTTCCGGGCGGGAACGTCCTCGTCGTCGGGAGCAACTCGACCAGCGCTGGAGGCGAGCCTTCGTCAGAGCTATACGTCGGCGGCTCCTGACGCACGACACGATCCGAACCGCAGCGGCTCCCAGCGATCAACCGATCGTCAGGAGCCGCCGCGGGTTGGCGACCGTCATCGTCTCGATCTCCGCCTCGGACACGCCCGCGGTCCGAAGCCGCGGCAGGAAGATCTCGCTAAGGTACGTATAGCCGTTGCCCTCGTAGCGCTTGAGCTGCGAGTCGTGGCAGACGTCCTGGCTGAGCAGGACCTGGTCGGTGTGGCCGCGGGCAAGTAGCTCGCAGACGAGCTCCAGGACGCGGCCTTCGCCATGACGCTCGAGGGCGCTGAACGACATCCCCAGGAAGTCGAACTCGACCGACGCGCCGCGCTCGATGATGGCGAGGTAGTGATCGAGGACGGGGTACGAATCGGCGTGACCGACGATGACCCGAGCCGGGTCGGCGCCCTCCTCCTCGAAGATCCGGAGCTGGGCCAGCCCCACATCGGACAGCACACCATGGGTCGTGATGGCCAGCCCGGTCCGACGTGCCGCTCGGGCCGCCGCCCGGTGGACCCGCTCCTCAGACGGCGAGACCCACGGCTTGTCGGTCCCGATCTCGCCGATGATCCCGGGCCGGATCCCCGTGTCCCCCACCCCGAGCTCGATCTCGGCGACCAGCTCGTCGGCGAGGGCGTCCACCGACCGCCGGTCGATCAGGGCCTCGGTCGGGTAGTAGGCGGTCCGGTACCAGCCGCAGCCCATCACGAGGTGGAGTCCGCTGGCCCGGGCCAGACCGACCAGCCACTCGGGGTCGCGCCCGACGCCGGCGACCGTCAGGTCGACCAGCCCGCTGCCGCCAGCCTCGCGGAACCGCGCCAGCTCGGCCAGGATGACCGGCTCGTCGCGGGTGAGCTGCCAGTAATCCCAGCGGCTCTCGATGTGCCACAGCGCGATCTGGGTGTGTTCGTGGGGCAGGGTGAACCCAAGCGCGGACGGCTCGATCGGGCCGAGGACGGTCTGGACGTGGGCCATGGCCAGCGATGCTACGCGGTCGTGGCCGGCTCCGGAAGGTCGTGGCGCGTCGGGGCGCCGGCGAGCAGCAGCTCGACGATGGCCCCGGCGCGTCGCTCGAGATCGGCCGGGCGAGATGCCGCGCCGGCCTCGATGCGCTGGAGCATCAACCCGTCGAGGAGGGCCAGCAGCCCGCGTGTCACCGCGTCGACATCGAGCCCGGCCGGCAGCTCGCCAGCGAGCACGCCCTGGCGGAGCAGCAGCTGACCCGCGCCGGCCAGCCGCTCCCGGCGGGCCGACAGCATCTCGCGGACGCCCGGCTCGCGGTCAGCCTCGGCCCAGGCCTGGACCAGCGTGATCTGGCCCGGGTCGCCGTCGTAGTCGTCGATGGTCTCGACGAACAGGCGGATGGCGATGGCCAGCCGCTCGGCGGTCGTCCGGGCGGGCGCCAGCCGTTCGGCCAGCTCATCGAGGCCGCGCGTGGCGATCTGGTCGCAGGTCAGGCGGATGAGCTCATCCTTGCCCGAGAAGTAGCTGTAGATCGCCCCGACCGACAACCCGCTCTCGCGGACGATGTCGGCGATGGTCGAGCTGTGGTAGCCGTTCTCGCTGAAGACCCGGGCCGCGGCGGTCAGGATCCGGTCGCGGACCTCCTGCTCATGCGCGGCGCTGACTCGTGGCAATTCGACCTCCTAAAACGAACGTTCCCTCATCGCAATCTAGCGCACGTTCGCGCTCGATGCAACCATTGCACCTTGACAAAACGAATGACTATTCTCTATCTTCGCCAGGTCCGATCCCGTCCTGCGAGGCACTCCCGATGTTCAGCCGCTGGGGAGCGTTCGTCTACCGCTTCCGACGCCCCGTGGTCCTCATCGCCATCGTCATCGCCGTGGCCAGCTCGGTGCTGGCAACGCAGACCTCGTCCGCGCTGTCGTCCGGTGGCTGGCTCGATGCCGATTCGGAATCGGCGGCCGTCTCGGCCCGGCTCGACACCGAGTTCGGTGCCGGCAAGAGCTCGGTCATCGCCCTCTTTCGGTCGACGTCGGCGGGCGCGGACGCGACCTCGACCGATTTCCAGGGCGCGATCGCGACGTCAGTGGCGGGGCTGAAGGCGGTTAAAAATGTGACCGGTGTCATCGGCTATGCCGAGACCGGCGATCGCCGGTTCATCAGCATCGCCGGCGATGCGGCCTACGTCATCGTCCAGCTCGACCTGACGGACGAGGCGTCGGTCGAAGCCGTCGACCCGATCCGCGCGGCGATCGTGCCGTCGGCCGGCTACACCTACCAGCTCACCGGCTACGGCGCGATCACCAAGGATTCGGCCGAGCAATCCGAGAAGGATCTCCAGAAGGCGGAGCTCGTCTCGCTGCCCGTGGTCGCCCTGGTGCTGATCCTCGTCTTCGCCTCGATCGTCGCGGCGGGGATGCCGCTGCTGGTGGCCGGGCTCGCGATCCCGAGCAGCCTGGCCCTCATCTATCTCGTCGCGCAGCAGGTCGAGATGAGCATCTTCGTGCTCAACATCGCGACGATGCTTGGGCTCGCCCTGGCGATCGACTACTCGCTGTTCATCGTCAGCCGGTTCCGTGAGGAGCTGCGCCGCGGCCGGTCGGTCGGCGAGGCGGTCGAGCGCTCGGTCGCGACCGCGGGCAAGGCGGTCGCCTTCAGCGGGATCGCCGTCGCCATCGGGCTCTCGGGCCTGCTCCTGTTCGAGGCGCCGGCCATCCGTTCGATCGGCATCGCCGGGGCGCTCGTCGTCCTGTGCTCGGTCGTCTTCGGGCTGACCTTCCTGCCGGCCCTCCTCGGGATGCTCGGCCACAGGGTCAACGCGCTGTCGCTCGGTGGCCTGCGCCATCGGATCCGGCCGATCGCGGACGGTGTCGAGGTAGCCCGGACCAGTCGATGGGAGCGGGTCGCGAATGCGGTCATGCATCGGCCGATCGCGGTCCTCGTACCGACCCTGGCGATCCTGCTCATCGCCGGCAGTCCGTTCCTGCGACTCGAGCAGGGTGTCCCGGGCGCCGAGATCTACCCGCCCGGTGTCGAGAGCCGTGACGCCTACGTCGCGCTCCAGACCGAGTTCGCGCCGGGCGAGACGACACCGATCGTCATCCTAACCGACGTCCAGGGCTCACCGACCGATCTCGCCAACATCCGGGCCCTTGACGCCTACGCGGCAAGGGTGGATGCGCTCGAAGGGATCGACCGCGTCGAGAGTCCATTCATCGTCCATGACCCGGCCACGGGCACCCTCCTGACACCCGAGGAAGTCGCCGCGCTGTATGCCCTGCCCGCTGGGCAGCGCCCGGTCGGGCTGGATGCCCTGCTCGCGCGCTACGTACGCGGCTCCTCGGTCCGACTTGACGCGATCAGCCCGCTGCCCCCGTCCCGGCCAGCCGCCACGGACCTGGTCCCGCAGATCCGGGCCATCGAGCCAGGCCAGGACATCACGACCCAGGTCGGCGGCAGTGCCGCCATCGGCCACGACTTCCTGGTGTCCCAGGCCGAGCGGGCGCCATACGCGGTCGGCCTGACCCTGCTGGCCAGCGGCGCGATCCTGTTCCTCTTGTTCGGCTCGCTGGTCATCCCGATCAAGGCCGTGATCATGACCCTGCTCTCGATCACGGCAAGCTTCGGCGCCCTGGTCTGGATCTTCCAGGAGGGCCACCTCTCGAACCTGCTCGACTTCGACCCGCTCGGCTACACCATCGCGGGCAACCCGATCATCATGTTCAGCGTGATCTTCGGGCTGTCGATGGACTACGAGGTCCTCC
>JBBQVJ010000164.1:0-4022 GCA_038211705.1 Candidatus Limnocylindrales bacterium | reverse complement strand
TACCGCGAACCCGCTCGTGGCCGGCACCGCGCTCGCCGCCCATGCCGCAGTCGACGTCGCGCTGACCACGGTCGACCTGGTTCTCGGCGGGGCGAGCGCGGCCTACGGCCTGTGCCGGCCGCCGGGGCACCACGCGGCTCGCTCCATGGCCGGCGGCTACTGCTTCTTCAACAACGCCGCGATCGCAGCCGAGGCGATCGTCGCGGCAACCGGCGAGCGGGTCGCCATCCTCGACGTCGACTACCACCACGGCAACGGCAGCCAGCAGATCTTCTGGCGTCGCGGCGACGTGCGCTACGTGTCGATCCACGCCGACCCGGACCGCCAGTATCCGTATTTCCTGGGCCGGGCCGATGAGACCGGCGAGGGCGATGGGGCAGGGGAGAACCTGAACATCCCGCTCCGCGCTGGCGCGACCAACGACGACTACCTCGAGGCGGTCGACCGGGCGCTCGAGGCGATCGCGGCCGCTCCCGGCTCGATCGTCGTCGTCTCGCTCGGCTTCGACACGTATGACCTCGATCCGATCGGCGACTTCGCGCTGACGACCGATGTCTACCACGAGATCGGCCGGCGGACAGCCGCGCTCGGCCGTCGGCTGGTCATGCTCCAGGAGGGTGGCTATCACCGCCCATCGCTCGGCGAGAACGCACGAGCGTGGCTGCGCGGCGCCGAGGGACGGCCGTTCGATCCGCTGCCGGCAGGCGGATTCGGCGAACATGGCGCGGTCGCCGGGTAGGGTGTCGATGGGGGTCACGGCCGCCAGACAGACCGGCCCAGCGTTGACGCCGTCCTGTCTCGCGTCCGCGGTCGACGAACTGGCCGCCCGCGATACCGACCTTGCCGGGATCGTCGCCCGCCACGGCCCTCCGCCGCTGTGGGACCGCGCGCCAGGCTTTCCGACGCTCCTGCACATCGTGCTCGAGCAGCAGGTCTCGCTGGCGTCCGCTCGGGCCACCTTCGATCGGCTGCTGGCCGCCGCCGACCCGCTGACACCGGCCCGCTTCGTCGAGCTGACCGATGCCGAGCTCCTCGCGATCGGGTTCAGCCGCCAGAAAGCCCGGTACGGCCGGGCGCTGGCGGGCGCGATCGAGTCGGGTGCACTCGACCTGGCGGCGCTCGAGAAGCTCGACGATGAGGCCGTCCACCGGGCGCTCCAGGCGGTCCCCGGCGTCGGCCCGTGGACCTCGACGATCTACCTGCTGATGGTCCTCGGCCGGCCCGATGTGTGGCCGGTCGGTGATATCGCCCTGGCGGCCGCGGTCGGCGAGGTGAAGGGTCTGGGCCACCGACCCGACGCTGCCGAGATGGCCGTCCTCGGCGAGGCCTGGCGACCATGGCGCTCGGTCGCCGCCCGACTGTTCTGGCACGACTACCTGCGCCGCCGCGGGCGCCCCGGCTGACCGGCCACCTCGCGGACGGCGGTCCACGGGCGCGCGACGTACCATCGCGGCCTGCATCGGAGTCAGACGTTGTACACCCCGCCCGACCTTCCCACCCACGTCCAGCGCATCGTCGATGAGATCGAGAACGAGATCGGCGAGGAACCGTCACGCCCGCAGTCGATCATCGAGGGCGGCGGCACCGGCGGACATGGCCGCAACGGCCGGGTCGAGGCCGCCGTCCACGAGATCCTGACCGAGATCGGTGAGGACCCCGAACGCGAGGGCCTGGTCGGGACGCCCGGCCGCGTCCACCGGATGTACACGGAGCTGACCGCCGGCTATCACGTGGACCCCGAGCGGCTCATCAACGGCGCGATCTTCGACATCGGATATAGCGAGATGGTGGTCGTCAAGGACATCCCGTTCTACTCGCTGTGCGAGCACCACCTGCTGCCGTTCTTCGGGCGCGCGGCGGTCGCCTACATCCCGCGCGGCCGGGTCATCGGGCTGTCCAAGATCCCGCGCGTCGTCGAGATGTACGGCCGGCGGCTCCAGGTCCAGGAGCGGCTGACCCAGCAGATCGCCGACTTCCTCCAGGAGCGGCTGGACCCGCAGGGTGTCGGCGTGGTACTCGAGGCGACCCACCTGTGCGCGGTGATGCGCGGCGTGCGCAAGCCCGGGACCGTGATGACCACCTCGTACGTGCTCGGCCTGTTCCGGTCGCGCGACCGGACCCGGGCCGAGTTCTTCGCCCATCTCGACCGCCGCTCGCCGGAGGGCTGACCGTGGATCTAGGTTTGCGCGACCGGGTCGTGCTGATCACCGGGGCCGGTGGCGGCGCAGGTCCGACGATCGCGCGCGCCTTCGCCGACGAGGGCGCCCAGGTGGCGCTCCATCATCGCGCCGCCGGCTCGGCGAGCGCGGCTCGAGCCGAGGCGACCGCCGCCGAGATCGTGGCCGCTGGCGGCCGAGCGATCGCCGTCGCGGCGGATCTCGGGTCAAGCGCCGAGGTCGAGACCATGGTCGGGCGGATCGCGGGCGATCTGGGCGCCGTGGGTGTGCTGGTCACGGCGACCTCGGCCTACAAGTCGGAACGCTTCCCCGAGATCGGCGACGCATCGTGGTCGGAGGTGCTCGACGACCTGCTCGGGGCGACCTTCCGCGCCTGCCGGACGGTCGTGCCCGGGATGACGGCCGCCGGATGGGGGAGGATCGTCAACATCGCCGCCAGATCGGGGTTGGTCGGGGTGGCCCGCTCCAGCCATTACGCCGCGGCCAAGGCCGGCATCGTGGGCCTGACCGCGTCGCTGGCCAAGGAGCTCGGGCCGACCGGGGTCCTGGTCAACGCGGTCGCCCCGACCCAGATCCTGACCGAGAAGGACGGCGTCCCATCGATCCCGCCCGAGCGGGCGACCGAGATGGCGAAGGCGATCCCACTGCGACGGCTGGCGACGCCCGACGACCTGGCCTCGCTCGTCGTGTGGATGGGTTCCGCCGCGAATACCTACGTCAGTGGTGAGACCATCTCACTCACCGGTGGCGACCAGCGCTGAGCGGCGGGATCGCCCAAGGTCACCCATCCACCTCGACGACGGTGATCCGGCTCGACGCGCCGTGGACCTCGATCAGGAATCGGTCGCTCGCCCCGGCTGCACCGGCCGATTCGAGGATCTTCGGGCCGGCGGTCCCACCAAGCTTCTGGCGATCGAACTCGATGCCACCGCGGTGCGTTACGATCGGTGCCATGACCGACCGGCCCATCAAGGTCCTGATCGCCAAGCCGGGCCTCGATGGCCACGATCGCGGCGCGAAGGTGCTCGCCCGCGGACTGCGCGACGAAGGCTTCGAGGTGGTCTACACGGGACTCCGCCAGACCCCCGAGATGATCGCGACGGCTGCGCTGCAGGAGGACGTCGACGTCGTGGGCCTCTCGATCCTGTCGGGTGCCCACATGACCCTCGTGCCGCGGGTGACCAGGCTGCTGTCCGAGCGCGGGATGGGCGACGTCCTGGTGACGGTCGGCGGGATCATCCCCGATGACGACGTGGCGGCCTTGCGCGAGGCGGGCGTGGCCGAGATCTTCGGACCGGGGACGACGATCGCGCAGGTCGCGGACTACCTGCGGGCGAACGCGCGACCGCGCGACAAGCGGTGGGGGCCGACGCCGCGAGCCGGGCGGCTGAGCTTGCCGAGGCCGCCATCGGTGGCGATCGGCTGGCCCTCGCCCGGCTGCTGACCGCAGTGGAGAACCGGACCCCGGTCGCCGAGGCGGCGCTGCGCCGGCTCTATCCGCAGGCGGGCCGTGCCCACCTGGTCGGCATCACCGGACCGCCGGGCTCGGGCAAGTCGACCCTGGTGGCGGCGCTCATCGCGGAGGTACGCTCGGCAGGCCGGACGGTCGCCGTGATCGCCGTCGATCCATCAAGCCCGATCACCGGTGGTGCGCTGCTGGGCGACCGGGTCCGGATGCAGGCCTATGCCGGCGATGGCGACGTCTTCATCCGCTCGATGGCGTCGCGCGGTCATGCCGGCGGCCTTGCCTCGACGTCGACCGCGGCGGCGGCCGTGCTGGACGCCGCGGGCTTCGACCTGATCCTCATCGAGACGGTCGGCACCGGCCAGAGCGAGGTCGAGGTG
>JBBQVJ010000163.1:0-4113 GCA_038211705.1 Candidatus Limnocylindrales bacterium | reverse complement strand
CGGGCTACGCGGCGCGCATGTTCGGGACGCTGGCCGATGCAGGCGTCAACATCGAGATGATCTCGACCTCGGAGGTGCGGATCACCTGCATGATCGCAGAGGCCGACCTGGAGACCGCCCTGCGCGCGCTGCACGACGCCTTCGAATTGGAGCGACCGGAGACGGTCGACGCGAGCGCGGCGGCGGCCGGATGAGGGTCGTGCGCCGGTGACCGGGTTCCTTGCCCGCCGCGAGACGTTCGAGCGCGTCGGGTCGACCAACGACGTCGTCCGCGACTGGCTGGCGTCGGGGACGCCCGAGGTCTGCCTGGCGGTCGCGCGCGAACAGACCGCGGGTCGCGGCCGCGAGGGCCGGATCTGGGTCGCCCCATCGGGCGCGGCGCTGCTCCTCTCGCTCGGGTTCCGGCCGACCTGGCTGGCACCGGAACGGGTCTGGCGTCTCGCCGCCATCGTCTCACTGGCGATGGCCGAAGCCGCCGAGGCCACGGCAGGGCTCCCGGCCGGGACCGTCCGACTCAAGTGGCCCAACGACCTGGTCATCGCGGTCGCCCCGGCACCGGCGACCGACGCCCCGTCCGGCATCCGCAAGCTGGCTGGCGTGCTGGGCGAGACCGATGGCCTGGGGACGACCGACCCGCGCGCCGTCGTCGGGCTCGGCCTCAACGCCGACTGGGCCGCCGCCGACTTCCCGCCGGCGCTCGCCGATTCGATGACCTCACTCCGAGAGGCTGCCGGCGGCCGCCGGATCGACCTCGACCGACTCCTCGAGACCTTCCTGGCCGAGCTCGAGCCGCGCGTCGAGTCCCTGCGCGACGGCGTCTTCGGCGTCGCCGGCTGGGTCGACCGCCAGGTCACGACCGACCGGATGATCCGTCTCGAGGCGCCCCACGGCGACGCGACCACCGTCCGGGCGATCGGCGTTGACCCCGCCAGCGGCGCCCTGATCGTCGAGGACCCAACGGCCCTGGGCAGCACCCGCCACGTCGTCGTCGGCGAGGTCACCCACGTCCGCCTGGCGGACCCAGCCCCGGCGCAGGTGTAACGCGATGGCCCGTCAGGCATTCTGGAAGGTGGACCGTCCGGAGGAGGGTGGTCCCCGTCTCGCCCACCTCGACCGCGACCGTCGGCTCGTGGAGGCGGCCCAGGCGGACCCGGCCCGCTTCGAGGCCCTCTATCGGAAGTACCTGGCCCAGGTGTACAGCTACGCGTTCTACGAGCTGCGCGACCATCACGAGGCGGAGGACGCCACCGAGCGCACGTTCCTCGCCGCCCTCGCCAACCTCGGCGGGTTCGAGGAGCGCGCCCGCCCCGACGATGGCGACGGCGCCTCGACCTTCCGCGTGTGGCTCTTCCAGATCGCCCGCAACGCCGTCGCCGAGCGCCGCCGGGGCCTGCGACGCCATCCCCAGGCGCCGCTCGAGGCCGCCGCGACGGTCGCGGCCCCCATCGACATCGAGCGCGACGCCGCGATCCACGACGAGGCCGCCGCGGCCATGCGGGCGGTCGGCCGCCTCCCCGACGACCGACGTCGGGCGCTCATCCTGCGATTCGTCGACGAGATGACGACCGCCGAGATCGCCGGCATCCTGGGTCGATCCGAGGGTGCCGTCCGGGTCCTCATCCACCGCGCCCTGCGGAGCGTCGCCCGCGACCTCGACGACCCGTCGCGGTGACCGGCGCATCGGCCGGTCGCGAAGGCCACGAGATCGAGGCGCTCGTCACCGACCGCTATCTCGAGGCACTGCTCGCCGCCCACGCTCGCGGCGCCGACCATGGCCCGACGACGAGCTACCCGAGCGAGGCCATCCGGCGGACGGCCGACCGGCTGGGTCGCGACCTGCCGCGATTCCATCCGTCGTTCCGCTTCGAGGATGCGCTCGCCGGGCGGCTGGCCGACCTCGCGGCGGCGATGCGAAACCCGGACCCGGCCCGGCCGGATGCCGCCCTCATCGCCCTCCCCAGTGCCGCGCGCGATGACGAGCCCGACGACGATCGCGTCGGGACCATTCGCCGGCCGCTGATCATCGGTGGCGCGCTGACCTCGGCCGCGCTCTCGCTGGCCGGCGCCGCGTACGTCGCGTGGCGGATGAACCGGCCCGCACACGACCCGATGGCTCGGGCGGCCCGCGCGGTCGCCCGGACGAGGCTCGTCTGATGCCCATCAAGCTGCCCTCGTTCCGCGCCCGCCGGGACGTCTACCCGGCCGACCTGTGGACCAAGTGCCCGACCTGCGGGACGATGATCTTCAACAAGCAGCTCGACAAGGCGCTCCGTGTCTGCCCGACCTGCGGCCACCATTTCCGGCTCTCGGCGTCGACCCGCCTCGCCGAGCTCCTCGACTCGGGAACCTGGTCCGAGCGCGATGCCGGTCTCCAGTCGGTCGATCGGCTCGAGTTCGTCGACCAGAAGTCGTATCCCGACCGCCTCGCCGCCGCCCAGGCGGCGACCGGCATGCGTGACGCCGCGCTGTGGGGGACGGGCTCGATGGGCGGGGTCCGGGTCGCCATCTGCGTCATGGACTTCGGGTTCATGGGCGGCTCGATGGGTGCCGTGGTCGGCGAGAAGGTGACCCGTGCCGCGGAGCACGCCCTCGAGACGCGCACGCCGCTCATCGTCGTCAGCGCGTCGGGCGGGGCCCGGATGCAGGAGGGCACGCTGGCCCTGATGCAGCTGGCCAAGACGCTGGCCGCCCTCGATCGGCTTCGTGCCGGCGGCGTGCCGTTCCTGTCGGTCCTGTCCGATCCGACGACCGGCGGCGTCTTCGCATCGTTCGCCTCGGTGGGCGACGTCAACGTCGCCGAGCCAAACGCGCTGATCGGGTTCGCCGGCTCGCGTGTCACGGCCGGCACGATCGCGCAGGAGCTCCCACCCGGCTTCCAGCGCTCGGAGTTCCTGTTCGAGCACGGGTTCATCGACCGGGTGGTCGCCCGACCGGAGCTCCGTGACGAGCTCATCGGACTCCTGCGGCTGCTGCCGCCGCGGGCCGAGGCCTCCGCGACCGCCGCGGCCGACCTCGACGCCGAGACGCCGGGGTTCCGTCCGCTCTCCTTCCTGACCTCGCTAGCCGAGCGGACGGCCGACCGCCTGAACGGCGACGGCAACGCCGGCGGCGACAGCCCGAGCCCATCGACCGAGCTGCCCTCCGATGGCGCCGCCCGCGAGGACGTCTGGGCGCGAGTCCAGCTCGCCCGCAACCTGGGCCGCCCGAGGACGCTCGAGTTCGTCGCGGCGATGACCGACGGATTCGTCGAGCTCCACGGTGACCGCCTCTTCGGCGACGACGGGGCGATGGTCGCCGGGCTCGCCCGGCTCGATGGCCGGCGGGTCGCGATCGTCGGGCAGCAGAAGGGCGCCGACACCGACGAGAACATCCGGCGCAACTTCGGGATGCCCCACCCGGAGGGCTACCGCAAGGCGATGCGGATCATGGAACTGGCCGAGCGCTTCGGGCTCCCGGTCATCACCTTCGTCGACGTGCCCGGCGCCCACCCCGGCCCCGAGTCGGAGGAGCGCGGCATCGCCGAGGCCATCGCCCGCTCGATCGGGCTGATGAGCCGGCTGCGTACACAGATCGTGACGGTCATCACCGGGGAAGGCGGCTCCGGCGGAGCGCTGGCGATCGCGGTCGGCGATGTGGTCATCGCCCTCGAGAACGCGGTCTACTCGGTCATCTCGCCCGAGGGCTGCGCCGCCATCCTGTGGCGGAGCGCCGACGAGGCACCGACGGCCGCGCTGGCGATGCGGATGACGGCGGCCGACCAGCTGGCCCTCGGCGTCATCGACATCGTCGTCCCCGAGCCCAAGGCCGGCGCCCAGGCCGACCCGGCCGAGACCGCCCGCCGGCTGCGCCCGATCATCATCGACCGGCTGGCCGCGCTCGACGCGTTGAGTGTCGACGAGCTGCTCGACACGCGCTACCGGCGCTACCGGGCGCTCGGGACCTACACTGAGGCCGAGGCGGCGGACCTGCCGCCGTCGGCGAGTCGTGGCCTGGGCGATCGTCTGCGTGACCTGCTCGACCCGGGTCGGCGAGCCGTCGGGGCTGCCGTGCCGTCGTGGTCGCGCGACGAACCGCCGGCCCGTGAGGAGGTCTGAGGGTGTCCGAACCGGTCGA
>JBBQVJ010000162.1:0-4332 GCA_038211705.1 Candidatus Limnocylindrales bacterium | reverse complement strand
CGTTCACCTCGAACGTGGACATGCGCACGGGAGCGCCCGCCTTCGGGACCCCGGAGTCGGTCAAGGGGGCGCTGGCGAGCGGCCAGCTGGCTCGGCGCTACGGCCTGCCCTGGCGCTCGTCGAACACGACCGCCTCGAACGTGGTCGACGCCCAGGCCGCTTATGAATCCGAGATGGCCGTGTGGGGTGCGGTGATGGGCGGCGTCAACCTGCTGTACCAGGGCGCCGGCTGGCTGGAGGGCGGCCTGACCGCTTCGTACGAGAAGCTCATCATCGACGCCGAGATCCTCCAGATGATGTCCGAGGTCATGCAGCCGATCCCGGTCGATGAGGCCAGCCTCGGCTTCGAGGCGATCCTCGACGTCGGTCCGGGCGGCCATTTCTTCGGGACCGCCCATACCCTCGAGCGCTACGAGACCGCCTTCTACCGGCCGCTCGTCTCGGACTGGCGGAACTTCGAGACGTGGCAGGCCGATGGGGCGCGGACCGCGACCGAGCGCGCCAACTGCATCTGGAAGCGGATCCTGGCCGACGCCGTCCCGCCACCGCTCGACTCATCCGTGCTCGAGGCACTGGACGCGTTCGTCGCCCGCCGCAAGGGCGAGATCGAGCACGGAGGGTGACCCGGCGCGGCAGACATATCTGGGGGATGCCATCGATCGTTGACGGGCGTATCATGCGGGCCCGGCACATCCCGGCTGGAGTCGTATCGGCAGGCAGCGCGACCTGCCGCGCGGTCGCGCTGAGACGATCCGCGACCACGTGCTACGGCGACGCGGATGCTGGGGACCGGGACAGGGGGGAACGGGGCTGACGATGCCGACCGTGCTGACTCGAACGTCGGGAGTGGGGGAGCGGATCGCCGTCGGCGATGGACGCGAGGTGAGCCGCAGCCTGCAGGCGGCCTTCGTCCGGGAACGGATCGAAGAGGTCCTCCGCGCCGTCGCCGAGGACGCCCTCAGTCCAAGTCCTGCCGACGTGCTGCCCTGGCACGATGAGATCCCCTTCGAGGACGACCTCCGACAGGCGATCCGCGAGATCACCGAGGCCACCAATATCCTCCTCGCGGAACGGCTGGCGGATCTGCTGGAAACTGCGCCACGAACCCTTGCCGATCGGCTCGCCGCCGCCCCCCGATTCTTCGACCTCGCGTGACCGCCCCGGCCCAGGCCCACATCGTCGTCGTCGGCGGCGGGTTCGCCGGTGTCGGGCACGCGCGCGAGCTGGCCAAGGGCAAGGACCTCCGGGTCAACCTCATCGTGCTCGAACGACTCGCCTGACGCGGTGGCCGGCCACGGTCACCATCCCCCCGCATGCCACCAGCCCGCGATGAGGAGAGACCGGATGCCGCTCGACAACAAGGTCGCCATCGTCACCGGTAGCGACAGTGGGATCGGCCGCGCCATCGCCATCGAGCTCGCCCGGCAGGGCGCCGCGGTGACCATCAACTATCACAAGAATGCGGCCGCGGCGGAAGCCGCCAAGTCGGAGATCGAGGCGGCCGGCGGCCGCGCCCAGGTCATCCAGGCCGATGTCTCGAGCGTGGCCGACATCCAGAAGCTGGTCGATGGCACGGTGGCCGCCTTCGGGCGGCTCGATATCCTCGTCAACAACGCCGGGATGGAGACCCGCACCTCCACCCTCGACACGACCGAGCAGCAGTTCGACATGGTCATCGCAATCGACCTCAAGAGCGCATTCTTCGGTGTCCAGGCCGCGGCGCGACAGATGATCGCCCAGGGCGGTGGCGGCCGGATCATCAACATCAGCTCGATCCACGAGGACTGGCCGATGCCCGGCAACGCGCCGTACTGCCTGGCCAAGGGCGGCGTCCGGATGCTGACCCGGACGGCCGGCGTCGAACTCGCGCCGCACGGGATCACCGTGGTCGGCGTGGCGCCCGGGGCCGTCCACACCCCGATCGACGAGGTGACCTTGTCCGATCCGGTCGCCAAGGCCAGGCTCGAGAGCGCCATCCCGATCGGCCGCGTCGCCGAGCCCGAGGAGATCGCCAAGCTGGTCGGCTTCCTGGCCTCCGACGACGCGTCCTACAGCACGGCCACCACGTTCGTGGCCGATGGCGGGATGATGCAGGCGAGCGTCGGGCTGTAGGGTCGATGACGACGGCGACGCGCCCCGATGATCAACCGAGACGGTCGTTGACGCGCCTCCATCCGCCGCCCCCGATCGAGCCCGGGACGGCCCACCCGCTGGGTGCCACGGTGTCGCCGACGGGCGTCAATTTCGGGGTCTATTCCAAACGTGCGACCGGCATCGACATCCTGTTCTTCTATGGCGCCGACGACCTCGTCCCGACCCGGATCGTTAGCCTCGACCCGCACGTCCACCGGACGGGCGAGTACTGGCACGCGCACATCCCGGGTATCGTGCCCGGCCAGCTCTACGGCTACGCCGCGCACGGGACGTGGGCGCCCGAGGATGGCCTCCGCTTCGACCCGAACAAGGTCCTGCTCGACCCGTACGGGCGTGGCGTCGCCATGCCCAGCGGCTACCGCCGTATCCCGGCCGGGGTGACCGACACGATGGCCCCCGCGATGAAGAGCGTCGTGACCGATACCCGCGACTACGACTGGGATGGCGACCAGCCGCTCGCCCGGCCGTGGCGCGAGACGGTGGTCTATGAGGCGCACCTGGCCGGGATGACCGCCGATCCGCGGTCGGGCGTGGCGCCCGATCTGCGCGGCACCTACGCCGGCTTCATGGAGAAGATCCCGTACCTCGTCGATCTCGGGATCACCGCCGTCGAGCTGCTGCCGGTCTTCCAGTTCGATGCGCTGGCGGCGCCACCCGGCCGGACCAACTACTGGGGCTACCAGCCGGTCTCGTTCTTCTCGCCACATGCCGCCTACGCCAACCGGCCGGGTCCGCTCGGGCCGCTCGACGAGTTCCGCGACCTGGTGAAGGCGCTCCACCGAGCCGGCCTCGAGGTGATCTCGACGTCGTCTACAACCACACGGCCGAGATCGGGGCCGATGGTCCGACCTTCAGCTTCCGTGGTCTGGCCAACGATGACTACTACCTGCTCGAGCCCGAGGACCGCGCGACCTACACCGACTTCTCCGGGACCGGAAACACATTCAAGGGCAACGGCCCGATCGTCCGCCGGCTCATCCTCGACAGCCTGCGCTACTGGGTCGAGGAGATGCACGTCGACGGCTTCCGGTTCGACCTGGCGGCGGTCCTGTCACGCGACGAGGACGGCCGACCGATGGCCGACCCGCCGATCCTGTGGGAGATCGAGACAGACCCGGTCCTGGCCGGCACCAAGCTCATCGCAGAGGCGTGGGATGCGGGCGGCCTGTACCAGGTCGGCAGCTTTGTCGGCGACCGCTGGGTCGAATGGAATGGCCGGTTCCGCGACGATGTGCGCTCGTTCATCCGGGCCGAGCCGGGCAAGGTCCGCGACCTCGGCCAGCGCTTCCTCGGTAGCCCGGACATCTACGGCCACAAGCACCCCGATGCGCAGGCCAGCATCAACTTCATCAGCTGCCACGATGGCTTCACGCTCGAGGACCTGGTCTCCTACGACCACAAACACAACGACGCCAACGGCGAGGACAACCGCGACGGCAGCGACCTCAATATGAGCTGGAACTGCGGCGTCGAGGGACCCACCGATGACCCGGCGATCGAGACCGTGCGCCGTCGCCAGATCAAGAACTTCCTGGTCGTCAACCTCCTGTCGCTGGGGGTGCCGATGCTGCTGATGGGCGACGAGGTCCGGCGCAGCCAGGGTGGCAACAACAATGCCTACTGCCAGGACGACCCCACGAGTTGGTTCGACTGGTCCGGGCCGGAGCGCCACGCGGACATCCTGCGGTTCACCAAGGGCCTGATCCGGATGCGTCGGCGGCTGACGACCCTGCTCGGTGTCCCGGACGAGACGAACCTGCTCGACCTGCTGGCCAACGCGTCCCTCGAGTGGAGCGGCGTGGCGGTTGGCCAGCCGGACTTCAGCGACGAGTCGCGGAGCGTGGCGCTCACCGTGCGGGCCGGGCCAGGCGCCCTCCATCTCATCTTCAACGCCTACTGGGAGCCGCTCGACTTCGAGCTGCCGGCGCTCGACCCGGCGCTCCACGGCTGGCGGCGGATCGTCGACACGAGCCTCGATGCGCCCCACGACCTGGCCACCACCTTCGCCGAAGCCGCGCCCGCCTCCGACCCGACCTATCGCGCCGAGGCGCGGTCGGTCGCGATCCTGGCCGCCCGGCTGGGGCGCGGCATAGGCAACGCCAATGGCGCGTCGCGATGAAGCTCGGGGCCGAACGGAAACGGATGGAGGATGCTGGTCATCCCGAGCACGGCTGGAAC
>JBBQVJ010000161.1:0-4368 GCA_038211705.1 Candidatus Limnocylindrales bacterium | reverse complement strand
CGTTGAGGACATGGCTGATCGCGTGCTCCCGACAGAGCGCCGCGACGTCGTCGGGCCGCGACGCGTCCACGCGCGCCGCGACCAGCCGGTCATCGCCGGGGAAGCGGCCGATGGCCCGTTCGGCTCTGGCGAGGTCGTAGTCGGACACGACCATCAGCTCGAAGAAGTCACGGCGGAGGGCGATCGGGACGACCGCGCTGCCGACACCACCGGCACCGATGACGAGGATCCGCATCAGGTGGCCTCCTGGGTGATGACGCCGATGGCGGATCGCCCGCCGTGCTTATGCGTGGGTCCAGTCTTGCCCAACCTCCGCATCGCCCGTCGCCTCGTTGCGCGGGGCGGACGTCAGCCGCCGGCGAGCTTCCAGTCGATGGCGCCGGTGAAACAGTGGCCTAGCTTGGCGCACGCGCCATGGCTCAGGTCCCAGGTCCGACCGGAGACGAACGGGCCACGGTCGATGACCGGGACCGTCAGGGTCCGCCCGTTGTACCGGAACGTGATGAGCGTGCCGCACGGCAACGTTCGGTGGGCCACACCGACGAGCGTCTTGGTCAGATTCTGGCCGCAGGCGGTGCCGTTCCCGTACAGACCTGGGCCGTACCACGAGATGTTCCGGTCGTGATGCCACGGGCTCTTGCTGAGCGATCCAGGCTTGGCGACGCGTTGGGTTGGTCGAACCAATCCCGCGAATGGATCGGCGTTGATCGCCGGATCCACGAGGGCGGTGGTCGCGTCCAGTGCGCCGGCCGAGCGGGCATCTGGATCCTGGGGTTGGATCGTCACCGCCGTCCCGCGCGCAAGCGCCGCGAGCTCAACCTTGTGGAAGAGGTCGGGGTCCAGGCTGGGATCGGGGCTGGGGACCCTCGAACCGACCGAACCGGGGACGGCGACCGTGACGAGCATGGCGATGAGCGCCACGCTCGCGACGACGTCTCTGGGTCGCACGTCTAGTACGAACGTACCACGGATCGGCGGTCTTGGGGATTTCAGCGCAGGTCGTGACCAAACCCGGACCGTGGCACGATCGTCGCGCGATGACCGTTCGAACCTTCCCCGTGACCGCGCCGCTCGACCTCGTGCGGACGCTCGCGCCCCTCGCCCGCGGCCCGTACGACCCGACCATCCGGCTCGCCACCGGCCGCGTGTGGCGTGCCCTGCGGACCCCGGACGGACCCGCCACGATCGCCCTGCTCCACGCCGGCGACACCGTCCGGGCGGAGGCCTTCGGCCCCGGCGCGGACCGAGCGCTGGAGGACGTGCCGGCGCTCATCCGGCTGGACGCCGACCCCGAGACGATCCCGGCCGGCCACCCGCTGATCGCGGATCTCGCTCGCCGCCACCCGGGCGTCCGGATCCCGCGCACGGCGGCCGTGATCGAATCGCTCGTGCCGGCCATCCTCGAGCAGAAGGTCACCAGCGAGGAGGCGCGGCGGGCCTTGACCGGCCTCATCCGCGTCCACGGCGAGCCCGCACCCGGACCACCCGAGTGGCGGCTGAGACTCCTGCCGACGCCGGCGGCGCTGGCCGGCCTGCCCTACTACGGCTACCACCCGTTCGGCGTCGAGCGGCGCCGCGCCGAGCTCATCCGGCGGGTCGCGTCGCGCGCGGCCTGGTTCGAGGCGATCGTCGACCTGCCCCTGCCCGACGCCTACGCGCGTCTGACGGCGGTACCCGGGATCGGTCCGTGGACGGCGGCGGAGGTCGGCGGCCGGGCGTTGGGCGACCCGGACGCGGTGAGTGTCGGCGACTTCCATCTGCCCAACCTCGTGGCCTTCGCGCTGGCCGGCGAGCCGCGCGGTGACGACGCCCGGATGCTCGAGCTGCTCGAGCCGGATCGCGGCCAGCGCGGCCGGGTCATACGCCTCCTCGAGCTGAGCGGCATCCGCCCGCCACGTTACGGGCCGCGGCTCTCACGGCGCCGGATCGAGGAGACCTAGCCCCGAGGCGTACCGTATGGGTCGGAGGTGGTGTGTGCCTGAATTCTCGAAATCCCCGCCGGAGCTCATCGAGCGCTTCGATTCGGTCGCGGTCGACTTCCCCGCCGCCCAGCGACGCCTGATGTTCGGCTATCCGAGCCTCACCGTCGGCGGCAACATGGTCACCGGGCTCTTCGGGTCATCCTGGAACGTCCGGCTCGGTGGCGCCGAGCTGGCCGAGGTCCTGGCGCTCGACGGCGCCGCCCCGTTCGAGCCGATGCCCGGCCGCCCGATGACGGGTTATGCGCTCCTGCCGCCCGCGGTCATCGCCGACGACGATGCGATCCGCCACTGGGTCGGGCGCGCGGTCGCGTACGGCGCAAGTCTGCCGCCCAAGACACCCAAGGCCAAGGCGAAGCGCTAGCCGACGAGCCCTCCGCGGTGTACTCGAACGCGGTCAGGCCCGGCTGCGCCCAGGCGACCCGCCGCTCCGGATTGATGTGGACCGGGGCTGCCGGGCAGGATCATCGAGCCGTGGAGGGCGGCTTCGAAGGCGTCGAAGTCAACGCCCTCGTCGAGGTCCGGGCGGTGCGGCAGGCTTCCATGCGGGGGCTCCTTGTCGGTCGTGGGGTCTGGGGGTACACCCCGATCGTCGCCGAGCGGGCGTACCCAGGGCCGCCGACGCCCGCCGGGTCCGGGCATGGACATCTGTCGGGCGGCGGCCAGGTCGTCCGACGAGTCACCCGCCCGGGCGCGTCTCCCGCATCCTGATCGCTACGATCAGGCCCGACGCCGCGGTCAGCCCGGCGACGACGAGGATCGCCGTCGGGGCATCGAACCGATCCGCGAGCGTCCCGACCGCGATGGCACCGATCGCGAAGCCGAGGTCGCGCCAGAATCGATAGACGCCGGTGACCGCGCCGCGCCGTCGCGGCTCGGCGACATCGGCGACCACCGCCATCAGTGTCGGGTAGACCATGGCGGTCCCGAGGCCGAGAGCGACCGCGGCGACCAGCCACGGGACGAACCCGGTCGAAGTGCCGATCCAGGCGATCGCCAGCGCCTGGACGACCATCCCGGCGACGATCAGGCGCTTGCGACCGACCCGGTCGGACAACGCACCGGTCGCGATCTGGGTCACGCCCCAGGTCGCCGGATAGGCCCCCGCCAGCAGGCCGATCTGGCCGATCGACAACCCGGCCGCCGCCTGGACGATCGGCAGGAACCCCCAGGCCATGGCGTCGTTCAGATTGTTGACGAGGCCGGCGAGCGACGCCGCGGAGAGGTTCCGGTCGGTGACAGTGCTACGCCAGGCGAGGTGGAACCAGCCTTGGTCGCGGGCGGCGGGTGGCGGTTCCGGGGCCGTCAGCAACCACCCGGGGCCGGCCGCTGTGGCCTCGGCTCCCTGACTTTCCGCCAGCGCGTGCCCGTGGGTCTCGCGCACAAACAGCACCGAAGCCCCCAGCCCGAGCCCGACGATCGCGATGCCCAGGAAGAACGGTGCCGGGCGCAGACCGGCCGACTGGGCGATGAGCCCGGTCAGGAACGCCGTCAGGGCCACGGCCAGGTAGCCCGACGCTTCGTTGAGGCCCAGGGCGAGCCCACGGCGCTTCGGCCCGACGAGGTCGATCTTCATCAGGACCGTTGTGGACCAGGTCAGGCCCTGGTTGATCCCGAGCAGGACGTTGGCCGCCACGACCCAGCTCCAGTCCGGGGCCAGGATGAGCACAAGAGGCACCGGCACCCCGACCAGCCAGCCCGCGACGAGGACCGGCTTGCGACCGACCCGGTCGGCCAACGCGCCGGCGACGAGGTTGGTGACGGCCTTGGTCAGACCAAAGGCGACGAGGAATCCAAGGGCTGCCGTCGCCGTGGAGATTCCGAACAGATCGACCGCCAAAAGCGGCACGATCGCCCGCTCCTGCCCGACCATCCCACCGACGAGCGCGCTGATCCCGACCAGCAGCGCGAACTGGCCGGCGTTCGCGCGCAGGCCGAGGGTGTGCTCCGAACCGGGGCGGGCCGCCACGACCACGAGGCTACGCCTCGGGACCAGGCGGTGTCAGGCCAGACGGCAGGCTCATTACCCCGCCCGGACCACGGGGCGAGCCCTGCTGCGCGCAGCCTCCGGCACGTGCCGGTAGAACGGGATGGGCTCGGCGGGCAATGGCGTGTTGCCCAGGATCAGATCGGCGGCCTTTTCGGCCAGCATCATCACCGGCGCGTAGATGTTGCCGTTGGTGACGTACGGCATCGCCGAGGCGTCCACGACCCGCAGCCCGTCGAGCCCATGGACCCGCATCGTCATCGGATCCAGCACGGAATCGCCATCCGTGCCCATCCGCGCCGTGCACGACGGATGGAGCGCGGTCTCTGCGTCGCGCCGGACCCAGTCACGGACCTCGTCATCGGTGGTGACGACCGGGCCCGGCGACGTCTCGCCGCCGTT
>JBBQVJ010000160.1:0-4535 GCA_038211705.1 Candidatus Limnocylindrales bacterium | reverse complement strand
CGCTTCCGACTCACCCGCCCGGCCCTACTCGCCCGGCCTCGAAGGCGTCATCGCCGGGGAGACCAGCCTCAGCTATGTCGATGGTGAGCAGGGCCGCCTCCTGTATCGCGGCTATCGGATCGGCGACCTCGTCGCGGCTGGCACGTACCCGGCCGTCGCCAACCTGCTCTGGACCGGCGAGTGGGATCCCGCCCACCGGCTCGCGACCGGGCCGATCCCGGACGCGGTGATGGCGACCCTGCGGGCGCTGCCGGCATCGACCAAGCCGATGGACGCCCTGCGCACCGCCGTCTCCGCCTGGGGCGCCAGCCAGGACCTGCCCTGGCCACCGACCATCGACCAGGCCCGGGCGCTCACCTCGTTCTCGCCATCCGCGCTGGCGGCGTTCGCCCGGCTGCGGGCCGGCAAGGACCCGATCGAGCTCGATCCGTCGCTCGATCTCGTCGAGGGCTTCCTCTACCAGCTCAACGGCGAACGGCCCGATGCCGGCACGACCCGGGCGCTTGACGCGTACTTCATCGTCGGCTCCGAGCACGGCTTCAATGCCTCGACGTTCACGGCCCGCGTCGTGACCTCGACCCGCTCCGACGTTGCGTCCGCGGTCACCGCCGCGATCGGGACGATGAAGGGGCCGCTCCACGGCGGCGCCCCATCCGAGGTCGTCGACCAGCTCAGCCAGATGAAGAACGCGACGTCGGCCGAGGCCTGGGTCCGCGGCGCGATCGATCGCGGGGAGCGGCTGATGGGCTTCGGCCATCGCGTGTATCGAGCCTACGACCCGCGCGCCGCCGCCCTCCGCAAGGTCGCCGAGGGCATGGAGCACCGACCGGAGTGGCTCGAGCGCGCCATCGAGGTCGAGGATGTCGTTCTGCGCGTCCTGGCCGAGAAGCACCCGGAACGAGCCCTCAAGACCAACGTCGAGTACTACGCGGCGCCCGTCCTGATGGGCGTCGGCCTCTCGCCCGATCTCTTCCCGGCCACCTTCTCGCTGTCGCGCCACGCCGGTTGGACCGCCCACGTCCTCGAGCAGGCCGCCGACAACCGGCTGATCCGCCCGGACGTCAACTACATCGGGCCCGCGGAGCGCGACCTGCCCGCCTGACCGAGCGGCGTCGCCCGCTCCCTCCCGCGGAGGCGCGTCCCCTTCCGTTCCCTTGTCAAATATGCGTGGCTGGATTAGTAGTCACGATCTGAAGGGCGATCGAGGCGTCGCATCGACACGCTCACGCTCAGCGACGGCTACGAAACGGTCTGGATACCCCGAAATCGGCCCGGGATCATGCCTACCAGTCCCCCCATGCATACCTGTCACGAAACGGCCAAGGATTCCGAGGGAGGAAGAGCGCCACGCGGCGCAGGGCCGAACCAGCTGCGCTTGGACCGGACGTTGGGGTTCTGCCGTCCGGCGACTCCACCAACCTGGGTTTGGGCGGCGGGTCGCGATCAGGACGATGCCATCGACTCATCGGATGACCTCGTGCCGGGCGTCGGACGCAACGGTCGTGATCCCGTCGATCAGTTTCCTGGTCGCGGCGGGCGAGATCATCCGCGTCCGCAGGCGTCGCCCGTCCTCCTAGAGCCAGCCGCGCCGCCGGAAATAGGCGACCAGCAGGATCAGGATCAGGGCCATCATGACAAGGATCCCCAGGAACGCGAACTCCTGGTCCTGGCCTGGGACCGGCACGTTCATCCCGAACACGCTGGCGATGAGGGTCAGCGGCAGGAGGACGACGCTGGCCGCGGTCAGGATCCGGAACGAGTCGTTCAGGCGGTGCGACAGGACCGATTCGTTGGTTGACTCGAGCGCCTCGATGACCTCCTTGTAGTTCTCGAGCGTGTCCCAGATCCGCTCGGCCGCGTCGGAGATGTCGTCGAAGTAGATCTCGAGCTCTTCCTGGAGGTAGCGCTGCTTGGTCCGCTCGAGGTCGCGCAGCACCGCTCGCTGTGGACGCACGATCCGCCGGAAGTTGATGATCTCCTGCTTGGCCTCGGAGATGTCGCGGACGATCTCCGACGAGCGGCCCTCGAAGATGTCGTCCTCGATGCGGTCGAGCTTGAGCGCCATCTTGCGCAGCATCGGGAACGACGCATCGACCGACGTGTCGACGATCTTGTAGAGCAGGTAGCCGGTGCCCTTCGAGAAGGTCGCCTCGCGCAGGTCGGCCTTCTCGCGGTACCGCTCGAACATCGCGGTCAGCGGGGGGAGCGGCACGCTTGGCAGCGTGATCAGGTAGTCGGGACCCATGAACAGGTCCAGCTCGGCGGTCAGGATCCTACCCGATTCCTTCTCGAACAACGGGAACTGGAGCACGATGAAGACGTAGTCGTCGTACTGGTCGAGCTTGGACCGGTTGTTGCGCGAGTAGACGTCCTCGTAGTCAAGGGGGTGGAACTCGAAGTTCGCCTCGAGCCAGTCGCGATCGGCCGTGCGCGGCGACTCGATGTGGATCCAGCGGATGCCCGCCGCCTCGATGATGTCGGGTGTCGCGACCGGGGCATCGGCGATGACGTCGGCCGGGTCGACCGGATGCCGGCCACGGGGACGGGGGATGGGCCGCGGGAAGGCGAGATTGGGCACGACATCATCGTAGCCGCGTTCCTGGGCGGCGGACTGGGTCAGGAGCTGGGCAAGCGCCGGGCCGGCGCGATCGGGTCCTGTGCCGGCGCGATCGGGTCCCGTGTTGGCGCGATCGGGTCGTGTGCCGGCCGGATGTGCCGCGCGATCGGGGTCGATGCGCGATCGGCGTCGCCGGTGGGATCTGCGTCGCCCGCCGGATGTGCCTGCCAGCCACGCTCAGGGCTCGAAGGCGTCCCATGCGCCCGAAACGCCGTCCGATCGTGGTTGACGGCCACCGATTGGCGTCCGAGCGGCCAGATCGCGGCGTCCATCAGGCCGGCGTCGTTGATTCGAGTCACGCGTGGTGGCTGGCAGCCACAGGCCGCCCTTGCATCGTCTGGGGATGAGCGTGGAGGCGGTCCGGATCAGCCGCCGGGCGGCACGTCCAGCCAGCCCTCGCGGACCGCCCGCGCGGCGAGCTCGGTCCGGGAAGAGACGCCGAACCGCTCGAAGATGCGCGACAGGTGCGTCTCGACGGTCTTGGCGCCGATCCCCAGACTGACGCCGATCTCGTCGTTGCTGCGACCATCGGCCACCAGCCGGACGACGTCGTGCTCGCGAGCGGTCAGGTGGGCGCGCCCGGTCGTCCGCGGCCGCACCGCAAACGCGAGACCGCCCGCCGCCACCCGCCGGATCGCGTCGACCAGCTCGGTCAGTGGCGCCGTCTTGAGCACGAACCCGGCGGCTCCGAGGCTCAGCGCCGCCTCCGCGTATTGCGGGTAGTCGTAGGCGGTCAGGACGATGACCGCGGGCAGTGGCCCGGCCGGTCGACCGGTCGGTGTCGCGTCCGAGAGGAGCCGCAGCCCGCTGTCGGCGCCCAGGCGGATATCGAGCAGGAGTACATCGACCGCGTCGGCGTCGGTCAGACCCGCGTCGCGGGCGGCCGCGAGCGAGACCGCGACCCCGACGACCTCGAGATCGGGCTGCGTCCGGAGCAGCGCCGCCGTCCCCTCCCCCACGACCGGATGGTCGTCGACCACGCCGACTCGGATCGGGCGGTCGGACACCGCCGCCGTGACCGAGGTGCCGTGTTCGCGCGGGTCGCGCGTCAGGGCGCCCGCCATTCGAGCGCGACGTGCGTCCCCCCGGTCGGCCAGCGCCGGACATCGAGGATCGCGCCGATCGCCTCGGCCCGTTGCTGCATGTTGAGCAGGCCGAAGTGGCCGGATCGCTCGGCCTCCTCACCCGCGTCGGGGGCGATGCCCGGTCCCGCGTCGTCGATCGAGAGCGAGACGCCGGACGCCGTCGACGCAAAACGGACGACGATCGGCGGGCGGCCATGCTTGACGGCGTTGGCCAGCGCCTCCTGCGCGACCCGGAAGAAGGCCAGCTCGACGTCGGCCGGTGCCCTGGCGTCGTCCGACCGCTCGAGTCGGACCTCGCCGCCGGCCAGTCGCTCGATGCGCAGGACGAGCCAGTCGAGCGCGGGGCCGACCCCGAGATCATCGAGGATCGGCAGCCGCAGGTCGCCGCAGATCGCCCGCAATCGGTCCGAGACCGTCCGCGCGATGTCGGCGCCCTCGGCGTCGCCGGCCGAATCGAGGCGTTGGACGAGGAGCGTCAGCTCCTGGAGCGCATCGTCGTGGATGTCGGCCGCGACACGCGCCCGTTCGGCTTCGGTCGCCGCGACGATGAGATCGCGCTGGAGCTGCGCTCGCGTGGCGAGCCGAGCGAGCGGACGGACGGTGAACCGGCCCGCCACCAGGATCAGCCCGATCCAGAGCGCGAACGGGAAGAGATACGGGCTCGAGTCGGTGGAGAGGGCCACGAGCGGCGTGGCACCCGCGACCGCGAACTCGGTCGATTCGAGCAGCCGGCCGCTCGATGATGCAGCACCCAGCAGCCCACCCGGCTTGATCGGCCCGGCGGCGGCCAGCCCGGGGATCAGCGGGATGGCCCCGACCAGCGCCCAGCGCGC
>JBBQVJ010000159.1:0-4597 GCA_038211705.1 Candidatus Limnocylindrales bacterium | reverse complement strand
GTGTCGGCGTTGGCGTCGCCGGCCGAAGGGGACGACCTCGTCGCGTACAGCCGTGCGCGGATCGGCGCGGCGCGGGCGGACGGCGCGGCCAATCCCGGGTCCTGATGAGGATCGGCTTCCGGACCTCGCCGCAGAATACCGAATGGGCGAGCCTGGAAGCCGCCTGGGCCGAAGCTGGCCAGCACGACGTCTTCGACTCAGGCTGGCTCAATGACCACCTGACCGATCCAGGGTTGGAGCGTGGCGGTCCTAGCTTCGAGTCGATGACGACGCTCGCCGCGCTCGCCCACCTCGTGCCTGGCAAGTCGATCGGGCAGACGGTCCTGTCGGCGACATTCCGGCACCCCGCCGTCCTCGCCAAGGAGGCGCTCACCCTCGATCACGTGACCGGCGGCCGGTTTATCCTCGGGCTCGGCGCTGGCTGGCATCTCGGCGAGCACCAGGCGTTCGGGATCGAGCTGCCGCCGATGCGCGAACGGTTCGACCGCTACGAGGCCACCGTCCGTGTCCTGAAAGCCCTGTTCAGCGACGACGCGCGGCCCGCGCCGGGCGTCTCCCTCGACGCGCACCCGTTCCGGCTCGACCGCGCCACGATGGAGCCAGGCTTCGCCCGACCCGGCGGTCCACCGCTGTGGCTCGGCGGTCAGGGACCGCGCGGCCTCCGCCTCGCGGCCCGATACGCTGACGGCTGGAACTACGCATCGAACCTCGACGGGACCGTCGAGGGTTTCATCGAGCGCCGCGACCGGCTGCGGACGGCCTGCGACGAGATCGGGCGCGACCCGGCCGAGTTGACCCTGTCGGTCCAGATCATCATCCCCGAGGGCCGATACGGCCGACGCCGGACGACCGAGCTGGCTATCGCCTACGGGCGCGCCGGCGCTGCCGAGATCCTGCTCACGACGGCCGCTCGCGGCGGCGCTGACGGGATCCGCCGACTGGCAACCGAGGTCGCCGCCCCGCTGCGCGACACCTTTGGCTGAGGCCTGGATCAAGCGCCCTCGGTCGCGAGGCGTCGGAGGGTCGCGAGGAGACGGTCGATGTCCGCTTCGGTCGAGAGGTAGTTGACGATCCCGGCCCGGAGGTAGGTCGCGCCTCGCAGTCGGGTCGTCGTGAGCCAGCCGTCGCCGTCGACCTCGAGGGCGCGCTGGAGCCGGTCCTGGTGGGCATCGAGCTCGCTCGGCGGGAGCGCAAGCGCCGCCGCGCGGCCGTTCGGCAGGTGGCGGAAGCAGACGACCGAGAGCTCCGGCGTCTCCGGTATCGCCTCGAAGTCATCGGACTCGGCGCAGCGGCGGGCGAGGAGGGCGGCGAGGTCATCGTTGGCCTCGATCAGGCGGGCGAAGCCCTCGGTGCCGAGGTGCTTCCACGACATCCACAGCTTGAGCGCCCGCCAGCGGCGGGTGCCTTCGAAGCTGAGCTTGTAGAAGTTGAGCTGCTCGCCATGGTCGTCGTGGTCGCTGTGCCGGGCACGGTCGTGATCTCCGCCCGCTGGTGTCTCACCACCGCGGTAGTACTCCGGCGCGCGGCCGCCGAATGTCTGGGCGAGATGCGCTCCGTCGCGGACCAGCAGGCCACCGATGTCGTACGCCTGGAAGAACCACTTGTGCGGGTCGACCGTGACCGAATCCGCCCGGTCCAGGTCGGTCACCCGATCGCCGTCGCGGGCCGACAGGCGCACGGCGCCCCCGTAGGCCGCGTCGACGTGGAGCCACAGGTCCTCGGCCGCGGCGACGTCGGCCAACTCGCCGACCCGGTCCACCGAGCCCGTGTTCGTCGATCCGGCGACGGCCGCGATGGCGAACGGCATCAGGCCCGCGGCGCGGTCGCGGGCGACGGCCGCGGCGACCGGCGCGCCACGCAACCGGAATCGATCGTCCGACGGGATGACGACGAGCGTTTCGGGCGGGAAACCCAGCAGATCGAGCGCCCGCGCGATCGAGAAGTGCGTCTGGTCCGAGGTGTAGACGCGCACCCCGTCGAGCCGTCCGCCGCGAGGCGCCGCGCCCGCGCCCAGGACCCGTCCGAGGTGGAGGTCCCGGGCCAGCGCCATTCCCATGAAGTTGGCCATGACCCCGCCCGATGTCAGCAACCCGAACGACCCGGTCGCATAGCCGATGAGATCGCACAGCCAGCGGACGACCTCCTCCTCGACGAACGTCGCGAGCGGGCCGCAATGCCAGACATCGACGCCTTGGTTGGTCATCTGCGCCAGCAGCTCGCCCATCATCGAGACCGGTAGCGGCGGCGGCGTGAAGTAGCCGAACTGGCGCGGGTGCTGCGCGTTCATCTGGCCACCCGCCAGCCGGCCACGGAACTCGTCGAGGATCGATGCGATCGGGGCAGGCGAGAGGGGGGCAGACGCCGGACCGCCAGAGGCGCCGAAGAACGCCGCGCGGAGGGCCGTGTACGGGGCCGGGTCGCCCATCGCCCGATGCGCGGCGTGGTCGTACAGGAAGTCGAGGGCGGCGGCCCAGGTGTCGGCGCCCAGGCGCTCCATCGCGGCACGCGACGTGGCCGCATCGCCGTAGCCGATGAGCTCGGGTTCGGGATGCCAGGCGAAGCGCGCGAGGGGGTCGGTCATCGAGGCCGATGGTAGCGGCCGGGTGGACCACGCCGTCGCCCGGCCCAGTCCGCCGTCGCCCGGTCTGGTCCGTGGTCCTCGGCTATGGTGGCCGGGTGACGGACGACGCGACCCGGGACTGGCTCGACACGCACCTGCGCGGGCTCGGCGTGCCGTACGAGCTATTCCCGTGCGACCCGGCCCTGGCCGACACGGCCGCGTTCTGTGCCGCCTACGGGTTCGCCCCCGAGGAATCGGCCAATACGATCGTCGTGATCGGCAAGTCCGACCCGCCCCGGTTCGCCGCCTGCGTGACGCTGGCGCCCTTCCGGCTCGACGTCAACCGGACCGTTCGCGACCGCCTGGGCACGCGCAAGGCCTCGTTCGCCCCGGCCGACGAGACGGCGGCGCTGACCGGGATGCAGATCGGCGGCGTGACCGTCTTCGGGCTGCCGCCCGAACTGCCGATCTGGGTCGACGCGCGGGTGATGGAGCGCGAACGGATCGTGCTTGGCGGTGGGTCGCGGTCGTGGAAGGTCATCGCCTCGCCGGCCATCCTGCGGGCCTTGCCGGGCGTCGAGATCGTGCCGGGTCTGGCCAACGATCCGCCGCCGGCGGCGTGACCGAGCCGAGCGGCGTCCGCCTCCGACCCGTCGAGGACGCCGACCTGCCGATCTTCCTGGCGCACCAGGACGACCCGGTCGCAGCCGCGATGGCCGCCTTCCCGACCCGCGCGCCCGGCGCGTTCTACGCGCACTGGGCGACGATCCGGGCCGACCCGACGGTCGTGACGCGCACGATCGTCGTCGATGACGTCGTCGTGGGCGACATCGTCAGCTGGCTGGCGGACGGGCAGCGGGAGGTCGGCTACTGGGTCGAACGCGAGTCCTGGGGCCGGGGTTATGCCACGGCCGCGCTCCGGCTGCTGCTCGAGGAGATTCCGGAGCGCCCGATCACGGGCCACGTGGCCATCGACAACGTCGGCTCGCGACGCGTGCTCGAGCACTGCGGGTTCGTCCACGTCGGCGAGAAAGTCGCCGACGACGGTGTCCTCGAATCGATCATGCGCCTGGACTGACGCCAGCCCGGGGACGCGTCTGCGCCACCTCCCGTATCGTTGCGCCCCGTGACCGACCAGACCGCCGACCCCGACCAGGCACCCGATCCCGCGCCCGACCCGCCCATCGATCGGCGCGTCGACCCGACCCCACCGCGTCGTCCCCGCCCGACGGGGCCGGTCCAGTACCGCGGCGACGACCTCACCCCGGAGCGTGGCCCAGGTCTCGGCTGCTTCCGGATCCAGCTCGTCGTGCTCGTCTTCTTCATCGTCCTGACACCGCTGTCGGTCGTCTGGCAGTGGCCACCGGCGATCAGCGCCGCGCTGCTATTCGCGGTCATCGGGCTGCTCCTGGTCACCGGCCAGACGATCATCTTCCTCCTCCGTCTGGTGTCGGCCGACCGGCGCGGTCGCCGCCGGCCGCTGGCCAGCGACTCGAAGACGGTCGGCGAGCTCGAAGATGCCGCCACGCCGCCGGAGGTCGAGCCCGACGCGTCCAAGTCCGCCCCGCCCGACGACGAGACTCCCGGCTGAGTGCCCCGTGCGACAATAGCCGTCGGGCGCCTGCGCCCGGACGAACCGTTCGCCCAGGGAGGACCGCATCGGTGCCCGTGCTCGCGACCTACTTTTCCGTTCGCCGCGGCCGTGACCCGTTCTTCAAGTTCTTCATGCGCACGATCTTCCCCCGGCAGGTGAAGGACTACGAGGAGAGATTCGGGATTCGCTTCATCGGCTGGTACAACGTCGCCCACGGCTGGGATTTCGACAACGTGATCCTGCTGGACCTGCCCGACTACGCCACCCTCGACAAGCTCGAGGCCGACGAGGCCACCCGCGCACTCGGCCACCGGGCCGGCGAATGGATCTTCGAACGCCATCACTCGATGTTCCTGCGCGAGCGCATGGGACCCGACCTCGAATACCATCCTTGACCCGATGAGTCTTCGACGCGACGCACGACCACCAGGCGATGAACCAAA
>JBBQVJ010000158.1:0-4619 GCA_038211705.1 Candidatus Limnocylindrales bacterium | reverse complement strand
TGTGGGGATTGGGCAATTACCGCTACTTCCAGGAATACGACGACTACGGGGTGGCCGAGATCCGCCAGGCGCTCGAGATCTTTCGTTCGCTCGGCGACCGGACGATGGAGGCATGGAGCCTGCACATGCTCGGGACGGGCCTGCTGCGCAAAGGCGAGATGGCCGAGGCGCGCGAGCACATCACCCACGCCATCCGCCATTTCTATGCCGCGAGCGACACCGCCGGGATCACGCTCACCCTCGACGATCTGTCTTCCGTGGCCGTGGCCGACGGCGACCTGCCCCGAGCGGCCCGGCTCCGCGGCGCGGCGCGGCACCTGACAGCGCTGACCGGGACCGGGCTGGCCGGCTATGTCGAGGAGCTCTACGAGGCCGGCATCCGGCCCGGGGTCAGAGGGACGATGCCGGACGAGGATCTCGTCCGCTACGGCGCCGAAGGGGCCGCGATGACGCTCGATGAAGCGGTCGCGTTCGCCCTCGACGGCGCGACTGAGCTCACAACGTCCGACTGAGGCGGCGGTCCCCGCGGGCCGGGTCCGGTAGACTCGCATTCCGATGACGACCCAGACCACCCCGTCCGAGCCGGCCCGCGAGAAGAGCGGGATCCCCAAGAACCCGGGGCGGCGCGACCTCGGTCTGCGGGCGACGCTGGTCTTCCCGAACCGCGAGATCGTCGAGCGGTTCTATGTCCCGATCATCTATACCGCCTGCCGGACCTGTTACTCGGAGCAGGACCCGGACGAGATCTTCCGGCGCGCGGTCGATGGCGACTTCGATGCCCAGAAGATGCAAAAGCTCATCAGCTCGGTCATCGAATCGGGTCACGGCTCGACCATCGAGCATGTCGTCTTCACCTTCGCCATCAGCGGCGTCTCGCGCACGCTCTCGCATCAGCTCGTCCGGCATCGGGCTGGGGTGGCGTTCGACCAGCAGAGTCAGCGCTACGTCAAGTTCAAGGGCGCGGCGACGATGCTCCCCCACTCCATCGCGGAGGGCGACCCGGAACTGCGCGAGCGCTACGAGGAACAGGTCGATGGCGCGCTCGGCTTGTACGGGGAGCTGCTCCAGGCTGGGATCCCCGGCGAGGACGCGCGCTTCGTCTTCCCCAACGCGACCCGGACCAACCTGGTCATGACCACCAATCTGCGGGCGCTCATCCACATGTCCGGGCTGCGGCTGTGCACGATGGCCCAGTGGGAGATCCGGCGGCTCTTCCAGCTCATCCGCCACGAGGTCTTCGCGGTCTCGCCGTTCTTGGGCTCATTCCTGGCGCCCAAGTGCGTGCCGCTGGGCTATTGCGACGAGTTCAACAACCGCGACGAGCATTGCCCCATCCGGCCGCACAAGGACCGGGTCCTGGCGGCCTGGGCGGACAAGGCGGCCGCAGCCAAAGCCGCTGGTCGAGACTTGTCGGTCACATAGGCCGCCACCGGACGGCGCATCCGCGCGTGGCTGGCGCCGCGCTCGCTGTCAACTCAGGGGCCGTGGACCGCGGCCGCCGCGCCGCGCTGGCCCCGGCCGCCGGATCGACCGCCATGCCGGGCCGGCGGTGGTGGCACCGGGACGTATGTGCCGCTGACCGAACGCTGGCCCTTGGCATCGCGCCGGTACTCGAGCTCGGTCCCGCCCGGCCCCGACACCGACAGGGCGAAGGTCGCGGGGGCCAGGTCGATGGTCGCCGTCCCGGTCAGCGGCAGGTCCTGGCTGAACGCGCAGTCGTCGAGCGAGACCTCGCGCGTCTTGCGATCCGTCGCGTACCGGATCGAGCCGCCGAACAAACAGCCGAAGGCGAGCGGGTCGACGCCGTCCCAGCGCCGGTATTCGGCGGCGTGGTTGATCTCGTCATCGACCGCGCGCATCGCCGCCAGCGTGTCGCGGTAGTCGTCGGCCTTGGCGGTCGGGATCGGCACATACGCGTCGCGACCGCTCGCGTCGCAGGTCACGAAGCGGGTGCTGGGGCGCGTACCGTCGTCCAGAAACGACGCGATCGCGTCGTCGGGACAGGGCCGACCCCGACCAAGGATGACGTGCGGCCCACCTGGCTGGACGAAGAGGTAACTGTCGTCGAGTCGGCGCATCAGCCGCACGGCGCCGGCGTAGGGCGTCGCGGGATCCGGCGTCGAGGCCAGGATGAAGACCGGGAACGGCGTCGCGGTCAGCGGTCCGGGTGCAGGCGCCATCGACGGACGGACCGGCCAGTAGACGCATGGCATGTCCGCGTAGAAGACGCTGCCCAGCCGCTTCTTGTCGGCCTTCGCTGCGACCCCGGCCTTGAGGTAGTCACTGGCGCGTCGCTGATCGCTCCCCGGTCCGTAGTCCCGGTCCGTGCACTCGATGCCGAAGTAGGCCGCGTCCGAGGATCGCCTACCATCGACGGCCTCGAGCGTCTCGGGGTCCTGACCAAGCGCCAGCCAAGACAGCCGAGCCAGCGGCCCCATCCGGCCTCGCGACGCCCAGGCGAGGGCGCGCTGGAGCTGCAACCGGCCGGCCGCGTCGTCGAGCGAGCTCGTGGCGGCGGTCTCGAGGTCGCGCAGCCCGAACGAGCGCTGGTGGACTCGCCCGGCGCGGTCGACAAACGCGTACGGCAGCGGCCCGAGCCGGAGCCTTGCCACCAGCCGGTCGAACGCGGCCAGGGCGTTGCGCCCGACCACGTCGCCGCGGCAGGCCGTATCGGCCGTGCAGCCGTCGAGGGTGACTGCCAGAGCTTCGGCCACGGCGTCGGCATCCTCGGCGTAGAACTCGAGACCGGTCAGCGCCGGGTCGACCGGCCCGTCGAGGATGAGCGAGCGAACCCGGGTGGGGTGCGCGGCGGCATAGGTCTGCGCGTACTGACTGCCATAGCTCTCCCCATACAGGTCGAGCTTGTCGGTCTTGAGCCAGATCCGGAACGCCTCGAGGTCGTCGACCGATTGGCGGGTCGCCAGGAACGGCAGCTGCGCCGGGTCGACCCCACTCTCGGCGAGGCAGGCGGCCGCGTAGGTCTGGGCCGCGCGCGCGTGCGCAAGGGCACGCTCGGCATCGAGCGTCGGCACGTCAGCGGTCGTGAAGAACGTCAGTGACGCCTCGGGACAGCGGAACGGCATCGACCGCCCGACGCCCCGCTGGTCGAAGAAGACGAGGTCGTAGTCGCGCACGACCGCCGGGTCGAACAGCGCGAGATAGCGGTCCGCGGCGTCGATCCCGCTGGTCCCCGGGCCGCCGGTCGCGGTCACGAAGACGCCCTTGCGGTCCGGGCGGTCGCCTCGTGAAGGGCGAAGGTGACCTCGACCGTCGGTCCGCGCGGGACGGCGTGGTCGAGCGGGACCTCGATCGTGACGCAGGTGAAGACCGAAGCCGGGCAGGGCGCCTGGCTGACGACCTTCGGCGGCCTGATCGGCGCCACCCCCGGCGGCCGGCGCTCGGCGCTGGTGGGGGCGGGCATCAGCGCACCAGCGAGCAGCCCGACGAGGAGCCCGAGGACGAGAAGGCCCAGGCGCCATGACCGGTCCATCACGCCATCCTAAGCGCGCGTCGCTGGACGGCACGTTCGCGCCTATTCGGCGGGTGGCAGCTCCGTCACGAAGCGACGGATGACGCGTGCCAGCCGCGGGCCAGCGACCGCGCCGGCGGCCAGGACCTCTTCGTGGGTCAGCGGCTCGCCCGAATAGCCGGCGCCCGCGTTCGTGACCAGCGAGACGCCGCAGACCTTGAGGCCGACCCAGCGCGCCGCGATGCACTCGAGCACGGTCGACATCCCAACGGCATGGCCGCCCAGACCGGCCAGCATTCGCACCTCGGCCGGGGTCTCGTAGGTCGGGCCGGTCAGACCGACGTAGATGCCTTCCTCGAGCTCGATCCCCTCGGCAGCGGCGGCGGCGTGGAGACGATCGCGCAGCCAGGGGGCCCAGGCGTCGGTGAGATCCGGGAAGCGCGGGCCGAGCTCGTCGGCGTTGGGTCCCATGAGCGGGCTGCGACCGGTCAGGTTGATGTGGTCGCGCATGACCATGAGCGTCCCGGGGCCGAACGACGGGTCGAGCCCGCCGGCGGCGTTGGTCAGGACCACGATCCTCGCGCCGAGGGCCTTGAACAGCAGGACGGGCTGGATGACGAGCCCCGGGTCATTGCCCTCATAGATGTGGAACCGACCCTGGAGCATGACCACGGGTCGACCGCCGAGTCGACCGAGGAGCAGCCGCCCCGCATGTCCCGGTGCCGTCGCCGCTGGCCAGCCGGGCATCTCCGCGAACGGGATCGCGACCGGCTCCTCCAGATCGTCGGCGAGCCCGCCGAGACCAGAGCCCAGGACGATCCCGATCTCCGGCACGAGGTCGGTCCGGGCACGGACCGCAGCGACCAGGGCGGCCAGCCGCGCCGGCTGCTCAGAAGGCGGGATCGGACGTGCCGGGTCGAGGTCGGGTGTCGGTCGGGACATCGGGGCCTCCACTGCGCATCGAGCGTCGACGGGCGAGGCCGGGGACTTCGCCGGCCCGACGGAAGTATCGACACCGGGATGCCGATCACGTCCCGTCGGGCTCGGGCCGTGCCAGGCGATCGTGGTGAGACGGGAGCCTGGCGTGGCAACGAAGCGCCCGAAGCGACCGGCGGAGGAGCGAACGGCCCTTGATGTGATCTCGGGTCTT
>JBBQVJ010000157.1:0-4746 GCA_038211705.1 Candidatus Limnocylindrales bacterium | reverse complement strand
GCCCTACTCCCCCAGGGAGGCGACCCAGCGGCCGTAGTCGGCCAGCTCGTCCTTGGATTCGCGGGCCAACAGATCGACCAGGCAGCGCTGGACGCTCTTGCCCTCGAACAGGGCCTTGGCGATCTCGCGGGCGATCGGCATCTCGACACCGTAGCGTTCGGCGAGGGCGAGCGCGGCCTGAACGGTGTATGCGCCCTCCGCCGTGCCACCGAGCGTCGCCTCGATCTCGGCCCAGGTGCGGCCTTTCGCCAGCTCCTCGCCGAGGCGGTGGTTGCGTGACAGGTGCGACCCCGCCGTCGCGATGAGGTCGCCCATCCCGGCCAGGCCGGCGAAGGTAAGCGGGTTGGCGCCGGCGGCGATCCCGAGCCGGGTCATCTCGGCCAGCCCGCGGGTCAGCAGCCCGGCCTTGCCGTTGTCGCCGAAGCCTAGGCCGTCGGCGGCGCCGGCCGCGATGGCAACGACGTTCTTGAGCGCGCCACACAGCTCGACGCCGAGGATGTCCTCGTTGACATAGAGCCGGAACCGGCGGCGGGCCAGCCGCGCGACGACGCGCTCTGCCAGTTCGATGTCGGCCGCGGCCACCACGGCCGAGGCCGGCAGGTTGCGCGCCACCTCGGCGGCGAGGTTGGGCCCCGACAGGGCCGCGATCCGCTCGACCGGCACGCCCGCGGCCTCAGCGACGACCTGGCTCATCCGCAGGAGCGTGCCGCGCTCGAGGCCCTTGACCACGGACAGGAGATCGGCCGCGGGGTCGAGGTGCGGCGCGACCGTCGCCACCGTCGATCGCAGATGCATGGAGGGGGTCGCGAACAGCACCAGGTCGGTCGCGTCGGCCAACGCCGCGGGATCGGCCGTGGCGACAAGCGTCCGGGGCAGGTCAACACCGGGGAGCCGGGCCTCATTTCGCCCGGTCGCCACGATCCGTGCCGCCGTCTCCGGCGAGTGACACAGGAGCGTGACTGGCTCCATCCGCGCGATGACCCGGGCCAGCGTCGTCCCCCACGCGCCGGCGCCGACCACGGCGACCCGCGGCCCGGCCATCAGCCCGGTTTGCGTGCCCGCGCGGCGTTCCCGCCGCGACCTGGCGCCTTGCGGGTCGGCGCGCTCCGCAGCTTCTTGCGGCGTGGCAGCTTGACCGACGTGCGATCGCGGAAGATGAGCCGGATCGGTGTCCCGTCGAACCCGAATTGCTCGCGCAGCCGGTTCTCGAGGTAGCGCCGGTAGCTGAAGTGGACGGCCGAGGCGTCCGTGGCGAAGAAGACGAACGTCGGCGGCGCGACCGCGGCCTGCGTCGCGTAGAAAAGCTTCGGGCGGTGGCCGCGGACCGGTGGCGGTGGCGTCCGATCGGTGGCGGCCATCAGGACCCGGTTGAGTTCACCGGTCGAGATCCGCTTGCGACGCTCGCCCCAGATGTCGATGGCGGCCTCCAGCACGCGCCCGACGCGCTGGCCGGTCTTGGCGCTGATCGAGACGATCGGGGCGAAATCGAGGAACGGCACCTCGTTCCGGATCCACTCGACGTACTGGTCGAAGGTCCGGTCGGTCTTCTCCTCGACGAGATCCCACTTGCTGACCGCGATGACGAGGCCCTTGCCCTCCTCGATGATGTAGCCCGCGACGTGGGCGTCCTGCGAGGTCAGCCCCTCCACGGCGTCGATGACCAGCACGGCGATGTCGGCCCGCGACAGGGCGTGGAGCGCGCGCAGGGTCGAGTACTTCTCCGCGGCCGGCCCCGAGGCGACCTTGCCGCGGCGCCGGATGCCGGCCGTGTCGATCAGCACGACCTCACTGCGGCCCCAGGCGAGCCGCGTGTCGATCGCGTCGCGGGTCGTGCCCGGCACCTCCGAGACGATCGCGCGGTCCTCGCCGAGCAGCGCGTTGAGCAGGCTCGACTTGCCGACGTTGGGCCGGCCGACAAAGGCGATGGCAGCCGGTTCGCCGACCTTCTCGGCGGCCATCGCGGCGTCCCAGCGGCGCGCCTCGAGGTCGGTCGGATCGATCGTGGAGCCGTCGGCGCCGTCGCTCTCGCCCTCGCCATCGGCGTCGCCCGCCTCCGGGTCGCCGACGACGAACGGATCGAGATGGCCTGCGGCGACCTCGTCGGCCCACGCTTCGGCCTCCGCCTCGCGCGCCTTGCGCGCCAGTTCCTGCTCGCTCTCGGGCGGAAGCGCCCAGACGACGGCGTCGAGCAGGTCGCCGGTCCCACGCCCGTGCGTGGCGGAGATCTGGTAGGTCTCCTCCCAGCCGAGCGAGTGGAACTCCGCACCGTCGAGTTCGCGCTTCTCGTTGTCGGCCTTGTTGACCACGACGATGACTGGCGCCGTCGCCCGTCGCAGGATGCGCGCCGCCTCGAGGTCGGCCGGGGTGATCCCGGTCATCGCGTCGACCACGAACAGGATGGTGTCCGCCTCGCCGATCGCGAGCCGGGCCTGTTCCTGGACGCGGGCCTCGATCGGATCGTCCGGATCGAGCTCGAGCCCGCCGGTATCGACCACCACGAACCGTCGCCCATTCCACTCCGTATCGCCGTAGAGCCGGTCACGCGTCGTCCGGGCGCGATCTTCGACGATGGCCGTGCGCTGGCCGAGGATGCGGTTGAACAGCGTGCTCTTTCCGACATTGGGTCGTCCCACGATGGCGACGACCGGGAGCCCGCCCCGTCCGATGGACACGAGTCAGGCGGCGCCGGACGCGGCGACCTGCTGGTCGGTCCTGGTCGGCGTCGGCACCGACGTCGTCCGGCCGTCCGGGGTGGCGGCCTGGTCGAGGGCGGCCGTGGCAAGCTCGGCGGCGCGAGCGCTCGTCCGGGGCGTGCCGGCCATCTCGTAGATCCGCTGGGTGACGTCGCGCAGGTCCTCGATCGGTGTCGAGGTCCCGCCGGTCACGCCGACGATCCGAGCCGTCGCGAAAGGCGCGGGATCGGTCAGGTCGCTGACGCTCTCGATCTGGATCGCGGCGGTGCCGGCGATCTCGCACAGCCGGGTCAGCTCCTTGGTGTTGGCGCTCGACCGGCCACCGACGACGACCATCAGGTCGACCTCGCCGGCCGCCTCGAGGGTGTCCTGTTGGCGCCGGATCGTGACCGGGCAGACCGTGTTCACGATCTTGAGCTCATGGGCCCGCGAGACCATGAAGGCCGCCAGGCGCTCGAACTTCCAGGGCGGCTGGGTCGACTGCGAGATGAGCGCCATCCGCTTGCGGCGCGGGATGGCGGCTTCCCATTCCTCCTCGTCGTCGACAACGATCGCGTCGGGCGCGAAGCCCAGCAGACCGACGACCTCGGGGTGTTTGGGCGTGCCAAGCAGGACGATCGTATAGCCGTCCTCGACGAGCTTGACCAGCTCGCGCTGTTCCTGGATGACCCAGGTGCAGGTGCCGTCGATGACCTCGAGGCCGCGCTCCTCGGCCCGACGCATCACGTCCGGCCGGACGCCGTGGGCGCGGATGACGACCGCGGCGCCGTGGTCGACATCGTCGAGCGATTCGACGGTCTGGATGCCCAGATCCTGGAGGTCGCGGACGACGCCCTCGTTGTGGACCACCTGGCCGAGGGTGTGCGTCGACTTGCCGGCAGCCGAGGCTTCCTTGGCCTTGTCGATCGCCTCGCGAACGCCATAGCAGAAGCCGGTGCGCTTCGCGATTCGAACTTCTTCGACCATACCCATGCGTCGATTATCGCACGGGGTCCGCTTCAGGCCCCTCCCTCAGGCTCCCGACCCGAGCGCGCCGGCCGGCTCGCGATCGTCGGATCGCCGATGTGGGCGTGAATCACCACCAGGCCCGTAATGGTGCTCGTGTCGGTCGGTTGGCCTCGTTGGGGTGCGCTCCACCCACGGAGCGCGGCGAACAGCCCCCGGCCGCGCCCGAACTTGGGCGTCGAGCCGTCAGTGGTGCGTGGCACCCACATCGGCGGGGGGCGAGGAGGTCGGGCTCGCGTCCGGGCCACCGTCTGGGCTGGTGGCCGAGCTCGCGGCCGGGCTCGCGGCCGGGCCGCCGTAGACACCACGCTGGGCGGGTGGCAGCAGGGCCGCGATCCGGTCCATGATCATGGTCGTCACAAGGCCCTTGCCGGTTCGCCGGTCCGTGCCCGGCGGGATCAGCTCGAGGGGTCGGAACGGGCGCCCGACGCGGACCGTCACGTGGCCGCCCGGGTGCGGCAGCCTCTGCCCTTTCGGCCAGACCCGGTTCGAGCCGGCGATGCCGAGCGGGACGATCGGGGCGCCCGTGCGCATAGCGAGCACCGCGGCCCCATCTTGGGCCTGATGGAGCGCGCCGTTCGGGCTGCGCGTCCCCTCTGGGAAGACAAACAGGATATGGCCCTCATCGAGGATCCGGCGGGCCAGCCGGAACGCCTCGACATCGACCGCGCCGCGATCGACCGGGTGGACACCGCCGTTGGCCGCCGCCCAGCCGACCAGTGGCCAATCGAACAGCTCCTTCTTGCCCAGCCAGTGGATCCGCCGCCCGAGCTTGGGCATCAGCCACGAGCCGAGCACGATGGCGTCGAGGTTCGAGGCGTGGTTGGCGGCCAGGATGAGTGGTCCCTCGCGCGGGATCTCGTCGATAGCGCCCTCGACGGAGATCCGGCTGACAGCCCGCCCGAAGATGCGTCCGCCTGTCGTGAGGGCCGTTATGAGCAGCGTGATCGAGCTTTCGATCGGTTCCGGCGCATTCGGGGCCGGTTCGGGCGCCCGGGCGGCCGGCTCGCGCGCCGCAGCGGTCGGCCCGGGCGGCGTCTCGGTCATG
>JBBQVJ010000156.1:0-4795 GCA_038211705.1 Candidatus Limnocylindrales bacterium | reverse complement strand
GGGGCAGCGACGGGTCAGAGCGCGACGACGGGCCGGACGGCGACGACGCCGAACCGAGCGGCCGATCGCGGATCCTCGAGCTGCGCGCTGGCCCGCTCTCGAGCGCCGTCCTGGTCGAGCTCAGCGAGGCGCTGGCCCGTTCCGAGGATGGCGCCGTCGTCGGCTTCCTCGGCCGGACCCGCTCGACACCCGGGACGCCGGCGCCGGGCCAGGAGGCGGAGGCCGCGCGACACGCCGGGCGTGAGGTCGAGTCGCTCGAGTACGAGGCGCTCGAATCGCTCGCCCTCAGGACGCTTGGCGCGATCGCCGATGAGATCGAGGCCCGCTTCGGGGTCGACCGCCTGGCGATCGTCCACCGGCTCGGCGAGGTCCCGCTCGGCGAGATCTCGATCGCGGTCGTGGCCGTCGCGCCCCATCGCGATGCGGCGTTCGAGGCGGCGCGCTATGCGATCGACGAGACGAAGGCGCGCGCATCGATCTGGAAGGCCGAGCGGTTCGCCGACGGCCACGTCTGGATCGGCCACCAGGCTCGGACCGGGCCGGAACCCGGTGGGTGATGCCCGACGGAGCGCGGCATACTGGCGACAGGCCTCCCCCGCCGAGGGTCCCGGTGGCCGACAGATGAGGTCGCCCGTGCCGTCGTCGCTCCCCGTAGACCTACCGGCATGACATCCGACTGGGGGTCGCTCGACCGGCTCGTCGGTCAGGCCGAGGCGCTTGCCGGTGCCTGGGGCGCTCGCGCGCGGGCGTCGACCACGATCGGCCAGGAACGGGCGATCCTGCGTCTCTTCGGCGTGACCGGGCTCGATGCGGCCGGGCGCCCGCTGGCCGGTGCCACGATCGATCGCTGGCTGAGCGGCGCGCCGGGGGCGCTCGGCTCCGGCATCGCGCTGCCGTTCGCGATGGCCCTCCTCGAGTACGACCTCGAGCCGCAACAGCTGGCGATGGACATCGCCTCGGGCGCGATCGACCTGGCGCTCGAAAGCGAGCTCCTGCGCGAGCACGACCGGCGGACAGTCGCCGAAGCCGAGGCCGCCCGCCTGGGTGCCGCGGCCGTCGACCGGATTGACGCCCAACGGACGGTCCGACTCGAAACGGTCGGGATGCTGGGCGAGGCCGAGCGGCCCTGGCTCGGCGTGACCCTGCGCGCACCCGACGTCGATGCGGCGCTCCAGGAGGCGGCCAACCTGATCGCGGCCGGGATCGACCTCATCCGGATCGAGGTGCCGATCGGGCGAGAGCTGGCCGACCGGATGATCGACGCCGGCCTCGAGGTCCCGTCCTGGCAGCCGCACGGCGCGCGGGCGGCCGACCTGGACGCCAGCGAATCCGCCCCGACCGGGAGCCAGCGCGCCATCGCCCGGCTGCGTCGCGCGGTCGATCGTGCCGCGGCCAGGCGGCGCGCGTATGTGCGGCTGGGCACCGTCGCGCCGGCGCTCGGGGCGCCCGAGGGCGCCGTGGTCGCGGCCTTCGAGCGGATCGACCTGATCGCTTCGGATGCGATGGCCGAGATCGTCGCCAATGCCGTCGAGCCCGACCGCGCCCTGGCCGATCACGCCTTTGCCCACCGGCTGGCCAACCGTGCCGGGACGGCGATCCTGGTCGGACCGGGGCCGCTCGTCGTCGCACCGGATCTCGCCTCGGGCGTGCCGTCCGACCCGGCCACCCGGGCCGGGCGGGCCCTGGCGCTCCAGCTGCTGGGCGTCACGCTGGCCCGGGGGGATGGCCTCTCGCCCGACCAGATCGTGGTTGGCGCGCTGCCACCGTGGCTGACCGATGAACCGAACGCCGGCGCCCGCGCCATCGCCGAGGTCGCCGTCCGCCGCGCGATCTTCCCGGACCACCCGCTCGGGTTCGTCGAGCCACCGGCCGGGGCCGATCGCTCGATCCCATGGCCGTACATCCAGGCCGCGGCGGCGGTCCACGCGGGCGACATCGCGCTCGTCCTGCGGGCGCTCGACTACACGCCCGATGACGCGGAAGCCGCGGCCCGCTCGGCGCGCGCGGCGTCGCTCGTGTCGGTCGACGTGGCCGGGGCGACGATCCCGGGTGCCCTGACCGGAGTCGCGCTCGACCACGCTCGCGGGATGATCGAGGCAGCCCGCGTGACACTCGGTCGGCTCGACGACCACGGTTGGCGGGCCGTCTCCGGCGATCCGCCAGGCGGGGGCCGCCGATCGACCGGGCGTGATGCCGCCACGGAGCGGACCGAGCCCTTCGACCCGATCGGCGCGTCACTCGGTCCACGCGACTGACGGGTCAGACGGCGACCGCCTCGCGGAGGAGCGGGCGGCACAGGATCTCGCCGTCACGCCACTCGAATGCCTCGAGACGGAGGGCGTTGGGATCCTCGGCCTCGAACTCCTCCGCCAGCCACGTCGCGAAGGCCAGGTCAACATCGGCCGGAAGCCCGACGAGGAGATCGCGCGAGGGAGCGATGAGCAGGGCCGGTCGCGGTCCGAAGACGCGCTCGACTGCCTCGGGCACGAGGACCGCGGTGGACGCCCAGCCATCGCGCGACTGGAACACGATCGTCGGCACGCCACCGACCGGCTCGCGCACGAGGTCGTAGTCGCGCGCCTGCCGCGCCCGGCGGCGCAGGTTCCGGAGCGACCGCCGGGTCAGCTCGGCCAGGTCGATCGGCCAGTCGTCGAGATGGGCCGTCGCGACCCGGGCGAATGCGGGTCCGAGGTCGATCCCGAAGCCGATGGTGACACCGGGTGGCACGATCGCGTGGGCCGGCGGCTCGACCTCGTAGCCGAACGGCCGGGCGCGCTCGAAGATCGGCAACACGTCGTCGGTGACATCGGCCCACGCGAGCCCGTGGCGATCGATCCGGCCGAGCAGGGCCGCGACCCGCCGATCCGCGTCGAGCGGCCCTCGGCGGTCGCCGGCCAGGTGGGCCTGGGTGGGATGCCGGCCCGGTCGCCGGGCGGTGCGAGAGACTCGATGTCTTGACATGCCTCGATCATCGTCCCGAGGCCTGCACCGGCGCGTATCGGTGGCTTAACCGCCGCTTACCGCAGGCAGGATGTGGACGACCGCGGCGGGTCCCACCGCGGAGCCGAGATCGGCCGGGTCGCCATCCACGAAGACGTTGATGTGCGGCCGCAGTCGCGGACCGGCCTCGAGCAGCCGGTCGCGCACGCCGGGCACCGAACGATCGAGCGCCCCGATCACGGCTTCTACCGTGTCGCCCTCGACCTCATGCCGTTTGGGCGTGCCCGGGAAGAGCGCGATGAGCGAGGCCGGCAGCATCACCGTCGCCATCGGTCAGTCGAGGACGACCGCCTCGACCCCCCAGATCTCGGGCAGGGTGTCGGTGATCATCCGCCACGACTCGCCCTCGTCCGAGCTGTGCCACAGCTGGCCGGTGCTCGTCCCGAACGTGATCCCGACCGGGTCGAGGGTGTCACGTGCCATCGCCTCGCGCAGGACCGACAGCCACGCGTCCTTCGTCGGCAGCCCCGCGTCGGAGCAGATCCAGCTCGCGCCTCGATCGTGGGTCCGCCAGACAGCCGTGTGGGCGCCGGGCATGTACCGCCCCTCCTCGGGCGTGCTCAGCGGGATGACCCAGCAGGTGTCCGGGTCGCGTGGATGGGCGACCATCGCGAAGCCGAAGTCGGTCGGTAGCCCCTCGCTGATCTCCTGCCACGTGGCCGAGCCGTCGTCCGAGCGATAGACGCCGCAATGGTTGCGCTGGTAGAGCGTGTCGGGCTCACCGGCCGCCATCGCGAACTTGTGGACGCACTGGCCGGTGACCGGGAAGCGATCCTCCGGGTTGAACTCGGCCCGGACGCCGACGTTGCGCGGCTCCCACGACGTCCCGCCATCGCGTGTCTCGAAGACGCCCACGGCCGAGATCCCGACCCAGGTCCGGTCCGCGTCGGTCGGGTGGGGGATGATGGTGTGGGCGATCAACCCGCCGGCGCCGGGTCCCCACGTCGGCCGGGTCGGATGGTTCGTGAGGCCCTCGACGTGGCGCCAGGTCGATCCGCAGTCATCGCTGCGGAAGAGGCCGGCCGGCTCGACACCGGCCAGCAGACCGCCATCCGGAGTCGCGGCCAGGCTCCAGATGGTCTTGATCGGCTCCGCCTCATCGCCGTAGGTCAGCCCGGCCGAGGAGTGGGTCCAGTTCGTGCCGCCGTCCTCGGAACGCCAGACGGCCGGTCCGTACCAGGCGCTGCCCGCCGCGGCCAGGATGGCACCGCTGCCGGGCTCGACGATGAGGTCGTGGACCGGCCAGCCCTCGCACAGCGGACCGCTGATCGTCCAGTCGCGCCGATCGGCGTCGCTGTCGAGGATGAACGCGCCCTTCTTGGTCCCGACCAGCAGTCGGACTCGCTTCGTCATCGTGGATCTCCCCTCAGCCACCGTCCTTGAATGGATAGACGACCCAGGTGTCGGTCGTCACCGCGTAGACGTCCGGCGCACCCGGCACCACGGAGCGGGCCGGCTTCCAGTGGAGCACCGCCGTGGTAGGGATCCCGCCGGCCTGAAGGACCCGCTCAGTGACCGCGTGGATCGTCGTCCCGCTGTCCCAGACCTCGTCCACGACCAGGATCCGCTGCCCGCGCAGGAGCGGATCGGCCGGGAACTGGAGGAAGGTCGGGTGCGGACCCGGCCGACCGGCGTCGTCGTAGAACTCCACCGCGGCGACCAGGATGTTCCGGATCCGGAGTCGATAGGCGAGCATCCCGGCCGGGACCAGCCCGCCGCGGGTGATGGCCAGCATGACGTCGAACCGCTCGTGGGCGAGTCGCTCGGCGAGGCCAGCCACCAGCCGGTCCAGGTC
>JBBQVJ010000155.1:0-4840 GCA_038211705.1 Candidatus Limnocylindrales bacterium | reverse complement strand
GGCATGGGTGGCGGCGTGGCGGAGCCGGTCGATCTCGTCGTTGCGGCTCGAGTCCTTCTCGATGTAGGTGTCGCTGCGGGGCAGGTACGCCTCGGGCTGGTAGTAGTCGAAGTAGCTGACGAAGTACTCGACCTTGTTCTCGGGGAAGAACTCGCGGAACTCGGCATAGAGCTGGGCGGCGAGCGTCTTGTTGTGGGCGAGGACGAGGGTCGGCCGATTGACCTTCTCGATGACCCAGGCAAGGGTGGCCGTCTTGCCCGTGCCGGTAGCCCCAAGCAGCACCTGGTGGTTCAGGCCCTTGTCGATTCCGTCGATCAGGCCTGCGATCGCCTTCGGTTGGTCCCCCGTCGGCTCGAATGGCGCGACGAGCTTGAAGTCCGGCATGGATGCAAGTCTAGCATTCCGAGCACGAACAGAACACGCGTTCCCTATCGCACTGGCGGTCGCGCCGTCCCCGCGGTCCGGCTGTCGCTAGAGACCCGCCTTGAGCGCGAGGACCCGGGTGTACGAGGTTCGCAGCGTCGTCCTCGAGATCGTGCCGGCCTTGGCGTCGGCGAGGAGCGAGCCCGCAGCTTCTTGGTGAGGGCGATCAGCGCGGTCCGAGTCGTCACGTTCGGCCCGAACAGGAGCACCCCGCCGATCTCGCCACGCCGGATGCGGCCGAGCAGGTCGGTGCTGGGCGTAGTGCCGTCCATCCGGACGACAAGCTTCTGGCCGACGAGCTAGGCGAGCGTGGGCGTGGGGTCGAGGACGTCGCCGCGACGGCGTTCCCGAACAGGAGCACCGCGGCGAGCGCAAGGCCGAGGGCCTTCATCGGGGCGTCCACGGATGCATCGAGATGACGGACGGTTGGCCGGGACCGTTGCAGGGCGGGACGGTTGCGTCGGTCAGTGCGGTCGGGGTCGCGATGATCCGCTCACCGTCGCTCGAGACGAAGGCGACGGTCACCGGCGGGTCCGGGGTCCGGCCGCAGTAATTCCCGGCCTGGACCAGGGTGGTCACCGCGTCGCTCGGCGCCAGGATAAGCGTCGCCGACGAACTCGGGGTCGGGCCGGAGATGAGGATCGATCCGCTTCGGTCGACCAGCTGCGGCCTGGCCATGGCCCGGAGCGTGCACGGCGAAGTTCCGGAATAGGTCATCGCGAGGTTGGCGATCCGCTGGCCCGCAGCGCCTTCCCACCGGATGATGAACGCATGCAGATCGGCGGCGCGACACGGCCCGGTCGTGGCCGCGGCGGAGGGCGTCGGCGCGACCGTCGGCCTCGCGGTGAGTGCGGCGGTCGGCGCCGAGGTAACCGTCGCTGGAGTCGGTGACGAATGGGCGGTCGCGACCGGCGTGGCCACTGGGCTCGCCGAGGGGTCGCCGCCGACGCCGGTCAGCGGGCCTCGGCCCCCCAGCCAGGCCACGGCGACGACCAGCGCGGCGGCCACGAGGCCCGCCCCGAGGATGGACGTCCCGGGCAGGCCGCTCCGGATGGTCACGCGGCGCGGCGGGATCGCCGGTCGCCGCGCTTCGTGGGCGACGTTAGCCCAGTCGTCGAGGATCCGGTCGGGGCGATCGTGGCGAGACGGGTCCATCACGCGGCCTCCAGCTTCGTTCGGGCGCGACTGACCGCGGCGCGCAGCGCGCCCGCCGTCGTTCCCAGCACCCGGGCGGCCTCCTCGTACGGGACGCCCTCGACCGCTGTCATGACGAGAGCGGTCCGTTCCAGCGGGGAGAGATCGGCCATCGCCGCCCGGACATCGAGCCAGCGCGCCTGTGTCGCGGTATCGAGCGTGTCCGGCGGCGCGATCGGTGATAGCCGCCGGCGCAGAAGCCGGAAGCGATCCGTCGCGAGCCGGCGGGTCGTCACCAGCAACCACGGCAGGACCGGTCGATCCCAGTCGAGCTGCCCGCGATGGTTCCACAGGCGGACGTACGCCTCCTGGGCCAGGTCCTCAGCCGCGCCCCAGTCGTTGGTCCAGGCGAGGGCGAACCGGAAGACGTCCGACCAGTGCGCCTCGTACGCGCGCTCGTAGGCGAGTTCGGTCGATTCGGCGATCGCCATGTGGGTCGTCACATCTACATACACGACGGGAAGGATCGAAACGCACGGTCGTCGTCAGTCGGAGGTCGGATCTCCCGACCCGGCGAGGGCCGCAGCGAACGCCGCCTCGATCGCTGCGCGCGTCTCCAACGGCGTGCCCGATGTGTCGATGATGCACGTCGCGATCGATTCGACTCTGGCCGCCAGCCCCGCCTGGGCGGCCATGCGCTGCTCAGCGTCAGCGGCCGTCGAGCCACGACCGACCAGCCTCGCCCGCTGGAGGGCCGGGTCGCAGGTGATCAGCCAGACCTCGTCGCACAGCGCCGCGAGCCCGCCCTCGACCAGCCGGATCGCCTCGACGACCACGGCCGCCACGCCGTCGAGCTCGGCATCCGACATCGCCGCCCGGATCCGCGGCCGGACGGCCGGATGGACGATGGCCTCGAGGTCGGCGAGCGCGATCGGGTCGTCGAAGACCGTCCGGCCGAGCGCGGCTCGATCCAGCGACCCGTCCGCGCGTAACAACGCGCGCCCGAACCGGGCGACCACCGCGTCGAGTGCCGGCTCGCCCGGTTCGAGGACCTCCCGCGCGACGATGTCGGCGTCGATCACGACGACGCCCGAACGCTCCCTGAGCCAGCCTGCGACCGTCGACTTGCCGCAGCCGATCGGCCCCGTCAGCCCGATCTTGACCGTCACGGCGCCCGCTCCGCGAGATCGAGCCAGGCATCCTCCGCCGCCGCCAGCGCGACGTCGATGTCCGCGAGCTCGCTGGTGACCCGCCGCATCTCCACGAAGTTCCCCTGCACCGCCGGATCGCCCATCGCCAGCTCGAGGTGGTTCTTCCGAAGCCCCAATCGCGTCAACTCCCCCTCAGCCGCAGCCTTCGCCCGCCGAAACGCCTCCTTGGAGAGCTTTTCCCCTTTCCTCTTTCTAGTTGTGGGGGGTGGTGGGGGCGTATCTCGACCCGTGGTCGGCGACGGCGGATGGGCTGACGGCGCGCGACCGACCGGCCTCCGGCTTCCACCGCGGAGCCGAGTGGCTTCCTGCTGCAAGGCCGACTCCACCGTCCACCCATTCGTGACCGCCGCCCGCCACTCGCGATACCCCCCATCGAACGCCACCGCGCTCCCATCCCCCACGACCCACAGCTTCTCGCACACCGTCTCCAGCAGCCGCCGATCGTGCGAAACGACGAGGAGCGTGGCCGGCGAGCTCGCCATGAACGCCTCGATCGCCTCGCGAGCCGGGATGTCCAGGTGGTTGGTGGGCTCGTCGAGGAGGAGCAGGTTCGAGGCCTGGATCCCGAGCAGTGCGAGCTCCAGCCTCGAGCGCTCGCCGCCCGATAGCAGCCGGACCTCCTTGAAGGCGTCGTCGCCACGGAACAGGAAGCGGGCGAGGTACGCCCGAGCCTCACCGGCGGTGACCGGTGCCGCCTCCATCAGCGCGTCGAGGACGGTCGCCCCCGCGATCGCCGCGCTCCGCAGCTGGGCGAGGTAGCCGATCTGGACGGCGTTGCCGAAGGAGATCGAGCCATCGAGCGGCGGCAGGTCGCCGGCGATCGTCCGGAGCAGCGTCGTCTTGCCCGCGCCGTTGGGTCCGACGATCCCGATCCGCTCGCCGCGCTGGGCGGCCAGGAACGGAACGCGCGCCACGACCTTGGCCTCCGTCGCCGGCGAGCCATCGGAGGCCATCGCGCCGCGGCCGGGCAGGTAGCCGACCGCCAGATCCTCGACCCGGATGACGATCTCGCCGCTTCGCGACGGTCCGGCACCGACCAGACCGGCGGTCGGGATGGCCAGCCGGCGCCCGGCCTTTGGCGCCTCGCCGCGCTCGGCCTCGAGCCGTTCGAGCCGCGCCTCGTGCTCGTGCTGTTTGCTGAACTTGCGGTGGCTGCGATAGCGCTGGATGAGCTCCTTCTCACGGGCGATCTGATCGGCCTGGGTCTCGACGTCCTTGACGGCCCGCGCGTCGCGTTCCTCGCGTTGCCGGTGGTAGGCGCTGTAATCGCCACGGAACGCAGTCAGGCGCCGATCACGCAGCTCCCACACGCGGTTGACCGTGGCATCGAGGAACGCGCGGTCGTGGGAGGCCACCAGCAGCGACCCGGCGCGCCGACGGAGGTGCTCCTCGAGCCACTCGAGGGCATCGAGGTCGAGGTGGTTGGTCGGCTCGTCGAGGAGGAGCAGGTCCGGATCGGCGATGACGAGGCGGGCCAGCGAGGCGCGGGTCTGCTCGCCACCAGACAGGGCCGCCGGCGGCTTCGACCACTCGTCGCGGGTGAAGCCGAGACCGCTCAGGGCCGTCTCAACCCGCTGGTCGAGCGTATAGCCCCCGAGGACCTCGAATTCGTGCAGGAGCTCGGCATAGGCGTGATCGGTGACCTTGCCCGCCGCCTCCATCGAGGCCAGCCGCTCGCGCATCCGATCGAGGTGCGCCGCGCCCGTCCGGACCGCGGTCCGCAGGTCCGGCGAGGCCATGAACGCCTCGTCGAAATGGGCCTCCTGGGCGAGCAGCCCGAGGGTCAGGGCGCGCTTGCGATGGACCTCGCCGAGGTCGGGCTCGTCGCGGCCGGCCGCCAGCCGCAACAGACGGCATGCGCAGCGGCCAAGGCAGCCAGGCCGTTCATCACGTTGTGCCGGCCGACCATGTTCCAGCGGACGATGGCGATATCACGGCCGTGGTGGCTGACGGCGAACTCGCTGCCATCCTCGCGCAACAGTCGCGCCTTCCATTCCGCTTCGCCATCGATCGCGAAGCGCTGCACCGGCGTCCAGCATCCCATCGCCAGCACTTCGCGCAGCGCCTCGTCC
>JBBQVJ010000154.1:0-4843 GCA_038211705.1 Candidatus Limnocylindrales bacterium | reverse complement strand
ACGCCGATCGGGCGAAGGCGTGGCTCGAGAAGGGCGCCCAGCCGTCGGACACCGTCCAGCGGCTCTTCCGTCAGGCGGGCATCCTGCCCGCCGCCAAGTAGGGGTCGCGACGATGGCAGCCAAGGACCTGGTCGAATACGTTGCGAAGTCGCTGGTCGATGACCCCGACGCCGTCACCGTCGACGTGGTCGAGGAGGACGGTGCGACCGTCATCGAGCTCCACGTCGCCGAGGACGACATGGGCAAGGTCATCGGGCGGAACGGCAGCGTCGCCAAGGCGCTCCGGACCCTGCTCAAGGTGACCGCCGCCAGGGACGGCGAGCCGGTCCAGCTCGAGATCCTCTGAGCGTCGACGAACGGCTCGTGGTCGCCCTCGTTCGGGGCGTTCACGGGCTCCATGGAGCGGTCCGTGCGGAGGTCCTGACCGACCGTCCCGAAGACCGCTTCGTCGTCGGGGCCGTCCTCTTCCGCGAGGGCGACGACCGGCCGCTCACCATCGCGGCGGCCGAGGCGGTCGCCGACGGCCCCGGCTGGCGGCTGCGTTTCCGGGAGGTCACCTCGCGGGACGCCGCCGACGCGCTGCGCGGCGGCTATCTCGAGTCGGTCGTCCGAGCCGACGAGGACCTCGCCCGCGGCGCCTACTACTGGCACGAGGTCATCGGCTGCGCGGTGCGCGGCGTCGATGGCGCCGAACTCGGGACGGTCAAGGACATCTACCGGATCGGCGAGACCGAGGTGTTCATCGTGGACGGCGACCGATACGGGAGCTTCGACGTGCCCGCGGTCCGGGCGTTCATCCGCATCTTCGCGCCGCGCCGCGGCGAGATCGTGGTCGACGCCGAATCGCTCGATCTGCGACCGCCACGCCGGCGAGGGCCCGACCCCGAACGACCGAAGGCGCCGCGACGACGTCGCGGGAGCCGAGCCAGCGGTCCCGCGGCGGGGACGTCGCCGCCACCCGACCCGCCGGGCACGGACCCCGGCGAGGCAGGCGACCCGACCGATGCCCCGACCGACGCGCCGGCCACGGTCCCCGAGCCATGACCCTCGAGATCGAGATCCTGACGCTCTTCCCGGCCATGTTCGATGGGCCGCTGGCCCAGAGCATTCCCGGGCGGATCCAGGAGCAGGGCCTTGCCACCATTCGCCTCCACGATCTGCGCGAGTGGGGGATCGGTCGGCATCGCTCGGTCGACGACGCGCCATACGGCGGGGGAGCGGGAATGATCCTGCGGCCCGAGCCGGTCGCTTCGGCGCTCGACACCCTGCGCCGGCCGGACTCGACGGTCATCCTGCTCGACCCGGTCGGGGAGGTCTTCCGCCAGGCCCGGGCCGGCGATCTCGCCACAAGAGCGCAGCTCGTCTGCGTATGCCCCCGCGATGAGGGTGTCGACGAGCGGATCCGCTCGCTGGTCGATCTCGAGCTCTCGATCGGCGACTACGTCCTGACCGGCGGTGAGCTGCCCGCCCTGGTCGTCATCGATGCGGTCATCCGGCTCCTGCCCGGCGCCATCGAGGCGGCGTCGACGGCCGAGGAATCGTTCGCCGACGGGCTCCTGGAGTACCCGCAATACACCCGGCCGGCCGTCTTCCGCGGGATGGATGTGCCGGCCATCCTGACCTCGGGCGATCACGGAGCCGTGGCGCGCTGGCGCCACGAGCAGGCCGGAGCGCGGACCCGCATCCGGCGCCCGGACCTGACGACCGACGACTGACGGCGAGCGAGGCCGTGCTATACTCCGCCGCCGACGCCCGTCCGCGTCCCTTCCGAACGCCCGCCCGCAGCCCCGGCTGCCCAGATGAGTCAGGAACCGCCCTGTGACCGTGCTCGACGAGATCGTCAAGGATCAGCTTCGCACCGACCTCCCGCAACTCGCCACGGGCGATACCGTCAAGGTGTCGGCCAAGGTCGTCGAGGGCAATCGCGAGCGCATCCAGGTCTTCGAAGGGACCGTCATGCGACTGCGCGGGGGCGGGATCACCCGCTCCATCACCGTCCGCCGGATCGCCTCCGGTGTCGGTGTCGAGCGCACGTTCAAGATCAACAGTCCGCGGATCGAGAAGATCGAGGTCGTCCGTCACGGTGTCGCGCGTCGCGCCCAGCTCTACTTCCTGCGCGACCGCGTCGGCAAGGCGGCCACACTGCGCGAGCGCCGAACGAACGGCTGACGCTGACCCGCGCCAACGCTCGACCCCGCCGAGACCGACGGGGTCGTTCGATTCCCGACGCCTGCACGTCCGGCCGCATCCCGACTACCCTTTGTCCCGATGGCCGTCATCGTCCCGACCCTCCGCTACGAGCGCCGTCTCTGGAATGCGGGGCTGACGCGTGTCGTGGGGGTCGATGAGGTCGGGGTCGCCCCGACGTGTGGTGCCGTGGTCGCGGCGGCCGTGATCATGCAGCCAGGCTGTCACCGGATCCCGGGCGTGCGGGACTCCAAGACCCTGTCGATGGCCCAGCGCGATCGACTCGCGCCGCTGATCCGCAGGCGTGCCGTCGCGGTCGGCGTCGGGGCGGCATCGGTGCGCGAGATCGACCAGCTCAACATCTACCATGCCACACATCTTGCGATGCGTCGGGCGATCGCGCGGGTCGGAGGCCACCAGCACGTCATCGTCGATGGCAATCGGATCACCGGCTTCGAGGCCCAGGTCGGGCCGTACAGCAACGTCGTCGATGGCGACGCGAAGGTCTACTCCATCGCGTGCGCATCGGTCGTCGCCAAGGTCGTGCGCGATCGGATGATGATCAAGCTCGCCGCCCGGTATCCCGGGTACGGCTGGGAGCACAACCAGGGGTACGCGACCCGCGACCATCGCGACGCGATCCGAGCGATGGGACTCACCCCGTTCCACCGGCGCTCGTTCCTCGCCCTCCAACGGACGCTGGCCGGCGATCAGCTCGACTTCGATCTGCTCGCGGATCCGTCGGCGTCGGGGGAGACGCACGAGCTCCTCGCCCGTGAGCTCGTGCCGGTGATGGCCGACGACGCGATGCTCGACGCGCTCGATCTCGCTTCGCTCGAGCTGACGGCGCCGGCCGGGTCCTGACCGGTCGCCCGATGACCTGCGTCCGCCCTTAGAGCGGCCCCGAGATCCCGCCGTCCTTGCGAATCCGCCAGAAGGGCACGGCCAGGAAGATGTCCGCAACGAGCGGTAGCAGGATCACGTGCAGGACATAGAACCGCAACATACGCGCGCGAACGCTCGTCGCGCGGGTATGGCTGGCGGAAGAGCGAGCGCCACACGACGCTCCGGCGGATGCTCTGGTCCACCCGCTCGAGGCGGGAGGGATCCTCCACCGGTCGATTCGCTCCCGGCTCAGGCAGGCCGCGCGTCGGGAAACGGCCGGTCGAGGCGGATCGCCTGGACGCCCAGGCCGAACCATCCGAGCAGGAAGCAGGCGATGGCGGCGATGATCATGGGTTCGACGTTGGCGATCACGATCGACACGATCGGCAGCGCCGAGCCGATTCCGACGAGCACCGCGGCCCCGCGCGACAGGGTGGCCGTCCGATAGGTGGCGACGGCGAACAGCTCGGACCCGATCAAGGCCGCCATGACCCCCAGGAACCAGATGCCCCAATACGTGTCCCCCGCGTTCGTGGATGACCCGAACCATCCCACCACGGTGGCCAGCGACCCGGCCGCGGTCACCGCGAACGCAGCCCAGATCAGGTGGGGATAGGCCCGAGCCTGGAAGGCACTGAGGCCGGCGAGGGCTACCAGCAACGCCGCCAGTCCGACCACCAGCAGCGCCGAAGCGACGCGCTCGTCGATGGGGACCAGGCCGAGGCCCAGAAGTGCGGCGAGCGCGAGTGAAGCGGCGCCAAGGATGGCTGCGAAGCCACCGATCCGGAGTGACATCGAGAACCCCCTTCGCTGCTGGATGTCCGCCCCATGTCCGCGGAGACGGAGACGGGCATCGAGCGCGCCGAGCACGATGTCCGCGACGTCGAACGGGCCCAGGGGCCGCTCCTCGAGGATCGCCGCGAACTCCTCGCCGTATCGGGCCCGCCAACGTGCCGGATACAGCCGGATCAGCAGCGATGTCATGGCCGGGGTTCGCCCAGCTGTCGAAGGCCCTCCCGTGCGAACGCCGACAAGCCCCGAAGCTGCTCTGCGAGATCGGACGCGCCGATCGCCGTCAGGCGGTACGGGCGGCGCCGATCGACCGGGGTCAGGGCCTCGATGAGCCCACGCTCCTCGAGCCTGGCCAGGGCCGCGTACAGGGTGCCGGCGCCCATCGGCCGCCCTGTGCCGCGCTCGACGTCCTGCATGATCGCGTAGCCGTGCTTCGGGCCGTCGGTGAGACTGACCAGGATGAGCAGCGACGGTTCGGCGAAGCGTCCGAATTCGGGGATCTTGCGGTCCAAGGAAGACTCCAGTTCATACGACGAACGGTATATCGATAGCCGTTATATAGACCCATCGCGGGACGCTGTCAAGGAATCGGGAAAGGGCAGCGGCGTGGCCTCGATCGGTCGCGCGGGAGGCGTGGATCCGGACCAGCCGCGAGCGCCGGCGATAAGCCGCGGGTGAGGGTCGACGGGCAGGATCCATCCATGGCGGACCGACCTGACCACCCGAGGCGAACGGCGGCCCAGCAGGCGGGTGATGCCGCCGAATCGCTGGTGGCGGCGCGCCTCGCGGCGGCGGGTTGGCCCATCCTGGCCCGGAACGACCATGTCGGTCGTCACGTGCTCGATCTCGTGGCGATCGACCCGGGTCCTCCGGCGGCGCTCGTCATCGTCGAGGTGCGCTGGCGAGCAGCCCGAGCGTTCGGTCTGCCCGAGGAGACCGTGGATCATCGCAAGCGGGCTCGCGTCCGGACGGCCGCCTA
>JBBQVJ010000153.1:0-4862 GCA_038211705.1 Candidatus Limnocylindrales bacterium | reverse complement strand
CGATCGGCGGCAACGATCACGCCCCGGCCGAATACCTCGACGTCGAGTCGATCGTGCCCCGGACGACGATGCTGGCGGGATTGCTCGTGGCCATCGCCGCCGACCCCGAGATCGCGGCGTGGCGCGCGGCCGCGGACGACGCCACGGGGGCCGAGCCGCCCTCGACCGAGGGGTGAGCGAGCGCCGCCGGATCTCGTCGGGCGGCCCGTATGAAGCGGCCGCCGGCTACAGCCGGGCGATCGTCGTTGGCGACGCGTGCTGGGTGGCCGGCACCACCGACGCAGGGCCGGACGGCCGCTCGCAGCATCCCGAGGACGTCGTAGCCCAGACTCGGGCGGTCCTCGAGATCATCGAACGGGCCCTGGCCGAGGCCGGCTTCGAGCTGGCCGACGTGGTACGGACCCGCATGTTCGTGACCGACATCAGCCGCGCCCCGGAGATCTCGGCCGTCCACGGCGCGGTCTTCGTCGAGATCCGGCCGGCCGCCACGATGGTCGAGGTCAGCGCCCTCATCGACCCGAGCCTGCTCATCGAGATCGAGGCCGAGGCGCGCAGGGGCTGACAAGCCCGTCGCGGCGGACGGCCCCGAGGTGGGTCAGACGGGGAACGCCGCCAGACCCGTGGCCCGGGCGATGACCACGATGGCGACCGCGGCCACCAGCCCCAGCAGCAGGTTCCGGCGGCGGGCCACGATGACCAGGCACACGAGCACCGCCACCCATTCGATGCCGACGTGGAACGAGGGCACGTCATCGTCGCTGACGACGACCATCACGCTGACCGCCGCCAGTGCTGCGAGGACGGCCGGCCCGACGAGCTGCAGGTAGTCGAAGGCGATCTTGGGCAGGCGGTCGAGGCCGGGCGTCAGCAGACCGACCGCACGCGCCGGATAGGTCACCAGGAACATCAGGACGGCCAGGACGACGAGGTTCGTGCTCATCGGTCGGGGCGCTCGGTTGCCGGCGGAGCGGTCGTCGGGTCGGGGTCGAAGTGGGCGCCCGGCATCGCATAGCGCTCAGCGGATGTCGATGTGCCGAGCGGCGCGGTCTCGGCCGCGACCGAGACCGGGACCAGGAGCCCGACGATCGGACCGACGATCCCGCCCGCCACGATGCCGATCGATGGGCTCGTCATCAGCGCGATCCCGACCGCGACGCCGGCGCCGACGATGGCCGCCACCAGCTCGCGTCGGCCGCTGATCAGCCCGACCGCCAGGCCGATCATGGCAGCCGGGAAGATGACGTCGATGCCCAGCCGGCCGGGGTCAGGGATCTGGGCGCCCAGCAGCACGCCCGCCAGGGTGGCCAGGTTCCAGGGGATGAACGTCGAGGCGATGGCGCCGATCCAATAGCCGCGCTCGTCGGTCCGGCCGAGCCGCCGGAAGTGGCTGATCGACAGGGCAAAGGCTTCGTCGGTCAGGAGGTGGGCCATGACCGCCCGCCGCCAGAACGGGACTTCGCGGAGCCACGGTGAGAGGGCCGCCGAGTACAGCAGATGGCGAGCGTTGAGGAGCGCGGTGAGGAGGATGATCCCGGGCCACGCCAGGCCGCTGGCCACGTACCCGATGGCGGCGAACTGGGCCGCACCGGCGAACACGATCGTGCTCATCGCCATCGCCTCGATCGGCGAGAACCCAGCTTCGCGCGCCGACAGCCCGTAGACGAAGCCGAAGCCGAGCGCAGACACCGCGATCCCGAGCGCATCGGCGAGCAGGCGGCGTCGGCTGGCCTGCAGGGCGATGTCGTCGGTCACCGGGGCAGGGTAGAGGGGTGGACCGCCCGTCGTCCGGGCAAGCTCAGCGCAGGAAGGTCTTGCCGCAGGTCCCGTCGCAGACCACGAAGACCGCGTGCTTCTCGGCGGCGTAGCCGGCCACGTGGAGCAGGCCCTCGCAGCCCTTCGTCGGACATTTCCAGACCCACCAGCGGTCCTGGCGATCGAGCGGCGTGGTCTCCGCGGCGAGCTTGGCGGTCAGGTCGGGATGGGCCCCGATGGCGGCCGCGACAGCTGCGGCTCGCTCCGTCTCGGTCTCGCTCGTGTACGGGTAGCTCTGGCTGATGTTCGACGTCACGGGCGGGAGTATCGCATGGGCCGATGCCCGGCGACCGGGCACCATCGGTCAGGCGGGCGCCGGGTGGCTCGTCGCGGACGCGGTCGCGGCGTCGATCTCGTGCTCCTGGCCGCGCAGGCGCGACAGCGGGATGAGCGCGATCGCGAGCAGGACCGCCGTCGCGATGAGCATGCCATCGACGCCACGCCAGTCGGCCGCGAAGCCGCCGATCAGGCTGCCCGTGATCTGGCCGATGGCCAGGAAGACCGAATAGAGACCCATGATCGCGCCCCGGTCGGCGGGGAAGCGCTCGGAGATGTCGGCCAGCAGGCCCAGCGCGGCCGGCGTGGCCCCCGCGAGCACGAACAGCCCGGCGCCGGCCACCACGATCGCCGCCAGCAGGACCATCACGGGCCAGCCGGCCGAATGGTTGATGACCAGCCCCGAGCCGACCAGCACGCCTCCGCCGATGATCCCGTACAGGATGATCGAGGTCCGGCGCATCGCCTTGAACCGGTTGCCCCAGTAGAGCAGCCCCGCTCCGAAGACCACGGCGATGACGATCGCGGTGATGGTGATCTGGTTGGCGTCGAAGCCGGCCATCAGGCGCTGCTCCGGGAAGGCCGGGTTGGGCTTCGAGAACTGGAACAGCGATTGGCTGAACCACAGGCCGATGCTGGCGTTGACCGCGATCCAGGTCGGCGCCAAAAGCAGGACGTGGGACGACCGGACGAGGGCGACATACCGCCCGAACCCGACATGGGGCGAGGCCACCGCCTCCACCTCCCCGGCCGGGTCCTTGACCCCACGCCAGTAGATCAGGAACGACAGGCCGTAGATCGCCGCGTTGAGGAAGAACGCTGCCGGTCCGATGGCCTCGAACAGCTTTGGCGCGACGATGAAGCCGACGCCCAGCCCGGCCAGCGTCGCACCCTCGAAGCGGGCGGCCGCCTTGCCTCGCAGGATCTCATTGCCGGCCGTCGCCAGCGCGATGAAGCCCAGGATGGAGGGCACGCTGGCCGCGGTCGAGGCGCCCTCCAGCAGCCGGGTCGCGCCAAGGATCGGGAGGCTGGTCGTCAGACCGGTCAGGACGACCGCGATGCCACCGAAGATCGGGCCGTAGATCATCACACGGTGGTGGCCGAGTCGATCGGACAGGATCCCGAAGATCGGCGACAGGACGAGCTCGGAGAGGTAGAACACCGCGGCGTAGAGCCCGACCACCCGGGCGTCGACCTCGACGCCGCCGTGGGCGGGCAGGTCGGCCAGGTACAGCCCCAGCATCGCCCCGGTCAGCCCGGTGCTGAAGCGGAGCGTGAAGGTGCCCAGGAGCACGAACCGAAGCGAGCGTTCCATCCGCGGGCATGGTAGCCGCTCCGCCGCCCGGCTGGACCCGGCCCGTATCATGCCCGAAACGCCCAGGCCCGGATCCCCGAGGAGAACCGTCTTGAGCCGTGTCGCGATCTTCACCGACTCCGCATCGGACATGGATCCGGCGGCGGCTGCGGCCGAGGGGATCCAGGTCGTGCCGCTCCTGGTGACCTTCGGCGAGGACACCTATCGAGCCGGCGTCGACCTGTCCACGGCCGCCTTCTGGGAGCGGATGACCGCCCCGGACGCGCCCTTTCCGAAGACGGCCGCCTCGTCGCCGGGCGAGTTCAAGGACGCCTTCGAGGCGGCCTTCGAGGCCGGCGCGGAGGCGATCGTCTCGGTCAACGTGGCGAGCACCTTGTCGGGCGCCATCAAGAGCGCCCAGATCGCGCGCGACATGCTGCCCGATCGCGAGATCCACGTCGTCGATTCGCTGGGCGCCTCGATGGCCGAGGGCATCCTGGCCCGGATGGCGGTCGAGTTGGCCGCCGAGGGCCGGCCGGCGGCCGAGATCGCCGAGGTCCTCGAGTCGCGCGTCCCGGACATCCTCATCTACGTCGTGCTCGACACGCTCGAGTACCTCAAGAAGGGCGGCCGGATCAGCGGCGCATCGGCGGCCATCGGCACGCTCCTCTCGGTCAAGCCGATCATCAAGGTCAAGGACGGCATCGTCGAGACGATCGACAAGCCCCGCACCCGGGGCAAGGCGCGTCAGCGACTCCTTGAGCTCATCGTCGAACGGCCCATCGAGCGGCTGGCCATCCTCCATACCCTCAGCCCCGATGTGGAGGCATTCCGCGACGAGGTCCTGGCCCAGGCGCCGGGGCTCGACCCCGCCGACGTCACGATCGACCTGGTCGGCGCCTCGGTCGGGCCGCACCTCGGCCCCGGCTGCGTGGGCGCGGCGATCCTCTATCGGGCGTAGCGGGACGACCTACGGCGCCGCGCCGCAGGACCGCCGTCGGCGAACTGTCGCGGCACCGCATGGCCAGCCAACGTTGCGACAAGGTTGCGGCAGTGTTGCCGACCGGTACCAACAGGGCGGCGCAAAACGCCCGACCGAGGCTATACTCGGGCCGAACATCAGTCGCGCGCCTGTCGACCATCCGGTCCATCCGGACCGACGGCGTGCCCCGTCGGGTCGTCCGGGAGACGACCCAGACCCAGGCGGTCGTCGATCGCCAGACACGTGAGGACATCGATCCCATGACCACCGAGCACGTTGTTGCGCGGATCAATGCGTGGGCCGTCGCGCAGCAGCAGTTCGATCTCGCCGCCGAGCGGCTGGGTCTCGACGAGGGCATGCGCCTCGTCCTGCGCGAGCCGCGTCGCGAGCTCACCGTCCATTTCCCGGTCCACATGGACGACGGGTCGGTCCAGGTGTTCACCGGCTATCGCGTCCAGCACAACCTCGGTCGCGGCCCCGCCAAGGGCGGCATCCGCT
>JBBQVJ010000152.1:0-4889 GCA_038211705.1 Candidatus Limnocylindrales bacterium | reverse complement strand
ACAAGATCGTCGGCATCACCTAGACCAGCGGAGGTCGCATGGACTGGGCGGACGAGCTCGCGGCCCGGGTCAGCGGCCCGCAAGTCGTCAACGATTCGAAGACCCCGTCGGGGACGGTCCACGTCGGCAGCCTGCGCGGGCCGATCATCCTCGACGTCATCGCGCGGGCGCTGCGCGCCAACGGCCATGAGACGACGCTGCTCTACGGCGTTGACGATCTCGACCCGATGGACGCCCAGGCGCTGCTCACCCCTGATGCCATCGAGCGCGAGATGGGCCGCCCGCTGGCCCACGTCCCCGATCCCACAGGCGATGGTCACGAGAGCTACGCCCGCCATTTCGCCGGTCTGTTCATCGACGTCTTCAAGGGCCTCGGCATCTACCCGGATCGCTATTACTGGATGAGCGACATCTACCCGACGGGCGCAATGGACCCGTACATCCGGCTGGCGCTGGACAAGGCGCCCCTGGTTCGCGAGATCTACCGTCGCGTGGCCAACGTCCAGCATCCCGAGGTCTGGCACCCGCTCGGCGTCATCTGCCCGACCTGCGGCAAGGTCGGCACGACCATCGTCACCGACTGGAACGGCGAGCAGGTCTTCTTCGAATGCCGGCCCGACCTCGTGACGTGGGCGCATGGCTGCGGCTCGTCGGGCTGGATCAGCCCGTTCGGCGGGGCGGCCAAGCTCCCGTGGAACCTCGAATGGGCCGCCCAGTGGTCGCTCTTCGGCGTCACCATCGAGCCCGGCGGCAAGGACCTGTCCACGGCGGGTGGCTCGCGCGACCGGAGCGACGCCATCGCGCGCGAGGTCTTCGAGCGCGAGCCGCCGCTCAACGTGCCGTACGAGTTCCTCAACATCGGCGGCAAGAAGATGTCGACCTCGAAGGGCAAGGGTGCCGCCGCACACACCATCGCCGAGGTCATCCCGCCCGAACAGCTCCGGTTCCTGATGTTGCGCCCGCGACCCAACCAGGCGATCGAGTTCGACCCCGATGGCACCGACGCGATCCCGCGCCTGTTCGACGAGTTCGACCGGTTCGCCGCCGCGACCGCCGGTCGCGAGGTCAAGGGCGAGCTGCCGCCGGGGTACGAGGCGACGTCCCGCTACTCATTGCTGGATCCGGACACCGATGTGGCTGCCGAGGCGGCCCTGTTCCACCCGGCCTTCTCCCATCTCGCGCTGCTCGTCCAGATCCCGGGTGTCGATGTCGCCGCGCGCGTCGAGGCGGAAAAGGGGAGCCGGCTGACCGACCGGGAACGGGCGATCTTCGACGAGCGAGTCAAGGCCGCCCGCGCCTGGCTCGAGACGTATGCGCCAGACCGCGCCCGGCTGGCCGTCCGCGAGGATGGTCTGCCGGCCGAGGCCGCCGCGCTCGAGCCCGCGCAGCGTCGCTTCCTGGCCGCCGTCGCCGATGCCGTCGCCGTCGAGTCGCCGGTCGGTGGCGATGCCTGGCAAACGGCCATCTTCGACGCGGCCAGGGCGACGGACCTGCCGGCCGGCCAGGCGTTCGCCGCGCTGTACCTCGCCTTCCTGGGTCGGATCAACGGGCCGCGTGCGGGCTGGCTGCTGGCGAGCCTCGCCCCAGGCTTCGCGCTCGGACGCCTGCGCGAGGCAGCCGAGGCCGGCGCGACCGTGGGCGGCAGCCAGTGAGCGTCGGCCTTCAGCGTCTGCGGGACGAACCGGACGCGATCCGCGACGGGGCGATCCGGAAGGGCGAGGACCCGGCCCTGGTCGATCGTGCCCTCGAGCTCGACGCCGAGCGGCGCCGCCTCCTGGGCGAGAGCGAGACGCTCAAGGCCGAGCGCAACGCCGCCTCGAAGGCGATCGGCGAGGCGATCAAGTCCGGCGCCGTGCCCAACGGTCCGGAGGTCGCCGACCTGCGCGCCGCGTCCACGGCCGCCGGCACCCGGATCGACGCGCTCGATGCGTCTCTCGCCGCGACCGAGGCTGCCCTCGACGATCTCCTCCTGCGCATCCCCAACCCGCCCGACGCGGACATCCCGGTCGGTGGCGAAGAGGCCAACGTCACCATCCGTACCTGGGGCGAGCAGCTGGCCCGCGATGAACCGCTCGTCGGCGAGGTCGGTGCCGACGCGCCGCCGGATGGCGCGACCTGGACCCGCAAGCCTCACTGGGAGCTCGGCGAGGCGCTGGACATCCTCGACAACGCGCGTGGCGCCAAGATCGCCGGCTCCGGCTTCCCGGTCTACAAAGGCGCCGGCTCCGCGCTCCAGCGTGGCCTCATCAACTGGTTCCTCGACGTCCACACCCGTGAGAACGGGATGACCGAGGTCTGGCCGCCGGCCGTCGTCAACACCGCGAGCGCCACCGGAACGGGGCAGATCCCGGACAAGGAAGACCAGATGTACGTCGTCACCCGTGACGACCTGTACCTGGTCCCCACCGCCGAGGTCCCGGTCACCAACCTCCACCGCGATGAGATCCTCGAGGCCGACCAGCTGCCGATCCGCTACGCCGCCTACTCACCGTGCTTCCGGCGCGAGGCCGGCGCGGCTGGCAAGGACACCCGCGGCATCCTCCGCGTCCACCAGTTCGACAAGGTCGAGATGGTGCTCTTCGAGCGTCCGGCCGATTCGCCCGCCGCCCTTGAATGGATGACCGAGCGCGCCGAGATCCTCCTCCAGCGGCTCGGGCTCGCCTACCGGGTCCTGTTGATGAGCACCCGCGAGATGGGCTTCACCCAGGCCCGCAAGTACGACCTCGAGGTCTGGTCACCCGGCGTGGAACGCTGGCTCGAGGTCAGCTCGTGCTCCAACTTCCGCGACTTCCAGTCGCGCCGGATGGCCATCCGCTACCGGCCCGAGCCGGGCGCCAAGCTGGAGCTCGTCCATACCTTGAACGGCTCAGGTCTGGCCCTCCCCCGGATCGTGGCGGCCCTCCTGGAGACCTACCAGCGGCCGGACGGCTCGATCGCGATCCCGGAGGTCCTGCGGCCCTACCTGGGTCGGGACGAGATCGCCCGAGTCTGATCACTTGCCGCGCCGTATGCTCGAAGGACGTACCTATCACTGCGAGGTCCGCTAGATGATCAACCTCCTCATCGTGCTCGCAGGCCTGCTGTTGCTCATCCTGAGCGTGGCCCTTGGGATCGTGCTGCCGATCAGCCAGGCAGCCCCAGGTCGAAAAGATGGTCAGCCAGTGACAAGGCAGCACGTCGTCCGGGGGATCGCCGGCGCGGTCATCGGTGGCCTGCTCCTGATCGTCGGCCTGTCCTCGCCGTTCACCGAGGTCCCGGCCGGCAACGTCGGCGTGGTGACCAACTTCGGCTCGGTCCAGCCGGGCACCCTCGAGCCGGGGCTGCACATCGTCATCCCGATCGTCCAGCACGTGGCGATCATCGACACCCGGGTCCAGCCCCACCAGTTCCAGGAGATCGATGCGGCCTCTGCCGAGTACCAGACGGTCAAGCTGACCGGGGTGATGAACTACCACGTCGACGGCCAGTTCGCCAATGACCTCTACCAGCGGGTCGGCACGGACTTCGCCTCGAAGGTCATCGACCCGGCCTTCAACGATTTCATCAAGACCGTCGTGCCGGCCTACAAGGTCGACGCGATCCTGGGCGCTCGCGACGAGATTCGATCCACGGCAAAGGAAGCCCTGGCGGCCAACCTGGCCCAGTACCACATCATCGTGGACGACATCTACATCGCGAACATCGCCTTCAGCGACGAGTTCCAGGCCGCCATCGAGGCCAAGCAGGTCGCCCAGCAGCAGGTTCAGACGGAGCAGCAGATCCTGGCCCAGAAGAGGATCCAGGCCGACCAGGCGGTCGCCCAGGCGCAGGGCCAGGCGGACTCGAACGTCAAGCTCGCCGAAGGGCAGGCGGCCGCGACCATTGCCCTGGCGAACGGCCAGTCCACGGCCAACAAGTCGCTCGCTGCCTCGCTGTCCGACCAGATCCTCCAGTACCAATACATCCAGAAGCTGACCGACAAGATCACGGTCATGCTGGTCCCGTCGGGCAATGCGTCGATCTTCGACCTGAAGGGCCTGCTCAACCAGTCGCCGTCGGCATCGCCCGCGCCCTGATCCCGCGTGGATCGGCATCACCCGAGCGGTACCATCAGCCGGAGCAGGGAGGGAGAATCATGACTGCGTCACCACCGCCCGCGGTGTCCTGGCAGAGCCCCGAGCCGGAGGCCGGCCCGGCCCCGGGGGTGACCTTCGCCCCCCACGGCCCGAGACTCGTGGCCTATATCCTCGATTCGCTCATCCTGGCCGTGATCCTGATCCCGATCTTCCTGGTCAGCACCGGCTTCATGCTGTCGGACGCGACCATCGTCCACGACAGGCTGACCGCGCTCGGTCCCAATGCGGCGCTGGGATTCCTGCTCATGTTCATCGGGCTCCTGATCGCACTCCTGTACTTCCCGTTCTTCTGGGCGACCGGCGGCGAGACACCCGGGATGCGGCCGTTCGGCTTGCGGGTCGTGCGCGACGCCGATGGCAGCCGGATCGGCTGGGGGACCGCGTTCCTGCGGACGCTGGGGTTCTGGATCGCGGGAGCCGTCTTCTACATCGGCTTCATCTGGATCTTCATCGACAGGCGCCGACGCGGCTGGCAGGACCTGATCGCCGGGACCGTCGTCGTCAAGGAAGCCTGACCGGATCGAGCGAGGGGACGAGGCCATGACCGGACAGAACAACGCCTGGCGCCCGCCGGAGCCCGAGGCGGGTCCGGCGCCGGGCACCGCCTTCACGAGCCCTGGCTCGCGCCTGGTGGCCTACCTCATCGACCTCGCCGTCCAGTTCGTCATCGGCGTAGTGCTGGGTGGTCTCACGGTGATCGTCGCCGCCGTCTTCTGGCCGCTGTCGATCATCGCCGCGCTCGCCAACACCGTCGTGTCGGTCGGCTACTTTCCC
>JBBQVJ010000151.1:0-4909 GCA_038211705.1 Candidatus Limnocylindrales bacterium | reverse complement strand
TTGCTCAAGAAGCGGCCCGAGATCGTCGAGCTGTGCCATCGCATCAAGGACGACCTCAAACGCCACACGATGGCCGTCTACGACGACACCGCGGCGATCGGCAAGCTCTATCGGCGCCAGGACGAGATCGGCACGCCATGGTGCGTGACGGTCGATGTCGACTCGCTCGAGGACGGCGCGGTGACCGTGCGCGACCGCGACACGATGGCCCAGGAACGGATCCCGGTCGAAGGGGTCACCCGGCTCATCCTCGACCGGCTGGAGGCCGCCCGGGAGGGTCGAACGGCGTGACCGCCGGCGCCGCTGCGTCGGACCCGCTGCCGCTCGGCCGGGTCGCGATCTACCTGCTCGGCGTCGGGCTGCTGGAGCTGCTCGAGCACGCGGCGACGACGGCGGCCGCGGCGGCACCGCGATGATCATCGGTAGCTTGCGCGTGGCGGACGTCCCCCTCTGTGTTGGCGTCGGGGGCCACGTGGTGACGGCCCGGAGGGTCTAGCCGTGTCGCGACCCGACAAGTCGGTCCGCCCCGCTACTGGTCCGCGTTGGCCTCGGCGTCGTCGATGGCGGCGGCCAGGTCCGTCGCGGCCACCCCGCGCGGCTCCTTGCCCTTCGGCCAGTACAGCTCCTTGTGGACCTGGTCCTCCGGGTAACCGCGTCCGAGGAGCGTCTTCTCGGCGGCCAGGATCATGTCCGGGTTGCCGCAGATGTAGGCGATCGAGTCGGCCGCCGAGAGCCCGAGCTCGTCGAGAACGGGGCCGAGGATCGACTCCACCCGGCCGGTCCGGCCGGTCCAGTCGCGGTTGCGCGAGTCATCGGGTCGTGAGACGGTCGGGATGTAGGTGATCGGGTAGCTGCCCGAGTCCTCCCAGTCCTCGAGCGCGGCCCGGTAGCCCAGTTCGTCCGCGTAGGACACGCCGTTGAGGAAGACGACCGGCCGCGGGCGTCCGTCGATCAGGAGCTGCCGGATCATCGCCACGAACGGTGCGTTGCCGGTCCCCGACGAGATGAAGATGTGGGTCCGGTCGTCATCGGGCGCCAGCATGAACTTGCCCTTGGGCCCGATCATCCGCATGCCGTGGCCCACCGGGAGCTCCCACAGCAGGGGCGTGAACGTGCCTCCCTGGACGAGCCGGATGTAGAACTCATAGCCGTCCGACCCGGCGACGGCCGGCGCGGAGGCCACCGAGTACGGCCGCTGGACGATCTTGCCGTCGACCATCACCCCGATGGTCATGTATTGGCCGGTCTCGAATGGGGTCGGGTCGCCATCGAACCGGACCCAGAAATAGGCGAGCGACTCGTTCTCGTCCTGGCGCCCGACGAGGGTGGCGTTGTATTGGGGAGCCGCTGGGTCGATGACGCGCGGCGGCAGGACTAGGTCGGTCATCCCCACGATGGTAGACCGACGACCGGGCGGGCGTGGCCCACCCGGTCGTCATGTGGCGCCGCGCCCTCCCTGTGGGCGCGGGCCCGATGGTCAGGTCAACCGCCGTTGTCGCCCGTCCCCCGGCAGGAGACCGTCGGGTTCCAGTCTGAGAAGGCACCCAGCGGATTGGACTTGTACAGCCAGTAGTGCCGCTCGTAGAACCCTGGCTCGATGCCGTAGCGGTTCGGCGCGGTCCGATAGAACATGTCGTGACCGAGCACGGTCGGCCCCGTCTCCACCTGTGGCCCGACGCGGACCCATTCGAGCGCGACGAGCTTGAGGGAGCCGTCCGCCCGGGGCTCGTAAACGAGCGCCTCGGGATGGTTCGGATCGATCGCCGGATCGGCGACCAGATCGAAGTTGACGTAGTGCTGGCCCATCGTGCCGACACCCGGCTGCTCGGCGCAGATGTAGAACGGCTCGTAGCCGGCCTTGGCGGCCTGCTCCACCGAATGGAAGCGGGCCGTCACGGCGCGGACCGTCGCGGCCGTATCGGCCTTGGCATCGGCTCCGACGGCCAGGCCGAAGGCCATGACCGAAAGGGCGGCGATGGTCGTTACCAGGATCGCGAATCGTCGTCGCATCACGCCACCTCCACTGAGAGCTCGTACACCTCGCCCGTGGGATGACCGGCCCGCTCGTGGATCCGCATGATCGATTCCTTCGAGGGCCCATGGGACAGACAGAAGACCTTGCCCGAGTCGGGGTCGAGCCACGCCCGTTCGAAGTGGACGCCCTCCTCGGCCTCGATCGCCAGGTCCCGGCCGTGGGCCTCGATGAGCTGGTCGGCGGTCACCCCTTGGAACCCCGAATGGACATCCATGAAATTCGCCATCGGCTGGCCTCCTTCGTCGACGGCCTCGTAGGTTCGAGGTCGTAGTCGGCTCAGCCTCGCTGCCGATGGATCGCTCATCATCAGTCGAATGACCGATGACACCCATCGCCGTCGCCCTACACTTCGTTGACGATGGAGCGCTCACCCGGACCCCTCGAGCACATCCTGGCCAAGCTCGGGACGTCTCGGCGCGCCGAGATCGCCAGCTGGGCCAGCAACGTCGAGCGGAGTCCGGCGCTGCACTGACGGCCGCGTGACCGCCGGGCCGCGGTCAAGCCGACCGTCACCCGGCGGCAACCGGAGGCTCGGCGGGTGCGACGGTACAATCGGAGGCGACACTGACCGCGTGCGACCGCGGCCGCCACGACCGGCTGCCGCCCTGGAAGGACCCACCCGATGACCCAGACCGCTCCGACCGCCGCCGACCGTCCCCACCGCGCGGCCAAGCGCTACATCTACGCGTGGGGCGGTGGTCGCGCCGAGGGCGACGCGACGATGCGCGACCTGCTCGGTGGAAAGGGCGCCGGGCTCGCCGAGATGACCAACGCCGGGCTCCCGGTACCGCCCGGCTTCACCATCACGACCGAGGCATGCAACGACTACTTCACTGCCGGCGAGCAACTCCCCGAGGGGCTCTGGGACGATGTCCTCGAGGCCGTCCGCGAGGTCGAGACAGCGACCGGCAAGGGCTTTGGCGACGCGGCCGACCCGCTCCTCGTTTCGGTCCGCTCGGGCGCCAAGTTCTCGATGCCGGGGATGATGGACACGGTCCTCAACCTCGGGCTCAACGAGGAGACCCTGCACGGTCTGGTCACCCTGACCGGCAACGAGCGGTTCGCCTGGGACGCCTACCGGCGGTTCATCCAGATGTTCGGGCGCATCGTCATGGACGTGAAGCCCGAGCGGTTCGACGAGGCGCTCGAGGGCAGGAAGCATGCCCGCGGGGTCGAGCAGGACACCGACCTTTCCGCCGACGACCTGCGCGAGCTCGTCGACGAGTTCAAGACGATCGTCCGCGAGGACACGGGTCGCGGCTTCCCGAGCGACGCCGACGAGCAGCTCGACCTGGCCATCAAGGCGGTCTTCGCCTCGTGGTTCGGCAAGCGTGCGGTCGACTACCGCAACAACCAGCACATCGCCCATGACCTGGGCACGGCCGTGAACGTCGTGACCATGGTCTTTGGCAACATGGGCGACGATTCGGGGACCGGCGTGGCCTTCACCCGCGACCCGAACACGGGCGAGAAGGAGCTCTACGGGGAGTACCTGACCAACGCCCAGGGCGAGGACGTCGTGGCCGGCATCCGGACCGCCCCCAAGATCGCGCAGATGCAGACCGACATGCCCGAGGTCTACCGCGAATTCCAGCGCATCGGTGAGCAGCTCGAGCGCCACTACCGCGACGTCCAGGACCTCGAGTTCACGATCGAGCGCGGCAAGCTGTACATGCTCCAGACGCGGAGCGCCAAGCGGACCGCCGCGGCCGCCGTCAAGATCGCGACCGACCTCGTGGCCGAGGGCCTGATCAGCAAGGAGGAGGCGCTCGGCCGAATCGAGCCGGCACACGTGGACCAGCTCCTCCGCGACCAGTTCGATCCGGCCGCTCGGGCCGCCGCGACACGCATCGCCAAGGGGCTCAACGCGTCGCCCGGCGCCGCCGTCGGCAAGGCGGTCTTCGATGCCGACACGGCTGTCGAATGGGTCGGTCGCGGCGAGCGGGTCGTGCTCGTTCGGATCGAGACGTCGCCCGACGACTTCCACGGGATGGCCGTCGCGCAGGGAATCCTGACCGCGCGTGGCGGGGCGACGAGCCACGCCGCCGTCGTCGCCCGCCAGATCGGCAAGCCGTGCGTGGCCGGCTGCCACGAGCTGGTCATCGACTACACCGCCAGGACGGCGACCGCCAACGACGTCACCTTCGCCGAGGGCGACTGGATCAGCGTCGACGGCTCGACCGGCGAGGTCTTCCTGGGCGCACTGCCCACGGTCTCGGCGCGGTTCGAGGACCAGCCCCAGCTCCAGACGATCCTGGGCTGGGCCGACGAGGTCCGCCGGATGGAGGTCTGGACCAACGCCGACAAGCCTGAAGAGGCGGCGATGGCCCGGAGCTACGGCGCGCAGGGCATCGGCCTGTGCCGGACCGAGCACATGTTCCGCGAGGGCGAGCGGCTCGAGATCGTGCGCGGCGCCATCCTGGTCGCGATGACCGCCACCAGGGCGAAGGCGAAGGCCGCCGCCGGCGGCACGCTGACCGCCGAGGAATCCGACGACGTCGCGACCTTCGACACCGCCATGGGGGCGCTCGAGGTGCTCCAGCAGGGCGACTTCGAGGGCATCTTCCGGGCGATGGACGGTCTGCCGGTCGTGATCCGCCTCATCGACCCGCCGCTCCACGAGTTCCTGCCCAACCTCGAGGACCAGCTGGTCAAGGTCACCCGCGCCGAGGCGACCGGTGGCGCATCGGAGGAGGACAAGGAACTGCTCGCGACGATCAAGTCGCTCCACGAGCAGAACCCGATGCTCGGCCTGCGCGGGTGTCGCCTGGGGCTGATGATTCCCGACTTCGTCAAGGTCCAGACCCGGGCGATCCTCAACGCGCTCATCGCCGTCCAGGCGTCGGGCGGGCATCCCAAGGCCAAGATCATGAT
>JBBQVJ010000150.1:0-4975 GCA_038211705.1 Candidatus Limnocylindrales bacterium | reverse complement strand
TCCTGCGCGACCCGGAGCGGAGTCGCCAGCTGGGAGCCGCGGGCTCGGCTCGGGTAGCCGCGATCGGCCTGGACTGGTCGCGCTCGGCGTCAGCCCTCGTGGACGGCTACGCCCGGGTCCTGGGCCGGCGGTCGGAGCGGCGGGCCGGTGGTGTCGACGGCGGGAGCGCGGGCGGCGCCGTCGAGAGCGGGGTCGGGGGCGGCGTCGACGGTGGTTCCGTCCGGTAGGCGGGCTTCGATCAGCTGCGTCCCGAGCAGGAACGCAGCACCGATCCCGGTCACACCGACCGTGAAGAGGTTGTTGACCATGCCCTGCGCCAGGAAGACGCCCAGGCCAAGGGCCGCCGCAAACGTAAGCGAGCCCGCGGCACCTCGCGGCGCCCGGATGAGCACCTGGATCACGATGATCGCGAGGCCAAGGTTCAGCACGATGGCGCCGATCGCACCGACGATCCCGGTCTCGGCCCCGGCGAGCAGCACCGTGTTGTGCGCGGTGCTCCAGGCCTGACCGAACGCCGTCGCTCGGTAGCGCTCCGGGTTGTCGGCGACGGCATCGAGCATCCGCCCTGGTCCGACGCCCGCGATCGGGTGATCGATCATCAGCAGGAACGCCGACGTCCACAGCGCCAGCCGGTCGGGGATGTCGCTGACGAAGCGCGCCAGAGTCGGCGTGAAGAGCGCCACGAACGCGAGCACGACGCCAATGGGTGCCAGCAGGATCGGCCGGCTGCGGACAAGGATGAGCACCACAAGGGCGAGGACCACGAGACCCAGCGACACCCGCGTGTAGGTCAGGGTCAGGGCCGCGAGCTGGACGACCACCGCTCCCCACCACAGCCAGCGGCTGCGCGACTCCGTGGATCGGAGCGCGAGCCCTGCGGTCACGAGGATGCTGATCATCAGGATGGCCGCGGTGAAGTTGGGCGAACTGCCGATCGTGCCGCTGATCCGCCCTGGGATCGCGTTGAACAGCACCGACGACGTCCGCGCCCCTTCGAGACCCGCGTTCTGCGGCAGCCCGATGAAGTACGCGACCAGGCCGAACACGGCCTCGAAGATCCCGACGCCCGCGATCGCATAGGCACTGAACGTTCGCGAACGCTCACTCGACCCGAGGAGCGCCAATGACACGACGATCACGAGCAGGAACGCCAGCCGTCCGGCTCCGCGAACCAGGAGCCTGGCCAGCTCGAACGGCTCGCCGGCGTTGAGGAATGCGCTCACGAGCGCCGCCAGGACCATCGTCGCGATCCCGATTCCGGCGATCATCACCCCGGGCGTGGGCTGCCAGCGATACGACCGAAGCCGCGCCCACGGCACCATCGGCAGCATCAGCAGCACGCCGGCCAACGGCAACACGTCATCGAGGCTGAACCCGAGCAGGACCGGCTGGTTCGGCACGAGGGGGGTGGCGGCCACCAGCAGGAACGGCCCGGCCGCACGCCAGCCGGTGCGGCGTGTGGCCTGACGGGCCGCCTCGTCGGCGGCGGCGGCGATGAGGAACGCGATCCCGATCAGGATGATGATGGCCGGCGGCTGGGTCACCCGATCAACTCGGCGTATCGATCGAGGGACGCCGCGACGGCGGCCTCGACATCGTGGGCGGCGGCGGTGGCGCGTCCGCCTTCGCGCAACGGCTCGCCGGCCGGCCCGGTGGCCGCGGCCAGCGCTTTCTCGAGCGTGGTTGCGAGGGCGTCCACGTCACCGGGCGGGACCACGAATCCATTCTCCTCGTGTCGCATCGTCTCGGCCATGCCGCCGCACGCCGTCGCGACGACGATCGCGCCATGCGCCATCGCCTGAAGTGCGACCAGACCGAGCCCCTCCGGTTCGGTCGAGGGGACGGCCAGCACACCTGTTCGTCGAAGCAGGTCCGTGACGATCTCAGGCGCGAGCGACCCGCGGAACTCGACGGCCGCGCCGAGGTCGCGCGCCCGTTCCTCAAGCCGTGCACGCTCGAACCCGTCGCCGACGATCGTCAGCCGCGCCCCGGGACGGCGTGCCACGAGAAGTGCGAAGGCTTCGAGCAGCACGTCGGCGCCCTTGCCGGGCACCAGTCGTCCGACGAACAGGACACGGTCCGGCTCGCGGACGGGAGGCGGGCTGGCGTCCATCCGCCCGAGATCGATGCCCGGGCTGACGACGGTGACAGGGCGTCGCAAGGGGCCCAGGCGGCTCTCGGCCACCTCGGCCGTGTACCGGCTGTTGGCAAAGACGAGGTCGGCACGCGCGAAGAGTCGACGCGCGAGGGCCGCCCGCCGCGGCGACAGCCAGGGGAGGCGGACCACGTCGCTGCCATGGCAGAACAGGGACAGCCGCGCGCCGCCGAGGGTGGCGACAGGCCAGGCCACGAGTCCCGTCGGGAAGGCGATGTGCGCCTCGACGACGTCATACGGGCGACGGCGGAGGCGAGCGAACACGGCGGCCCCGGTCGCGTCGAGCGCCAGGCGCAGATATTTGCGCACCACGTTCCGATGGAGGCCGGGGTCGGTGATGGCGGCGACCCCGATGGTCGCCCCCGCGCGCCGCAGCGCGTCGACGCGGGTGCCGACGAACGTGCCGAAGGCCGGGTGAGCGGGTGTCGGGTACAGGTTCGTCACGACGAGGATCCGGGGCGCGCGGGGCGGGCGCGTCGGCGATCCGAGGCCATCCACGACCGATCCTCCGTCCGGGCTACGGCTTCCCGCGAGGCCCGCCGATCGGCCGCCTCATCCCTCCGCGGTGTGAGGGCGTGATTGTACGGCGCGTCAGTGTCCGGTGATCTGGCGGACGCTACCTGGCGCGAGCGCCGATGGGATCCTTCGCGGAGCCCACCGCGTAGACCGGCGAGGTCGCGTCGATCGTGAGATACGAGGTCGAGGTTCGGGTCAGCGACAGGAACCTCGGGTCGGAGGTGCGGTTCGTGGAGCTCCAGGAAACCGAGCCCGAGCGGGTCCCCGATCTCGCGCCGCTGACCGTCGAGTAGCTGACCCACAAGGTCGAGCCGCTGTCGGCCCGTACGCCATACGCGCTGCTCACCCGGATGATGGAGTTGCGCAGGCTGACCTTCCCGCCGCTGCCCTTGAGGTAGACGGCCCCGAGGCCGCTCGCGGGGCGCGAGTCGTAGATCGTCTCGTGGTCGAACGTCTTGCCGGACGTCGCGCCCTCGCTCTGGATCGCGTACTGGTTGCCTGCATAGACGTTCCGCGAGAACGACATCGCACCGGAGCTCACGCCGCCCGACCGGCTGTCCCAGATGAACACGCCGACCAGGTTGTCGAGGAACAGGTTGTTCTTCACGCTATTGCCGGTCAAGGCGGTCGAGGACGACGAGATCTGGTAGAGGTAGATGCCGCGGCGGTTGTTGCGCAGGGTGTTGTTCAGGATGTAGTTGTGATGCGCGCCGTTCTCCAGGAGGATGCCCTGGACGTACCCGCCGTACTGGCCGGCCGCGAACGGGACCGTGTTGCCGTCGGCGAACGTGGAATTGCGAACGGTGTTGTAGGCCGTGCTGGAGCCGGTGAGCTTCACGGCTTGCCCGAGGTTCTCGATGCCGACCGCGCCGTCGATGAGGTTGTGCTGGGCGCCGTTATCGAGCTTGACGAGCTGGATCGTGTTGCGCCGGCCCGAGATCGAGCGGAAGACGTTGTCGTGGCTCGCCGTCCAGAAGCCCATTCCGTAGTTGTACGAGGCGTCGACCTTCTCGGCGGTCACGTGGTGGGCGGTCCCGGTGATGCCGATGGCCATATTCGTGTGGCGGATGTTGAGGCCGCGGAACGTGACATAGGCCGAGCCTGATCCGGTCAGGAGGCCCTTGTAATAGGGGATCTCGATCGTGTGCTGGCGCGGGTCGGTGGAGGCGAGTGAGCCGCTCCACAGGCCGAGTCGGACATACAGCCGCGAGCCATTCCAGTACTGCGAGGCCGGCATGGCCTGCAGGTCGGCCAATGTCGGGGTCGCCTTCGGTCGAACGAGCGGCTGGCTGGTGTCCATGAAGATCCGTTCCTGGCGATAGGTCCGGACCGACGACTCATAGCCGGGGATCGCCGTCGTCCACGGGATCGACCAGACACTCGGGTAGTGAGTGGGGTCGGGGCGGGTCCAGCGCGTGTCACCTGGGCGGCTCACGACCAGGGCGCCGCTGATGGTCGGGGCGACGTAGCCGGCCGTCCCGTAGCCCTTGCCCTCGATGATGATCGGCGCGGCCGCGGTACCCGGGAGGTAGTTGCCCCCGGTCGCCTTCTCGTAGTAGACGTAGTCGCTGTAGCCCGCGATCTCGACCCGGTGCGCGGCGAGGCCCGCGCCCTCGCGATAGACCTCAGCTAGACCCTTGGCGACGGTCTTGAACGCCGTTGACGGCGAGGTTCCGGCGTTCGAATCCGATCCGTTCTTGCCGTCGACGTAGAGCGTGTCGCCGGCAGCCTGCGTGGCCATCGGGGCGAGGGCAGCGACGAGCACGAGGAGGACGGCGATGGCCAAGGGACGCGCGCGGTGATGCATGCCACGAATCGTGCCCGAAGATGGTGCGTCCCGCCATCGGCCGGTCGGGTCAGGCCTTGCCGCCCGAACGTCCCATGAGCGTGCAACGCTCACGCTTGGGGGCTGGTGCGCGCGGATGACCCGTGCTCAGACCCGGCGATACAGGTCCGCAAGACCGGACCGCGTTCGGGCCACAGTGAACCGCTCAGCGACTCGCCGCCGTCCTGCGGCACCGATCGCGGCCCGAAGCTCCGGATTCGCGAGGCGGACGAGCCGCTCGGCCAGACCTGCCACGTCGCGTTCGGCCGCGAGCAGCCCGGTCTCCTCATCTACGACGATGAACGGGATGTCGGCGTGCAGGGTCGATACGATCGGGAGTCCCGCCGCGCCGGCGTGGAGGAGGATCACGGGCGCCCCGCCTTCGGTGTCGCCATCGTCCGCGGTGCGGCTCGATTGGATCAGCACGTCGGCGGCGGCGAGACGCCCACCAAGCCCCTCGGGCGACAGGTAGCCCGTCC
>JBBQVJ010000149.1:0-5034 GCA_038211705.1 Candidatus Limnocylindrales bacterium | reverse complement strand
CTGCAGTGGGCGCGCGACAGCGGCGACGAGTCGTCCGACGCGGATCTCTACGCCCACGTCGCCGAGCTGGCCCTCTACGCCGGCGACTGGTCGGCGGCTGTGACCACCGCGGAGCGCGCCATCGAGGCAGCCGAGCAGATGGGCCAGCGTCTGCCCAACACGGCTGATCGGGCGCTGGCCCTAGCCTGCGCGCTGACAGGACGGCCGGACGAAGCGATCAGCATGGCGGAGGCGGGGATCGCGGCCGCGCGAGAGGTCGAACCGCAACTGGAGGCGATGTATCTGGACGTGCTGGCGACGGCCCGCGCCACCGTCGCCGATCACGCCGGTGTCATCGAGGCGCTCGATCGTCAGCTGGTCGTGCTCGACGGCATGGGCGTTCGCGAGCCGCTCCGCTACCGGACAGAGGGCGACCATATCGAGTCCCTGGTCGCGACCGGCGCGCTCGACCGAGCCGAGGCATTGATCGATCGACTCCAGGCCCGCCAGAATGTCATCCCTCGGCACTGGATCGCGGCGGCGCTGGCACGCTCACGGGCGCTGGTTCGCGAAGCGCGCGGCGATCCGGCAGGCGCCGTCGAGGCCCTCACCGCGTTCGTCGACGTCTCCGAAGGCGACCACCCTGGGTCGGCCGGCCAGGGCGGGGTCGAGCCGTTCGCCGCCGCCCGGACGTTGCTGGTGCTCGGCCAGCTCGAGCGGCGGCAGGGTCATCGGCGCGCCGCCGGTCTGCGACTGGGCGCCGCTGCGACCGTCTTCGAAGCCCTTCCGGCGCCCGCCTGGGCCGCCCAGGCTCGGAAAGAGATCGATCGGCTCGGCCGCCGACGATCCGCCACGAACCAGCTGACGCCGGCGGAGGCCAGCGTCGCGGAGCTGGTCGCCGGTGGCATGACCAATCGGGCGGCCGCCGAACGTCTCGTGCTCAGTCCCAAGACCGTGGAGGCGCACCTCGCCCGCGCCTACGCCAAGCTCGGCATCAGATCGCGCGCCGAGCTCGGGGCGTGGCTGGCGGCCGATCGTGACCCCAGGCCGCCCGAGGCCGACGAGCCCACGTTGTAGGGAATCGCCGGATGCCGATGCGGCCGCGGAGCCGCACCCTCGGGCCATGGCACCCGACCGAATACCCGATCCCAGATCGCCGTTCCGAACGTTCCTCGCCGAGCGCTACAGCGCCGGCACCGATGAGGCCCTGGCCTGGCGCGATGTGGCCATCGCGTGCATCGCGGCGCATGAGCTATCGGAAGAGGGCCGGAAGGTCACGCTGATCGGCTCGCTGCTCGTGGCCGGTGACGAGACGGTCTTCTCGCTGTTCGGCGCGGTGTCCAGTGCGGACGTGGCGGCCGTGGGCGAACGGACGCAGCTCCCCTACGACCGCATCTCCGAGGGCGTCCGGATGACGCCGTCGGGCCATCGCCATCGCGCCGCGGAGGCGCTATCCGCCGACCCAACCGAGGACCACCGCTGATGCGCGTTCGCCTGACGTCGTCACTGCTCGTCGCGGTCGCGCTGGCGGCGTGTTCTCCCGCCGTCGTGACGCCCACGCCCACGCCCAACGGGTCCGCGGTCGTCGTCGTCGGGTCGGCCGGGCCGGCCACGCCGGCCGGCGGCGGGCAAAGTGCCAAACCGACAACGGCGGGTCGGCCCGCCAGCGCCTTCAGGAAGGTCCTGTCCGGTCTTGGCCCCAAGGGCGAGGTCACGGCCGAGATGGCCCTCCAGGCCTTCGCCTTGACCATCGCGCCGCTGCCCGGCATCACGCCACCCGACGGTCCACGCGACGGTCTCGATGCCGACGCCGCGATGGCCTGGATCGGCCAGACCTGGACCGACCTGACCGTCGAGCAGCAAGCTGCGATCAGCGCGGCGCTGGCACCCCTCGCCGACCCGTTCCAGACCGTCGCATCGACCGGCGCGACCGTCACCGATCCGCCGCGGGCCGTCCTTGCGGCGTGGCCACCGATGATCGCGGCCGCGGCACCGGACTGCGGTCTGTTCTACGCCGATGGATCCGCCGGGCCGAAACCGATCTCGACCGCTGTCCAGCCGTACCTCGACACGATGCGCACCGCCGTCGATGCCATCGCCGGCCACCTCCATCGGGCGGCCGTGCCACACCTGTCGATCTGCCTGGTCCCGGATGGCGTCATGTTGGCGCCATCCCTGGCCCTGCTGTGGGACGCGACCGGCACCGAGGTCGGGATGCCCGCCTCGTGTTCGGTCCTCTTGAACAGCGCGACCCTCGGCGCGATCGAAGCCAGCGGCGACCTCGGCTATCGGATCGCCTTCGAGACGTACCTCTGCTTCGCGCGAACGGCCGACCAGTCGGAGACCCTCGCCTCATCCCTGGCCCGCCACGTCCCGTCGTGGGCGCTGGGCGGCTCCGCGGCGTGGGCAGCCGCCACTGTGGCGACCGAATCGCTGGGCGGCGTCGGATCGAGCGTGAACGACGCCTGGGTCGCCTATCTCTCCGCGCCGGAAACCACGGTCGTGCAGCGCTGGACCGATGCCATCGGGCTGTTCGCCCAGGTCGACGCCGATCAGCCCAGCGCGTGGGACGTGCTCGACCAGGTCGTCCTCGGCGCCGACGAGCTCGACTCGTTCTACGCGGCGACCGGTCGTCGCCAGTCCTTCATCGATCGCTGGGCCGCGGGCTACTTCCGCGATGCCTCGCGTGGCGCGGACTGGGACATCGTCGGGCCGGGCATCCCGAGCGATACGCCGGAGGCGGGCTCGATCGAGGTCGCCAACGGGGAGCAGGAGGAGATGGCAGCACCGGCCCTGGCCGTCTCGATGGCGGACCTGTCGACGAGCGCCGACGTCACGGTCCTGGCCGGTAACCACCTGCGCGTCCACGATGGCGTCCAGGACCTGCGCGATGTCCGCAACCAGGCCTACTGCACCAAGGACGGTGGCGGCGATGCCTGCCGCTGCCCGGACAAGACCCCGGGGGCCGGACGCCCACCGCTGCCCTCGCTCGGGACCGAAGCCAAGCTCGCCCTGACCGGGATGGAATTCAAGGGCAGCGCGACCATCGCCGGTCTCTCGCTCGAGGACTACTGCGGTCCGCTCCCGTCGGAGGCGCCCGATGCCGGGATCTGGTCGATGCTCTTCTGGTCCCCCGACCTTGGCGACAGTGCGCCGCCGCTGCTGGCCGCCTACACCTGCGATGGCCTGCACAGCACCTGGAAGGCGATCTTTCTGCCCTCCATCAGCGGCCTCACGGAGACCTTCGATCTGAAGCTCGACCTGGACCCGGTCGCCCACCTCGACCTTCATCGCGACATCCCGCCGGACAAACTGTCGCCCGCCACGGTCCTCGAGTACTCCATCGATTTCGAGCTGGTCTCGGACACGGATCCGCCGGTCTTCCGGGTGACCGGCACGAAGACCGAGATCCAGGGGCCCAAGACCTGGGTGTTCCCACCACGCGAATTCGGATCGGACGCGCCGCTCGAGCTCAAGAACGTCTCCCTCGAGACCCAGCTCAAGCCATATAAGGCCTATCAACACCCCTTCCGCGCGCAGGCGCTCGCGGACTGCGGCCAGTGACCACCAGGGAGATCGACATGCGACACCTTCGGAGAATCGGCATCAGCCAGGCAGTCGGCCAGCGGCTCGCGTCGCTGGCCGTCGCCGGGGCGCTCAGCGCGTGCGGCGGGGCGACGGCCACAGGCGCGACCACGGGTGCGGCCAGCCCTCCCGCGGGCACCGGGGCGGCCACAGCCGCGGCCACGGGTGCGCCCGCGAACGGCACGACGCCGACCTCCACTGCACCGAGTTCCGGGTCCAGTGTCGCCCGGGCCGCGGACGGCGCCGTCAACGCCTGCGCCCTCATGCCGGCAGCGGCGATCCAGGCCGCCATCGGGACCTCGGTCGTCGAGGCCGTGCCGTACGGCGACGCCGAGTGCCGCTGGCGCGTCGAGCCACTGCCCGCGTTTCCAGGCGCGACCGATACGTGGGTCGATGTCCAGTTCTTTGCCAATGACATCCCGATGACGCACGTCGAGGCCGCACCGGACACCGGCGGCGTGACCGCCGTCGACGGGCTGGGCGATCGCGCGTTCCGGACCAATAGCTTCCACCATCTGTGGGTCAAGCACGGCAGTGACGTCTACGTGGTTCGGTCTCGAATGAGGAGCCTCAGCGACACGACCGATGCGAGCCGCACCGCCGGCGAGGCGATCGAGGTCCTCCTGGCGCGCGCCGTCCTGGCGCAGCTGTGAACGGCCGGCTCGGAGCCATCGGCGGGCTGACGGTCGCCGTCCTGCTGGTGGTGTCGGGTTGTGGCGGGGATGCCGCAGCCCCGATCGCCTCGACGAACCCGGCAGCCAGCGCCGCCGTGGGGTCGACGCCGGCGGCCAGCGCCGCCGAGGCCAGCCAGGCCATTTCGCCGAGCGCGGCCGCCTCGTCGATCGCCGTTCCGGGCGCCTGCACCCTGACCACGCCCGGCGAGCTGGCCACCGTGGTCGGGATGCGCTTCAACGACGGACGGGACGTCACCGCCGAACTCGGCGGCTGGACATCGGCCTGCTCCTGGCTTCAGTCCGTCGGCGCAGGCGAAGCGGCGTATGCCGTCAACACTCGGGTCCTCGCCGAGGGGACCCTCGTCGCGTTCCGCACGATGGCCGGCGCTACGGCCGTGCCGGGTCTGGCCGATGAGGCCTTCGTCTGGGACGACGGTCGGCAGGTGGCGATGCGCTTCGGGTCCGTGGTCGTCATGGTCGCCGGTGCCCGAGACGTCGATGGCGGCGGTGTGCCCGCATCGGCGACAGGCGCGCTGGCGCGGCTGATCGCTTCACGTCTGGGAGAGTGAGGCCAAGGCCTGGAGACCCCAAGCTTGCATTCGCGACTTGCAATCCCCATGTTTGATGAATATCTTTGGATTCGGACGGACGACCCCCACACCGTTGCCGAGCCAGCCGATCATGAGCATCTCGACGGCTCACGATGCGATCGGAGGGTCGGCAGAGGCGGTGCGGTTGGCGCTGACAGCCCTCGAGCGGCATGCGGTCGTGCGCAAGATCACCGCTGGGCGCTACG
>JBBQVJ010000148.1:0-5111 GCA_038211705.1 Candidatus Limnocylindrales bacterium | reverse complement strand
CCTGATCCTGCTCGACGTCATGCTGCCCAAGCTCGACGGCTACCAGGTCGCGGCCAAGATCCGGGCCGAGGAGGGCAGCGCCAGCCACGTCCCGATCATCATGCTCACCGCCGAACGCGAGGTCGAGCAGAAGGTCCGTGGCCTGCGCGCCGGCGCCGACGACTACCTGATCAAGCCATTCCACCCGGCTGAGCTGCTCGCCCGGATCAAGAGTCTGCTGGCCCGCTTCGCGCCGAAGGAATCGCTCCTCGCGCGGCCGCCGCTCGGGCGCATCCTGGCCTTCTATGGCGCCAAGGGCGGGGTGGGCACCACGACCATCGCGATCAACGCGGCGATCGCGCTCCATCGCGAGCTCGGGCGCAAGGTCGCGCTCGTCGACGGCAACCTCCAGTTTGGCGATCACCGCGTCTTCCTCGACCTCGGGCTCGATCGCAAGAGCATCGTCGACGTGGTGTCGGCACCATCGATCGACGCCGACCTCGTGCGCCAGGTCATGGTCAAGCACGACTCGGGGATCGATCTGCTCCTTGCGCCGCCATCGCCCGAGACCGCCGAGCTGGTGCACCCCGAGCATCTGCCCATCATCGCCGAGCACCTCTCCGCTCTCTACGACTACACCCTGATCGACATCGACAAGCGGCTCGACGACGTCAACCTCGGCGTCTTCGAAGCGGCCGAGACGATCTTCGTGGTCATGACCGCCGACTTGTCGTGCCTCAAGAACGTGCGCCTGATCATCGAGACGATGGACCACCTGGGCTATCCGCCCGAGAAGCTCCAGCTCGTGCTCAACCGTTCGAACGCGTTCACCGGCATCAATGTCAAGAACGCCGAGGGTGCGCTCAAGCGGACGATCGAGCACCAGATCGTCAACGAGTACCGAGGTGCCATCAGCGCCCTGAACTCGGGGGCGCCGTTCATGTTCACCAAGGCCGACTCGGTGCTCGGCGCGTCGCTGCTTCATTTTGCCCGGGCGCTCGACAAGCCGGTCGCGCAGGCGGCCACCGTCCCCGCGCGCTGAGCGCCTCGCGGGCCGGTCGGGCTCGCCCAGCCTGGCTGGTACGCCCCGGATGAGCGCCGAGTGACCCCGAGGTAAGGGCGCGTCCCTACGGTGGGGACGTGCTGGCCATCGTTCCGTCCGCGACGCTCCACGGTCTCGACGGCCGGTTCATCCGGGTCGAGGTGGATGTGGCGCCGGGATTGCCCGGGTTCACGATCGTGGGCCTCGCCGACGCCGCGCTCCAGGAGGCTCGCGAACGCGTCCGGGGCGCACTGCGCAACGCGGGGTTCGTCCATCCGCCGCGCCGGATCACGGTCAACCTCGCCCCGGCAGACCAGCGCAAGGCCGGCGCGTCGCTCGATCTGGCGATGGCGATGGGCATCCTGCTCGGATCGGACCAGGTGACCGCCGGCCCCGCTCGGGTCGCGCTCATCGGCGAACTGTCGCTCGGGGGCGAGGTGCGGTCGGTGCCCGGGGTCCTGCCGATGGTCGCCGTCCTCGCGCGGCGCGGGCTGCGACGAGTCGTGGTCGCTGCTGCGGCGGTCGAAGAGGCGCGCCTGGTCGACGGGATTGAGGTGATCGGCGTCGAGACGCTCATCGAGGCGGCCGCCGTGATCCGGGCTCGTCGTGGTCGGCGCATCACGTCGGCACCGCCTCGGATCGAGCTGGTCGAGCCGACCGGGCGGGCCGGCGACGGGGTGGGGGACGGGCCGCCCGTCCGCGGCCTGCCGACCGGTCCCGACCTGTGCGAGGTCCGCGGTCAGCTCGACGCGCGTCGGGGCCTGGAGATCGCATTGGCCGGTGGCCATGGCCTGTTGCTGATCGGACCGCCAGGCTCGGGCAAGACCCTGTTGGCGCGCACGATCCCGAGCCTCCTGCCGCCGCTTGGCGACGGCGCCGCGCTGGCCGCGACGGTCGTCGCCTCGGCCGCGGGGGAGGGCCCGATCGCCGAGCTCCGGCGGCGGCCGCCGTTCCGGGCCCCGCACCACACGATCTCGTATGCCGGGATGATCGGTGGCGGCCCCAATCTGTCACCCGGCGAGATCACCCGGGCCGACCAGGGTGTCCTGTTCCTCGACGAGCTGCCCGAATTCGGGCGCGACGTACTCGAGGCGCTCCGACAGCCGATGGAAGAGGGCCGCGTGGCGGTGTCGCGGGTCGGGCGAGCAACGATCTTCCCGGCCCGGTTCCAGATGGTGGCGGCGATGAACCCGTGCCCGTGCGGCTTCGCGGGGAGCTCGGAGCGAGCGTGCCACTGCCCACCGCTCGCTCCGGACCGGTACCAGCGGCGCGTCTCGGGGCCACTCCGCGACCGGATCGACCTGTGGATCTCGATGCCACGGGTCGCCCCATTGGCGCTCGTCCGCGGTCCTGAGCCCGAGGGTTCGACCGTCGTCGGGCCACGGATCGCGGGCGCCCGCGCGATCGCCGCGGCCCGCTCGGGGGCCGGGCTGCTCAACGGCCGGTTGACCGGGGCGGGTCTGCGCGCGGCGTGCGGTCTGGATCGGGCAGGGGAGCGGCGGGCCGTCGAGCTCGCCGAGCTCGAGATGGCCAGCGGCCGGGGCACGGAACGACTGCTCCGCGTGGCCCGGACCATCGCGGATCTGGACGGCGCCGAGCGTGTGGGCGCCGAGCATCTCGACGAGGCGGCCTGGTTCCGGTCGTCGGCGTCGCGGGTCGCCGCGGCCGAGGTGGTCTGACGTGCTCGGCGTCGGCGCGGCCGGGCCGACCGGGCTCGACGATCCCGGCACGGTGTCCGGCGAACCGGGTCCGTCGAGACCGCCGGCCGCGGGGCGCAGCGCCGGTGGCTCGGACGGTGCCGCCCGGGAACGCGATGCGTGGGCGGTGTTGGCCGGCGTCCGCGGTCTCGGTCCTGTCGCGTTCGGAACATTGCTGCGCCGGTACGGCAACGGCGTTGCGATCCTGCACGAGGCGGCCTCGCCCGGTGGCCCGGCGCGGCTGGCCGCGGTTGACGATGCCGCCTCGGTCGCGTCGCGCGACGGCGCGGGCCGGCCTGTACCCCCGGCCGTCGCCGATGCGATCGCGGTGGCCGCCCAGACCGCCGCGGCGACGCTCGAGCGGATCCGCGAGCTCGGGCTGCGGGTCGTGACCCTCGACGATCCGGTCTTCCCGGCGCGCCTGGCCGCGATCGAGATGCCGCCGCACGTCCTGTACGTCCTCGGTGACCCAGCCGCCTTGAACGTCCGGAACGCCATCGCGATCGTCGGCACCCGGCGACCGACCGACGCTGGACGATCGATCGCGGCCCGGCTGGCGGCGAACCTCGCCGCGGTCGGAGCCAGCGTCGTGTCGGGGCTGGCGGTCGGCATCGACGGGGCGGCCCACGCCGCCACGGTCCACGCGCGGGGCACGACCGTGGCGGTCATCGGCTCCGGTCTGGGGGCGATCCATCCGCGCGTCCACGAGCGGCTGGCGGCCTCGATTCTGACGGCTGGTGGCGCGATCGTGTCCGAGCTCGGACCCGACGTGGCGCCGAGCAAGGGCACCTTCCCGCGCCGCAATCGGATCATCAGCGGCCTGGCCGATGCCACGGTCGTGGTCGAGGCGCCGGCCCGGAGCGGCGCGCTCATCACCGCGTCGTGGGCACTCGAGCAGGGCCGCGAGTGCTTTCTCGTGCCGGGCTCGATCGATGCCCGGGCATCGGCCGGCTGTCTGGCGTTCCTGCGCGAGTTCCCGGCGTCGGCCCGGATCGTGGCCGGGATCCCGCAGCTCATCGAGGACCTCGGTCTGGCGGACCAGCTGACCGAGCCCGGCGTCACGCCCGATGCCGCGGCCACGTTGTCGGGCGTCGGGGCGGCGGCTGGCCGGCTCGGCCGCGAGCTCCTGGCGGGCCGAGCCACGGTCGACGAGCTCGTGGCAGCCACTGGCTGGCCGGTCGCCAGTGTCCTGGCGGGCCTCACGCTCCTCGAGCGGCGTGGTTTCGCGATGGGCGTCCACGGCCGCTTCCGGCCGGCCGGCGCCCTCGCCGGCGCCGATCTCGGGGCGCCGGGTCAGCGGCCGCGGGCCATGCGTCGCTGAACCCATCGGCGACCGCCTCCCGGTTTGCCCGGGACGTCCGACCGGTGCTACCCTCACCTAGGTCGCCCGCCCCCGGAGCGGCCCGAGCCCCGTCCTCGATGGGTCCCCAGACCACGAGCAGGAGCGTCTATTGCGTCAGGCCACGAACCCGCTGCTGGCCGCCCCGAGCATCGCTGCGGCCGCCATCAGCGCGCGACTGCGTCGCACGACCCCCTTCCGGGTCAGCCTCGCACTCGGCCTGTCCGTCCTCCTCGCGACCGTGTTCTTTGGCACCGCCGACCCGACGACCACGATCGCCACGCGTACGAGTCCGATCGTGCCGCTCACCCAGGCGGCCTTCACCACGACCTTCTCGACGGATCGCGCGCTGAGCGAGCCCGTCACCCTCGCCTTCAGCGCCCCGATGGACCCGGCATCGGTCGCGGCGGCAATCAAGGTCGAGCCGCCCACCCCGATCGACCTGGACTGGGACGCGACCGGACGGATCCTGACCGTCGCGCCACGAGCCCATTGGTCGGTCGCGGCGTTCAACACGGTCACGGTCGAGGCCGGTGCCCTGGCCGCGTCCGGCCAGCCGCTCGCACGCCCGGCCCGAGCGGTCTTCCTGACCCGCGACGAGACGATCGGCTCGATCGTCCCGAGCGTGCCGATGGGCGACCGGGTCTCACTGGCCACGACGTTCGTCGTCACGTTCACTCGGCCGGTCGATCTCGAGACGATCCAGACCGCCATCCGCCTCGATCCGCCGACCCCCGGCACGGCCCGCTCGGTCACCCGGCCCGACGGCCCGACGCGGTTCGAATTCAGCCCGGCGGCACCGCTCAAGGCGGATACCCCGTACCAGTTGATCATCAACGGCGTCCGCGACACCGACGGCGTCGCCCTACACCCGATGTCGCTGGCGGTCCGCACGGTCAAGGCACCGGCCGTCGTCCGGTCCCGGCCGTCCGCCGGCACGAACGGGGTCGCCACCGACGCCGCGCTCTCGGTCCGGTTCAGCCAGGCCATGGATCGGCGCGCGACCGCCCGGGCCTTCTCGGTCACGACCGGCGGCAAGACCGTCGCCGGCACC
>JBBQVJ010000147.1:0-5125 GCA_038211705.1 Candidatus Limnocylindrales bacterium | reverse complement strand
ACGACGCCATTCTCGAGCCAATAGATGGTCAGGATCGTCCAGACATTCCATCCGAGGAACAGGACGCCGAGGAGCGGCACGGCGTTCGCCACGAGCAGCGCCGCGACGGCGCCGTACGACGATCCGACCCGATACCAGGCGGCCAGACGTTCCATGCGCCCGATGCTAGCCGGTCCGGAGCCGGCGTGGGGCTAGGCCGTTAGTTCGACCGGCATGACCGAGATCGAACGGCTTTCGCCGCGGCGCTCGACGTGGAGCTCGATCGGCCCGACCGATGACGTCGTCAATGAGGCGCCGCTGGAGGTCCCCGACGCCCTCGATCGCGGTGCCGTCGAGCTCGACCAAGATGTCGCCGACACGGACATCGGCGCTGGCGGCCGGTCCCGGTTCGAGGAGCTGGACGACCTCGAGGCCGCGTGCCCGCCCGAGTCGATCGGCCACGGCCTGCCCGAGCGGTCGCGTCCCGCCGACGATACCGAGGAAGGCACGCCGGACCCGCCCGTGAACGATGAGGTTCTCGAGGATCCGGCGCGTGGCGCCATCGATCGGGACCGCGAGGCCGAGACCAATCCCGGCCACGGCCGTGTTGATGCCGACGACCCGGCCACGCGAGTCGGCGAGCGCCCCGCCGGAGTTGCCCGGGTTGAGCGCGGCGTCGGTCTGGATGACGTTCTCGACGAGGCGGCTCGCGCGGCCGTCGCGGGTCGCCAGGGATCGACCGAGCGCGCTCACCACGCCGGCCGTCACGGTCCCGGCGAAGCCCAGAGGATTGCCGATCGCCACGACCAGCTGGCCGACGCGCAGCCGCTCGGCGTGCCCGAGGGGCGCGGGCCGCGGCGATCCACCGGTCGTCCGGACGACGGCCAGATCGGATAGCGGGTCGCGCCCGACGACCTCGAATCCGAGCTCGGCGCCGTCGACGAACGTGGCCGTCCCATGGTCCGAACCGGCCACCACGTGCGCGGAGGTCACGAGGTGACCGACCGGCTCGATCGCCACGGCCGACCCGGCGCCACCCGCCGACCAGCCACCGACCTGGCGCGTGACGCGCAGGCTGGCGACCGACGGGATCAGCCGCTCGGCGGCCGTCGAGACGGCGACCGAATAGGCATCGAGGGCGGCCTCGTCATCCGCGTCGTCGGCGGCCTCGAGGACCGGGTCCGGGCGAGGGACCGGCGCGATCGCCATCGCCCTACGCCTCGCCGGTCGCCGTCGTGCCGCCCCCGACCTGGACGGCCCGCTCGTCGTTGCCCCGGACGAGCTTGACCTCGAACGGGAGCTCGAGCGAGGCGAGCGCCACGTGCAGGTCGTCCGCGTCGGTGACCGGCTTGCCACCGGCCTCGACGATCAGGTCACCGGCCTGGATTCCGGCCGCCGCGGCCAGGCTGTCGTCCTCGACGCCACGGACCAGGATGCCGTCACGCTCGACGAGGCCGACCGATCGGCGCAGCCGACGCGCGACGTGCGACGGGGCGACCGCGACACCAAGCCGCGGGCGGGTCGGCGACTCGCCACGACCGAGTGCGTCCACGCGCGCCCGGAGCTCCGCATCGGCCGGCAGCGCGAGATAGAACCCCTCGCCGATCCGGTTGGTGTTGAGCCCGACGAGCCGGCCCTCGGCATCAAGCAGGGCGCCCCCGGACGAGCCCGGCGCCAGTGGCGCGGTGTGCTCGACGCTGCCGTCGATCTTCCGGCCCCCAGGGCCTCGGAACGCGCGGGCCACCGCCGACACGAGCCCGAATGTCACTCGCGTCCCGCCGCCGTGGCTCGCCCCGGCGCCGAAGACCGCGGTCCCGACGCCGAGCGCCGCCCCGTCGGCCCACTCGACGGGGGTCGCGGCCGCCGTGTCGACATCGATGACCGCGAGGTCGCCGTCGCCGTCCCAGCCGGCGACCATGCCGCGGGTGCGGCGGCCGTCGGCAAAGGTCACGGTGACCTCGTCGCCGCGCAGGTTGTGGGCGTTGGTGAGGACCTTGCCGGCGGCGATGACGACGCCCGATCCGCGCGTCCCGCGGCCGATCCCGACGATGGATGGACCGACCCGCTCGGCGATGGTGCCAACGGCGGTCTGGAGCTCTTCGATCGCGCTCATGTGATGGGTTCTCCGATGTGGAAGGGCTGCGATAGACTTGTGACTTGCAATCTACTACTGACTCTGGACGATGACAAGCCCCCGACCCTCACCTAGCATCGATGCCATGGCCGACCCCGCCGTCCAGCGCGAGCCGTCGCCCCTCGAGGCCGCCCTCGACCGAGTCGGCGACCGCTGGAGCCTGCTGCTGGTCGAGGTCCTTCTGGCCGGTCCACGCCGGTTCAACGAGCTCGGCGAGGCTGTGCCCGGGATCGCCCCGAACATCCTGACCGACCGCCTGCGCCGGCTCGAGCGCGAACGGATCGTTGTCGCGACGCCATACCAGGAGCGTCCGCCGCGGATGTCCTATGCCCTGACGGCGGACGGCCGCGACCTGGCCTCGGCCCTGCGGCTGCTGGCCGACTGGGGCGGCCGCCACGCCACCGAACCCGACCCGATGCGCCACGGCGCCTGCGGGACGCCGCTCGAGACCCGCTGGTTTTGCCCCACCTGCGAGACCGCGGTCGATCCGGGCGACGCCTCCGAGTCGCGGACCGTCTAGACGAAACGTTGGATCGCTCTTGGAGGGTAACGTGACTCAGTTCCCGGATTTCGGTCTGACCGACCAGGTTGCGCTCGTTACCGGCGCCTCGCGCGGACTCGGTCGAGCGATCGCACTGTCGCTGGCGAATGCCGGCGCCGACGTCGCCCTCGGCCTGCACGATCCGACCGCCGCCGGCACCCTCGTGGACGAGATCGAGGCACTCGGACGACGAGCGCTCCCGGTACCGATGGACGTCCGTGACCTGGCGCAGATCACGACGGCAGTCGACAACGTCGTCGAGACGTTCGGCCGGCTCGATATCCTGGTCAACAACGCAGGCCTGGGGCCGAGCGCGCCGGCCGAGGACGTCACCGAGGCCAACTTCGATCTGACCATGGAGGTCAACGTCAAGGGCCTGTTCTTCGCGAGCCAGGCCGCGGCGCGGGCCATGATCCCCAACGGCTACGGCCGGATCGTGAATCTCAGTTCGCAGGCCGGGTTCATCGCACTCCCGACGGAGTCGGTCTACTGCGCATCGAAGGCCGCCGTCTCCCATCTGACTCGCTGCCTCGCGGTCGAGTGGGGACGTCACGGGATCACGGTCAACGCCGTCGCACCGACCTTCATCCGCACGCCCGGGACGGAGGCCGCATTGGCCGACCCGGAATTCCGAGCCGATGTCATCGAGCGCATCGCGGGCCTGCACCGGATCGGCGAGCCGGTCGATGTCACTGGCGCGGTCATCTTCCTGGCGTCGCCTGCAGCCTCGCTCGTCACCGGCGCGACCCTGCTCATCGACGGCGGGTGGACCTCGAGGTGAGCGAGCCGGGGAGGCCATCCTGAGCGGCCGTTCGATCAAAGCCGCGGTCTTCGACCTCGGTGGCGTGCTCATCGATTGGGATCCGCGCTACCTGTACCGGCAGCTCTTTGACGACGAGACGGCGATGGGACGGTTCCTGCACGAGGTGGTCAGCCCGGAGTGGAACCTGCGCCAGGACGAGGGACGTCCCTGGACGGACGCGATCGGGTCGCTGGCGACGGACTACCCAGACCAGCGCGACCTGATCGTTGCCTTTCGCGACCGGTGGGTGGAGATGCTCGGCGGCCCGATCGACGGAACGACAGCCGTCCTCGAGGAGCTCCGCCTCGCCGGCGTTCGGACGTATGCCTTGAGCAACTGGTCCGCAGAGACGTTCCCGCTTGCGCGACCGATGTTTCCGTTCCTCGAGTGGTTCGACGGGATCGTCCTTTCGGGCGAGGTCGGCATCGCCAAGCCAGATCCGCGGATCTTCCAGATCCTCTTCGAACGCTTCGAGCTCGAGCCGAGCGCGACGCTCTTCATCGACGACTCCCTCGCGAACGTCGAGGCTGCCGCGGAGCTCGGGATGGTCGCCGTCAGGTTCGTGGACGCGGACACGCTTCGCGGGAACCTCGTCGATCTCGGGCTGCTCGAGGCGCAGGTCTAGCCGCCTCACGTCACGCTCCGGCTACACTCGGGTCGATGGACGACGAGCGCTGGGAACCGGGCATGCCGGTCCTCGATCGCCAGGCGGTCAGGCCCGGCCCGGCTGCCTCCACGCTCCCGCCGAGCCTCCAGGGCCTCCCGCCGCGCTCCGTCCCGGAGGTCGCCCCGACCCCGCTCCAGCGCCACTACATCAACCTCAGCGTGGTCGTGCTCATCTGCGGCGCGATCGCCATCACCGCGCTCGAGCTGGGCGCCTCGCTGGGCAGTCCGCTGGTCAAGCTGTGCGTCGTCGTCGCCGCGCCACTCCTCGTCGTGACCACCGCCGACGCCGTGCTGCGGATCTGGCGCTCGGCCTGGGCGTGGATGCCGATCGATCGGGGCAAGGGCCTGTTCCGGCTCGCCTGGGTCGCGGTCAGCCTGATCGGGCTGGCGGCCCTGGTCGGCGCTTCGATCCTCGTGCTGTTCGCGTGAACGGCGCGGTGCCCGCCTGATGCCCGACGACTTCGACTTCGAGCGCGGTCCGGACGGGCGATCCACCGATTTGCCGTCTGGTGGCGGCGTCCCGCCGTGGATCGCCGCGTCGCTCAACTACTGCTCGCGCTGTGGCGATCCGCTCGTTTTCGGGACCGTGCCAGGCGAGGATCGCGAGCGCCTGGCCTGTGCCGCCTGCGGCCACATCGCCTACGTCAACCCGCGGCTCGTGGTGACGACCTTCCCGATCACCGACGCCGGTGAGGTCGTGCTGATCCGTCGCGGCATCGAGCCTGGCCGTGGTTCGTGGGCCCAGCCGGGCGGCTTCCTCGAAGTCGACGAAACCGTCCACCAGGCGGCCATTCGTGAAACCTTCGAGGAGACCGGCCTCCTGGTCGAACCGGGCGAGCTCGTCGGGCTCTACACGCGGCTGGAAGCGAGCGTCGTGACCATCGCCTTCGAGGCCCGGATCGTGGGCGGGACCGCCGCCCCGACCCCCGAGGCGACCGAGATCGTGGCCTACGCGCCGGAAGACATCCCGTGGTCCGGGATCGCCTTCACGACCACCCTGTGG
>JBBQVJ010000146.1:0-5289 GCA_038211705.1 Candidatus Limnocylindrales bacterium | reverse complement strand
TGGAAACCATCGTCATCATCGTGGTCATCGTGCTCATCGTCCTGGCCGTGCTGGGCTACTTCGGCCGGGGCCGGATGGGCCGCTAGGTTCGATTCGACCGGGCGCGCTAAACGGTCCGATGGCCGGGCCGGGCCGGGCCGTCGTGGCGGCGGGGCCCGGAGACCGCGGGCGACGGGGCTCCCTCAGAACAACCCGACGATGTTGCCCTCGGCGTCGATGTCGATCTTTTCGCCACCGGGTCGTGACGGGAGCCCCGGCATCGTCCGCATCTCGCCGCAGATCGGCGTGATGAAGCCGGCCCCGGCCGACAGCCGGACCTCACGGATCGGGACAGTGAAATCCGTCGGCCGGTTCTTGAGCGCGGCGTCGTGGCTGAGCGAGTACTGCGTCTTGGCCATACAGATCGGCAGGTGGCCGTAGCCGAGGTCCTCAAACTGGGCCAGCGACTTGCGGGCCGCCGGCAGGAACTCGATGCCCGCAGCGCCGTAGACCCGGGTCGCGATCGTCTCGATCTTGAGAGCGAGGGGCATCTCGTCGGGGTAGAGCAGCTTGAACTGGCCGGATCCGTCGCAGGCGGCCCAGACGGCCTCGGCCAGGTCGGCCGCGCCGCGCCCGCCGTCCACGAAATGGGTCGCCACGACGGAGTCGCGGGCGCCCGCCGCGAGGGCCACCTCGCGGATCGCCTCCACCTCGGCGGGCGTGTCGGTCGGGAACGAGTTGATGGCGACGACGGCCGGGATCCCGAACATCGTCACGTTCTCGATCTGCTTGGCCAGGTTCTGTCCGCCAACCCGGACCGCGTCGACGTTCTCCTCGAGAAGGGCCGGGTCGAGCGGCTTGCCGGCCACGATCTTGCCGACCCCGCCGTGCATCTTGAGCGCCCGGACCGTGGCGACCACCACGGCCGCATCCGGGCTGAGGCCGGACGCCCGGCATTTGATATCGAAGAACTTCTCAGCGCCCATGTCGGCGCCGAAGCCCGCCTCGGTACAGACGATCTCATTGGTCGCCAGGGCGAGCCGGTCGGCGATGATCGAGTTGTTACCGTGGGCGATGTTGGCGAACGGCCCGGCGTGGACGAAGGCGGGGCCGCCCTCGAGGGTCTGGAGCAGGTTCGGCTTGAGGGCGTCGCGCAACAGGACCGTCATGGAGCCCGCGACGTGGAGGTCCTCGGCGGTGATGGGCGCTCCGTCGGTGTTCGTCGCCAGGACGATCCGGCCAAGCCGGGCCCGCAGGTCGAACAGGTCGGTCGCGAGGGCGAGGACGGCCATGACCTCCGAGCCGACCGTGATCACGAATTCGGTCTCGCGCGGGATCCCGTCCTGGCGTCCGCCGAGCCCGATGACCACGTGGCGCAGCGCCCGGTCACTGATGTCGACGACCCGTGGCCAGAGGATCCCGTGCGGATCGATGCCCAGCGGGTTCTTGTGGTGGAGGCTGTTGTCGAGGAAGGCGCCGGCCAGGTTGTGGGCCGCGCCGATGGCATGGACGTCGCCGGTCAGGTGGAGATTGAAGTCCTCCATCGGGATGACCTGGCTGTAGCCGCCACCCGCGGCGCCGCCCTTGATCCCGAAGACCGGACCGAGCGACGGCTGCCGGATGTTGACCGCGGCCTTGTGCCCGATGTGGTTGAGCCCCTGGGCCAGCCCGACCGAGGTGGTCGACTTGCCCTCGCCCAGCGGCGTTGGGGTGATCGCCGTCACCAACACGTACTTGCCGCGCGGCCGTTCGCCCTCCAGACGGCGGATCCCTTCGAGCGTCACCTTGGCCTTGACCGGGCCATACAACTCGAGCTCACTGTCGGTGATGCCGAGATCGTGGGCGACCTCCACGATCGGGCGGGGCGTGACGGAGCGGGCGATCTCGAGATCGGACGGGAAGCTCATCGGTCTCCTTGGAGGGCAGCGGCGGGCATCGGTCGGTCGGCCGCTTGACGTTCCGCGGCCCGGATCAGGTGGGTGAGCAGCAGCGCATTGGTCAGCGGGCCGACACCACCCGGGACCGGGGTGATCGCCGAGGCGACCGCCACCGCCGAAGGAAAGTCGACGTCGCCGGTGATCTTGCCGTCAACGAGGTTGATGCCCACATCGACGACGACCGCGCCGGGCTTGAGCATCGCCCCGGTGATGAGGCCCGGGCGGCCGGCGGCGACGACCACGATGTCGGCCCGGGCGACGTGGGCGGCCAGGTCGCGCGTCCGCGAGTGGCAGACGGTCACCGTCGCGTCCTCCTTGACCAGCAGGAACGCGGCCGGCATCCCGACGACCGGCGAGCGACCCACCACGACCGCGTCGCGACCGGCGATCTCGATCCCCGAGCGGCGCAGGATCTCGACCGCAGCGTGGGCCGTGGCGGGCAGGAACCCGTCGTAGCCGAGACGGAGCAGCCCGGCGTTCATCGGGTGGATGCCATCGATGTCCTTTGCCGGGTCGATGACGTCGACGACCGAGCGCAGCCGGATGGTCGGTGGCAGGGGCATCTGGACGATGACGCCATCGGCCGTCGGGTCGGCATTGAGGTCGCGGATCGTGGCCACGACGGCCGCCTCGGTGGCCTCGCCCTCCAGCTCGACGAATGCGGCGTTGATGCCGACCTTCGCGCAGCCGCGCAGGATCCGCTCGAGATAGACCGTCGAGGGCGCGTCGCGGCCGACGATGACGACCGCCAGGCCGGGTGGCCGGCCCTGGGCCGCGGTGAACGACGCGACATCCTCGGCGACCGCGGTCCGGATCTCGTCGGCGATGGGTCCACCCTCGAGCAGCCGAGCGCCGTCAGCCATCGTTCAGGCGCGCGCGGGCGTGTCGAGCGGCTCTCGCGGCAGCGCGCTCCCGACCGCTTCGCGGGTCTCCGACGCGAGCCGCTCTACCTCGTGGAGGAGGCTGACGACCCGGTTGGTCATGACCTCTTCGAAGTCGGGGTCGCCGACCGACGGCAGGTTGACCAGGACGTTGGCAGCGGCCCCGTGCGCCGCGGCCTCGCCGAGCAGCGACGCGACGTTGAGGTCGCTCGAGGCGTTGGCATTGCTCCGGCCGGCCAGTGCCTCAGCGGCCGAGATCAGGTCGACACACGCCTCGACGCACAGCAACGGGACCTCACTGGCATGTCGGGCGGCCGCCTGGAGGGCCGTGGTCCGCAGGGCGCGCTCGGCGTCCGTCTCGCGGGGCAATCGCATGGCCGCAGCGTAGTCCGCGTAGGCGGCGGCATCGGCATCGGCCAAGGCGAGGAACTGGTCGGCCAGCGCTCGTCCGGACTCGTTCGCCCAGGCATGCAGGTCCGCGTGCGCGGCGTACTTGGGTCGATCCATCGAGAGCTCGGCGACCATCGCCACGAGCGAGGCCCCGAGACTGGCGGCGACGGCCGAAGCGCTGCCGCCACCCGGGACCGGTGCCGCCGATCCCAGCTCCGCCACGAATGCGTCGAGGGTCAGGTCGCGGAAACGGGTGCCGGTCTCGTTCGGGTCCACCGCGCGATTGTACGGGCGGTGGCGGCGCCCCGGATACGTGCCCGCGCGTGGTCGGAGCCGGGGCGGGCGCGGTACCGGCGCGCCAGCCCCGTCACCCGACGCTGGTCGGCGGCCGGAGGGAGGGTCCGGCGCCGCGGCCGACGTTCCGGGACCCCAGTCCCGGAATGTCGATGCTCTAGTGGCGCGAGTCAGGCCGCGTGCCGGACCCGCTCGTCGAGGCCGGTGACCGTCCAGCGCCGCGAGCGATGCTGGAAAGTGAGGGAGAGCCGCGCTCGCGGCGTGTCGACCTCGAACAGCGTCCGGGGACCGCTGATGACGGGGTAGGCGGAGGCCTCCTCGCGGACGGCGGCCAGGCGGGTGATCGGAAGCCGCTCGTCGCCCCAGGTGATCTCGCGTGGACGGCCGCTGAACCAGTCGGTCCGGACCTGGACCGTCACCGGCTCGACTCGGATGAATGCCATCGGGCTGTTCCTTTCCGGGGGGCTGGGTCGCTTGAGTCGTGTCGTCCGGGGCACTCGTCCGACAGAACGTCTGTTCGGCTGCGACGTCACCGTAGACCGAACAGGTGTTCGATGTCAAGCGTCGTCGGACGGAATCTCGTCGACGTCCGTGTCACCTTGGCTGTCACGGCTCGGATCGACCTCTGGCGGCTCGTCCCGGTCCGCGGGCACGCCCCGGGCCCGCCGATCCAGCGGATTGCGCGGGTCGCGCTCGAACGGCGCCGGGAGGCCCGCGCCGAGCAGCCGTGCCCGGGTGACGGTCCCCTCGCCGTAGCGGCGGCGCAGCGAATCGGCGGCCTCGACGGCGCGCCTGTGGCGCGGATCGCCGGTCTCGAAGAGCGTCAGCTGCTCGCGCTCGCCGAGGTTCGAGGCGGTCACCCCGAGCAGCCGGACCTTCATCCCGCGGATCTCGGGCCGGGCCAGCTCGAGCGCCGTCGTGTAGATGGGATCGGTCAGATCGGTGGGCTCCGCGAGCGTGCGCTGGCGGGTGATCGTCCGAAAGCTGGTGTCGCGGATCTTGACCGCGACCGTGCCCGCCCGGACACCCGCCGATCGGAGCCGGCTGGCCACGCCTTCGGACATGGCCAGCAGCGTCCGTTCGATGACCTCGGGGTCGCTGGTGTCGACGTCGAAGGTGTGCTCGTGGCCGACCGACTTGGCCGGATCGCCATCGTGGACCGGATCGGCGTCGACGCCCCGCGCCCGCTGGACGAGCGAAGCGCCATGCTTGCCGAAGCGGCGCACGACGAGGTCGGGCGGGAGCGCCGCCAGGTCGCCGATGGTCCGCACGCTGTACTCCTTGAGCGCCAAGGCCGTCTTCTCGCCGACACCCCACAGCCGCGAGATGGGCAGCGGCGCCAGGAACGTCGCCTCCTCGCCGACCGGGACCACGACCAGGCCGTCCGGCTTTCGCAGATCCGAGGCGATCTTCGCCACGAGCTTGGTCGAGGCCACTCCGACCGACGCCGTCAGCCCGACCTCCGAGCGCGTCTCGTCCTTGATCCGGCGGGCGATGGCCGGGCCGTCGCCGAACAGGGCGAACGAGCCGGTCACGTCGAGGAACGCCTCGTCGATCGAGATGGGCTCGACCAGCGGCGTGTAGCGGCGCAGGATCGCCATCACGTTGCGGCTGGCCGCCTGGTAGCGGCGACCGTCAACCGGCAGGAAGACCGCATCCGGACAGCGCCGGTACGCCTCGCGCAGCGACATCGCGGAATGGATCCCGAAGACCCGTGCCTCGTAGCTGGCGGCCGAGACCACGCCGCGCGCGTCCTCGCCACCGGACCCGCCGACGACGACCGGACGCCCGCGCAGCTCCGGCCGGTC
>JBBQVJ010000145.1:0-5406 GCA_038211705.1 Candidatus Limnocylindrales bacterium | reverse complement strand
CGCGCCGTAGAGGCCGTTGTGATCGGTGACGGCCAGTCCGGTCAGCCCCAGCTCGACCGCCCGCTCGACGAGGTCATCGGGCGGCGATGCGCCGTCCAGGAACGAGACGTTGGTATGGCAATGGAGTTCGGCGTAGGGAGTCGATGCCACGGGTCGCTCCGGTCGGAAGCCGGCTGACTGGGGGCTCGACAGCATAGAACATCTGTTCTATCTTGACCAGCCCCGGGTCCCGGTCGCACCCCGGACCAGATTCCCATCCGAATCGGCGAGATTCGATGAAACAAGAACCCACCAGTCGGCGTCTCACCGGCATGCACGCACCGATGCGCCAGATCGCCTTCTCCGCCATCCGGATCGGGGCGATGGTCGCCCTCGCGATGCTGCTGATCCTTGGTCTCCTGCCAGCGGTCCTCGCGGTCCAGGCGGCCAGCACGTAGCTCAACCATATGACGTCTCGGCGCCTGGGGGCTCGGGACGATCGCCGGCTCTCGACTGCGATGGTCGGGGTGCCGACCGCCGACGAGTTGGTGAGCAACTCGTGAGGCCACAGGACCCCGTCGCTTGGGGGCGACGGGGTCCTGTCATGTCCGGGCGGCGACGGCGGTCCGGGCCGGCCGGGTAGCATGGGCCGGATGACTCGACCCCTCCTCGGTCGCCGGCGACTCCCCCGCTCGATCGTCGCCGCCGGCCTGATCGCAGCGTTCGTGCTCGGAGCTTGCTCGCCCGGCGCCCCATCGCCTTCGCCGAGTCGATCCTTGGCGTCGGTCGCGCCCGCGCCCTCCAAGGCAGCGACGACGGTCCCGGCGACGGCCACGGCGCTGGCCACCTCGACGGTCAGCCAGACCGACACCGACTGGGGCCGGATCTGGGACACGCTCCCGCCGGGCTTTCCGGTCATCCCCGGCTCGACACCGTCCGAGGAGGCCGCGGAAGGTCCCGCCTCGGCCACCTTCGTCGTCGACGGCGATGGCGCGAAGGCGATCGCGAGCTCGATACGAACCGCGCTCGAGGGCGCCGGCTTCACGACCGACGGGCTGTCCGGGCCGCTCGAGGGTGGCTCGTTCGTGCTCGATATGACGGGCACCGCCGCTGGCTGCATGCTCCAGGTCACGGCCGCGCCACGTGGTGGGGCGACCGTCGTCACGATCCTCTACGGGGCGCTCTGCCCGCTCGACTGACAGGGGGCCGGGCGCGCACCGCGCCGGTGCGAACGACATGTTCGATTGGTGCGCCCGCGCAACGCACGGCCCTCCTCATGCGTCTATGCTGCACCTGCTCCGGCCGGGGATCCGGGGCGCTCGAAGCCTTGGGGGAGGCGCATCGTGCAAACCGCACATCCCAGAGACCTCGGAGCGCTCGCGCTGGTCGTGGGGGTCTTCGTCGTCCTGTTCGTGCTCAGCCTGATGCTCGGGTCGCCGGCTCGCTGACATCGTCTCGAGATCGGCACCCGCCGGGCGGCGCGCCGGCTTCGAGCGCATGACGCTCAGTCGTAGAGCCGCTCCAGGTGCCACGAGCCGTCTACCCGATCGAGGTAGACCAGCGCCAGCCACCGATCGCCCACGACCTTGAAGTAGTCGCGGGCGATCGGCCCGCGCCACCAGGCCTCCTCGACCCGCCAGCGGTTGCACACCTCCACGACCTCGCGCCGGCCGTTCCAGCGGATGGCGGTCAGCGTCCCGTCGGCGTCGACCTCGACCTCGATCGGCGGGTGGCCGCGCAGGAGACGCGTCACGGGATCACGCCCGGTCGCCCGAGAGGACCGGGCGCCACGTCCAGCGCGTCTCGGGGAGCGGGGCCTCCGGGTCCGCGATCTCCACCCGCCGGACCCGGTCCTCTCCGAAGGTCAGCGCGAGCCTGGCCAGCTGCCATTCGAGCCTGGCGCCGCGAGCGGCCTGTGGCGTGAACAACGGGAGTTGCTGACCGGCCGCCGGCGCCGTTCCGTCGAGCTCCAGCGCGAGCCGGGCGACCGCGGCCGGCGGCGGGGTCCGTTCCAGGCGAGCGAACAGCAGGCGCTCGATCGCCTCGGCGTCGGCGGTCGGCTCGGGAAACCGTTGCTCGACGTCCAGCTCGGGGAGCGTCCCCGCTCGAGCGAAGGCGAGATCGAGTTCGAGATGCAACCGCGCTCGCGAGGCGGCCAGCCCGCGCGCCACGAGCTGGGCAGTCAGCGCGGTGGCGAGTCGGTGGAGGACGAAGCGGAGCGGTTCGAGGTCCTCGACCGCGGGCTCGATGGGCAGCGCGAGCCTGAGCCGCTCCGGGGCCTGGCGGGGCCGAAACGGTTCGAGCTCCTCGCCACGAGCACGGGCATGGATCCGGGCGCCCTCCTCCCCGAATCGGGCGACGAGCGCGGACCGGGCGAGCTCGGCGACCGGGCCGATCCGGCGCAGCCCGAAACGCGTCAGCCGAGCACGGACATCCGGATCCACGGTGAGGAGACCCGACGGATGCGGAGCGAGGAAGTCCGCCTCGCCACCGGGCGGGACCAGGATGGGCGCGCCGGGACGGGCCAGGACCGCGGCCACGGTCGCCGCGAAACGCGTCCCGGCGATGCCGGCCCGGATGGCGCCGGTCGAGGTCGAGCCTGGCCCCGAGCCCGAAGCGGACCCCCCGACCGGGGCCGGACCGCTGCCGTCGCCGAGCGCACGCCCCAGCGCCTCGACCAGCCGACCGACCAGCACCACCTCCGCGCCCCACAACGCCTCGAGCCCGTCGACCTGGACCTCGAACAGGCCGAATGCGGCGTCGAGCGGGTCGGCGCTGCCCGCGATCCCCGGGCTGAACGCCGCGAGCGCCTCGAAGGCGGCCTCGATGGTCGCCCGGTCCGCGTCGGGGTCCGGGTCGATGAAGGTCGCCTCAGGGACGAGCCGATGGGCGCTCCCGAGTGGCATCCCCCGTCGGACGCCCAGCGCCCGCGCCTCCGGGCTCGCGTCGACGACCGGGCCCGGATCCCACGGCCGACCGCCCAGGATGAGCGGGCCGGGCGGGAAGGACAGAGAGCGTTTGGAGGCTCGCCCCCGGGCGAGCTCGAGGGGGAGATGTGGCCGGTGGAGATGGAGGAGTCGCATCGCGGTGGGTCCGTTCCGGGTGGATCGCGGGGGCTGGATCGGGGGCCTCGTCGAGAAGGAGGTCGTCACGGGCGAGGCAGGCGTCGCGCTCGCCGCCGTCGGCGTACAGGATCCGGAGGGTCACCCGCTTGCCCGGCGGGCCGTATCGATTGCGAGCGACCAGCGCCTCCGTCCGCTGGCCGACGATGTCGCGCCCGAGCCGGATCCACGACCGCCGGGCGAGCTCGAGGCGGATCCCGGTCGATTCGGCGACGGCGGTGGCCAGACCGCCGGCAAAGCCGGGCGGTTCGAGGACGACGAAGAGCGTCTCGGAGCGCCGGGCGAGCGCCGCCAGCCGGCCGAGTCGGTCCGCGATCCGAGCGGGCTTGTCCGTGGCGGCCAGCCGGCCACCGGGCAGGTCGAGCACGAGCAGGTCGACCGAGCGACCGGCCAGCAAGGCGCCACCGATGGCCAGGCCCTCGTCGAGGGTCTCGGGGGTGATGACCACGAGCCACTCCAGCCGGACGCCACGAGCGACCGCCTCGACCGGGTCGAAGCTGCGCGAGAGGTCGAGCCAGGCCACGATGGATCCAGCCGTCTGGGCCTCCGCCGCAAGCCGGAGGACGAGCGTCGTCCGGCCGCTCGAGCCGTCGCCGCGGATCGCGACGCTGGCGGATCGCGGCAGGCCGCCGGGGCCCAGGATCGCGTCGAGGGCCGCGAAGCCGGTGTGGATGACCCGATCGTCGGCGTTCGGGGCGGGGCTCGGGTGGCGGGTCGGAGTCGGAGTCGTCGCGGGCGCCAGGCTCGGTGCCGTCGTGGGCGCGGCCAGGGCGGCCTCAGGTGCCAGGGCGAGCGCCCCATCCGTGATCCTCGGAGCTGCGGCTCCCCAGCGAGCCTGGAGGCTCGCCACGGCTGCCGTCACGTCCGGGGAAAGGGTCGCCATCGGACGGCTAGATTAGAACATCTGTTCGACTGAATCAAGGGTTCAGACCCAGCGCGTGACGACGCCGACCGGGACTGATCCTCCGTCACTCACACGTCACGCGAGCGGCCTAGCCTCACTCCCCTACCATGCTCGCGATGTCGACCCAGCCCAGTTCCCCCATCCCCGAGCGACCGATCCTCGTCGTCGACGACGACGCCAAGATCGTCCGGCTGGTGCGGACCTACCTCGAGCGCGAGGGCTTCGGCGTGGTGACGGCCGCCGACGGCCCGGCCGCCCTCGATGCCATCGAGCGCCATCGGCCCGCTCTGGTCGTCCTTGACCTGATGCTCCCAGAGCTTGACGGTCGGGCCGTCATCCGCGCCGTCCGACGCGACGACGAGGCGGCCGCCACGCCGATCCTCGTCCTGTCGGCCCGGGGTTCGACACTCGATCGCATCGCCGGGCTCGAGGACGGCGCCGACGACTACCTGCCCAAACCCTTCTCGCCGGCCGAGCTCGTCCTCCGGGTCAAGTCGATCCTGCGCCGGGCGGCGGCCACCCCGCGCGAAACCGCCACCCGGCCGCCGCTGCTCCACCGCGATCTCGTCATCGATCACGACCGCCACGAGGTCACCCGCGACGGGACCGCGATCGCGCTCACCCGGGTCGAGTTCCGCCTGCTCGAAGCGATCATCGAGGCCGATGGTCGCGTGCTGACCCGCGATCAGCTCCTCGACGCGGTCTACGGCCAGGACGCGACCGAGGTCCTCGATCGGACCGTCGACGTCCACATCGGCCGGTTGCGCGACAAGCTGGGCGACGATGCCGAGGAGCCGCGCTACGTGGCGACGGTCCGCGGCGTGGGCTATCGCGCGGCCCCCACGACCGGCCCGGGCCAGCCGTGATCGGCCGTGGGATCGCCGCTCGGATCGCGCTGGCGGCCATGGCCTCGGCCGCGGTCGGCGTGGCGATCGTGGCGGTCGGGATCACCGTCGTCGGGGCCGACATCTTCCGGGCGCTGATGGTCGAAGCGGGCGATTCGGCTGACCATGCCCAGGCGATGTACGACGAGTCGGTCACGACGGTGGTCCTTGCCGCTGTCCTCGTGGCCGCGCTGGCGAGCGTGGTCCTGGCCGTCGTGCTCGCCCGGATGCTCGCCCGGCCGCTGGCCGAGGTGGGCGGCGCCGCGCGACGGATCGCCGAAGGGGACTACGCCGCCCGCGTCCCTCGCGAAGGCCCGGACGAGATCGCCAGCCTCGCCGACTCGTTCAACCAGATGGCGGCCAGCCTCGAACGCCAGGAGGAGATGCGGCGCGACTTCATCGCCAATGCGGCCCACGAGCTGCGCACCCCGCTGACCAATCTCCAGGGCTATCTCGAGGCGCTGCGCGATGGCGTGATGACGGCCGACCGAGCGACCTACGAGTCGCTCTGGGACGA
>JBBQVJ010000144.1:0-5507 GCA_038211705.1 Candidatus Limnocylindrales bacterium | reverse complement strand
GCCTTGATCGCCCGGCGTCGTGTCTGTGACGAGGGGACGCCGGCGGGCGTGACGTTGCGGCCCTGGCGCGACCGTCGAGTAGGATGGTCGTCGATCGCCTGAAGGACGCTGATGAACGACCGAACCCTGCGCTACGTCGTGGCCGCCCTCGCCGGACTCCTCGTGCTGGTCGTGGCTGTGACCCTGCTCGTCCTGGTCGGTCGCGATCGCACCGGCACGGCAACACCAAGCGGGTCCCCGGTCGCCATCGCCACGCCGGCCGCCTCGGGCCGGACGAGCCTCGAGCCCAGCACGGCCCCGGCCGACACCCCGAACCCGACCCCGAGCCCCGATGCCTCGGTCGTCCCATCCGCCTCGGCGGCGCCCAGCGAGGCCGCGTCGGGTGCGCCCGTGCCAGGGCTCGCCTCGCTGACGTTCCTGGGCCTAAAGCTCGATGCCAGTGCGGATCCGTCCAGTCAGCAACGGGTCGTCACCTTCCGGAGCGACGGTCCCGGGACGATCACCGCCAAGCTCGCGACCAGCTCGCCGCAGGGCACCACCCACATGTGCTTCAAGGTCGGGACCAAGCAGCTCGGCTGCAAGGACTGGACATCCGGCACGTTCACAGGCAAGACCACCCAGGCCCATGCCAACTGGACGGTCACCCTCAAAGGCAACGGCATCGAGACGCCCACGGTCGACCTGACGGTGACCTTCCAGGCGCTCGCGCCGAAGGTGAAGATCCAGCACGCGCGGTTCGACGGCACGGAGTTCCCCGATACGAATGGGATCCAGGCTCGCTTCCAGTCGGGCGTCCCCGGCGAGGTCCACGTCGTGGCGAGTTGGGGTGGCCATCCGTTCACGTATGACCTCGAGTTGGTCGATGAGACCGACGGCACGCGCACGACGCAGTTCGGGCCTCAAGGCCCATCGACCAACGTCGACCAGGTCATCCCGGTCGCCGCCGCAAACTGGCAGCTGGCCCTCCAGAACGCCGATGCGGGGTTTGGCATCACCGATCTGACCGCCACGATCCAGTGGCGCTGAGCTAGGCGGCGCCGCCCACGGCTTGGCGACGAACCACCCGGTTCGGCAACCCGAACGAGACCGCCACGACGGCCGCGCCGACGATGGCCAGCAGTCCGAACCCGAGCGTGACCCCGGCCCCGGTGACCGTGGCGCCCAGGACGGCCCCGGCCAGGCTAGCCCCGAGGACGCCGCCGAGATAACGGCCGGTGTAGTAGGTCCCGGCCGCCGTGCCCACCCGTTCACCTGGGATGGGATCCATCGCGGCCGCCTGGCGGGGTGAACCGCTCAGCCCGAGCCCCAGACCCACTACCCCGAGCAGCACGCCGATGACTGAGGCCGGACTGCCGGCCGCGAACCACCACAGCGCGACGAGCCCAGCGGTCATGCACAGCGAGCCGACCACGACCGGCAACCGGCGGCCGTACCGGTCGGACAGCCGTCCGCCGATGGGCGCCGCGATGGTACCGAGCGCGGAGATCGCGAGCAGCACCAGACCGGCCGTCTGGGCGTCGCCGTGGAGGAGCTCCTCGACCAGCAGCGGGACGAGGATGAACGAGCCGTGGAGGACGACCGTCGCGCCCAGCACGCCGAGCACGGCCGCGGCGAACGGGCGGATCGTGAACAGCCGCGGATCGACCGCCGGGTGGATGCTGGCGAGCTCGAAGCGGAGGAAGACCAGCAGGAGCGGGATGACGGCGATCGCGGCGAGTGACCCGGCCCCGCCATCGCCGGCGCCGCGGATGGCTACGAGCACGGTGACCAGGACCGCGGCGAGGAGGACCAGACCCGGGACATCGATCGGCCTCGGCGCGACCGGCCGGGCCGCCGTGCCGTCGGCCGTGATGGTGTCGCTGGCCGCTGCTCGGTCCGGGCGCACGACGAACCCGACCATGACTGCCGCGAACAGGGCGACCGGCACGGCGATCACGAACAGCGACCGCCACCCGAAGGCCACGACCAGGACCCCGCCGATGAACGGTCCGATGGCCGCGCTGGTCGAGACGAGCATGTCGAACAGACCGAACGCGGCGCCACGCCGGTCGGGTGGCGACATCGCTCGGACCAGTGCCACCGAGGTGGTCGAGACGAGGGCGCCGCTGACCGCCTGGAGGACGCGGGCCAGCGCGAGCAGCTCGAAGGTCGGCGCGGCGGCCGCGATCAGCGACGAGATGGCGAACGCGAGGACGCCCACCACGAAGACCCGGCGCTGGCCGAACCGGTCACCCAGGCTGCCACTGGCCGGCAGCGCCACCGTGACCGCTCCGAGATACAGCGTCACCAGCGACGAGACGGTGTCCGGTCCGATCGAGAACTCGCCCATCACGTCCGGCAGGGCGACCGCGAGCATCGTCGAGTTGAGCGGCACCAGGACGGCCCCGCTGGCCACCCCGAGCATCGCCGGGCTGAGCAGCCGGGCCCGGCTCGAGGCCGTCACAGGAGGCGCACGACCCCGGTGCTCCCGTCGAGCTCGACGAGCCGGCCATCGGCGATGCGGACCGTCGCGTCGCCGGTCCCGACGACCGCCGGCAGGGCGAACTCGCGGGCCACGACCGCAGCGTGTGATAGGACGCCGCCGGTGTTGGTGATGAGCCCGCCGGCGATGGCGAACAGCGGCACCCACGACGGGTTCGACGACGGGCAGACGATGATGTCGCCCGGTTGGACGGCCCCGAAATCCTCCTGGGTCAGCGTCAGCCGCGCCCGACCTCGGGCGATCCCGGCGGAGGCACCCGTGCCACGCAGCTGGTCGGGATCCGAGGAGGTGTAACGCGCTCCATCGAACCGGTCGCCCTCGCCATCCTCGGAGGGAGCCCCGACCTTGCGCGGCGGCCGGACGGCGGCCCAATGCGCCAGCGCGGCCTCGCGCTCGCGGATGGTCGCGCGGCGATCCGCCGGCTCGCGGAGGAGCGCTGGGACCTCGTCGCGTCCCATGTGGAAGATGTCGCCCGGATCGGCGATCGAACCGGCTTCGACGAGGCGCCGACCGACCCGCAGGACGAATCGTCGCAACGAGGCCTGCGCCATCCGGTCGATCCAGTAGTTGTGAATCTCGGTCAGCGGCCCGATCAGCCTGGCGGGGGCCAGGAGCGCCTCGAACCGCTCGAGCTTCTCCGGATCGTCGGCGAGGGCGGTGCGGACCCGTTCGGCCAGCTCGTCCGCCTGCGCTGCGAGCCGCATTCGGCGCTCCTCGGCACCCACGGCGACCGGCTCGCGAACGCGTTTGGCGAGCTCGGTCAGGAGCAACGCTGGCTCCTCGCCCCACGAGGCAAGCCGCAGGTCGTCGAAGTTCTGGCCGAGATGGCCATGCTCGGTGAGGAAGCCGTCTAGGGCCGCAGCGAAGGGCCCCGCTCCGTGGATGGCGGCCAGCCTCTCGGGCGTGACGTCCGGCTCCGCCATCCGGTCCGCGAGTCCCGGTGTCCGGGCGGCGATCGCGGCGAGGTCCTCGAGCCCGCGCTCGACCTCGTGCAGCTCGTGACCGCCACCACCGATCAGCCCCAGCGCCTCGCCAGGCTTGGGGTCCTCGATGACCGTTTCGACGAGGTCGGCCAGGTCCTCGAGGACCTGGTAGGGGCCGCGGATGGCGTAGAAGTGGATCTCCCAGCAGCGCGAGATCCGGGTCCAGACCTCGTCCCAGGTTCCGGCCAGCGCCTCAGCGGGCTCCGTCTCGACAGGTCGCGCGGCGACCCAGGCGTAGACCGCGCTCAACTCGGGGACGGCACGGCGCCAGTAGGCGTCGGTGGTCGCGATGGTCGCCCGGGCAGCCTCTGTCCGGTTCTCCCACATCGTGGGCTGCTCGGCTTCCGGGACCTCGGTAAAGAGCCCGAAGTAGGCGTAGCCGTTCAGGATCCGGACCCGTAACTCGGCCGGCGTCCCGAGGCGGCGGTAGCCGTACGCCATCCCGGCACAGATGACACGCACGTAGTCGCCGCCGAGGGCCGGCACTGCCACGGGCATGTGCATGTCGTCCCATTCCCAGGTCATGTCGGGGTCGGACGGGTCGAGCCAGGCGATGGGGAAGTCGGCATCGATCGGCGGGGTCGTGGCGGTCTCGCCCGCGGGGAGGGTCATCGTCTACCTCAGGTGGTGATCGGTCGGGCCTGGAGCAGGTACCAGCCGTCCGCGGCGTGGGCGGCTTCGATATCGACCGGCGCGCCGAAGGCCCGCTCGACGTCGAGACAGAGCCCGATCAGCTCGTCGAGGACGTCGTCGGCGAGGGCCGGCCCGCCGTCGAAGTCGCCAGGTGTGAACTCTGTGACGGTGCGGTTCGCCTTGTCGACGACGATCGTGTCGGGCGTGACCGTGCCCGAGACCATCGCCTCGCCCAGCCCCGGTACCGCGTTGATGAGCAGCTGGTCGGCGCGCCCGGTCACCGGGTGGCGGGTGAAGGCGACGGCTGCCGACCGGGCCGGCACGAGCGCCTGGACCACGACGGCCATCGCACCGCCATCGAGCGGCAGCCCGCGTCGCGCCCGATAGCCGATCGCGCGATCGCTCCAGAGCGACGCCCAGCAGCGCAGGACCGCGGGCGCCACTTGGGCGTCGGTGAGGCCGAGCTCGGTGTCGTGGAGGCCGGCATACGAGGCGGTCGCGCCGTCCTCGGCCACCGCTGAGGAGCGGACCGCCAGGAGCGAGGCCGGGGAGCCGGCCGCCTCGTCGGTCAGCCGGTCGAGCGAGCGTGCGATGGCGTCGGCGATGGGGCTCGCCAATGGTCCTCTGCGCATCGCCCCGGCCAGGGCCGCCCGTGTCGGCTCATCGCCCAGCCGGTCCGGGTCTGTCCGGATCGCCGCACTGCCGGGAAGGCTCGCGACTTGCGCCTCGAAGGCGTCGGTCGTGAGGCAGAACCCGGGCGGGATCCGGAAGCCGAACCGGGCGAGCCGGATGAGCGACGCGGCCTTGCCGCCGACGCGGGAAACGTCAGCCTCGGTGGCATCGAGCCATTCGACCATGGGTACGGAGACGTCCGCGTCGGTGGGCATGCTCGGGGGCCCTCGGTGCGCACGCGTGAAGCCTGTTGGCAAGGCCGCTCGGTTCGGCCGCGGCATCGTAGCAACTCGCCAGGGGCGCCGGTGGGTCGGGCCCCTCCAGCCATCGGACGACCGCGGAGAGCACCTTGCCCGCCCGCGGGCCACGGCTGCCTCGGTGCCCGACTGTAACGCCGTTGGGATCGTAGACTGTCGCCCGGGTGGGGCTCTGCGGCCGCCGTACGACGTATCGTTGGACCGGTGACCGGCACGGCTCCCGCGGATCTGCGCGCCTTGGTCGAGCGTCTCGAGGCGCTTGCCGAACGTCGTCTCGCCGCGCATCCCAGGAGCGAGGCGGCCCAGGGTCGCGCCCGGCAGCTGGCCGATCATCTCCGCGGTCATGTCCGGGTGCGTGCCGCCTCGCTTGACGCGCCGCTCGTCGTGCTGCTCGTCGGTCCCACGGGCGCCGGAAAGAGCACGATCTTCAACACCATCGTGGGCCGCGCCGCGAGCCCGACGGGTGTGCTGCGCCCGACC
>JBBQVJ010000143.1:0-5513 GCA_038211705.1 Candidatus Limnocylindrales bacterium | reverse complement strand
GGACCGAGAGCGCCTGCGGCGAGCTCTCCAAGCTCGGGTAAATGTCGCGGTACAGCCCGTTGATCAGCCGGAACGAGATGGGTGTCAGGAGGACGACCACTGCCAGCATCAATTCGAGCAGGCCGTACATCCGCAGGGGGTTGCGGACCCGGTCTGCGATCCGACCGCCCACGAAGCTCCCGATGGCGATGCCGCCGAAGAAGCCCGCCAGGATGGCCGATACGGCCTGGGTGGTATTCCCGAAGACGAGCACGAGCTGGCGGGACCAGACGATCTCATCGATGAGGGCGGCCGCTCCGGAAAGGATGAAGATGACGAGGATCACGGGGCGGATCCGAGCCCGATCGGTCATGACCTCACGCTCCACGGTTCGAGGGCGCCGGCGGAAAGGTTGCAGAGAAGCGGTGACATCGGATGCGACCTCATATCTTGTCGGCCCAGTAGACGCTGAACGCCATGACGACCGTGCCGAATGCGATTAGGGCCCTCCAGCCGATGCCGACCGTACCGCGATACACCGCGGCCAGACCACACAAAGCGATCACGAACGGCACCGAATCGAGGAAGTAGCGGTAGCCGTACTGAAGCCAGCCGCCGCCGTAATAGAGCAGGGTGGGGATCAGGACCGCGATCGTCGCGCCGGCCAGCCACCAGGCGCGTGGTCGTCGCCAGTCGGCCCGCAGCGCGAACAGCAGCCCGGGACTCGTGATGAACACGGACAACCCGTAGCCATCGGGCTTGAAGAACGGAAAGTCCGGGATGGCGTTCGGCAGGTGGGACAGGAAATAGTCCAGGTTCATCGGGATGTGAACGATCGAGAACAGGCCCTGGGCCCGCTGGGCCTCGAGGAACCCCGGGAGCGCCGCCAGCCCGTAGCCCGACTCGAGCGGCGACCCGAAGCGGACCTGGTTGTAGGCGAAGAAGGCGAGGATCGACGGCAGGACGCCAAGACCCAGCCAGACCCAGCCGCGCAGCTGCTCGGACCCCGCGACCGAGCGGACGTACCCGCCGACATCCTGGACGCCCGGCAGTGCCAGCCCCGACTCGAGCATCAGCACGTAGAACGGGATGGCGAACGCGAGCGGCGCCCTGGTCAGGAAGGCGAAGCCGGCGAGCAGACCGATCAGGAACGGTCGCTGGCGACCCCACAGCTCGATCAGGCAGCCGAACGTCAGGATCGTGGCGATGAGCTGGCCGGTATGCCACACGCCGCCGCGGGTCGTGATCCACAGGATCTGGGTCGAGAACCCGAACAGGATCGTCAGGGCGAGCCGGTCGACCAGCCGGCGGACACCGATCCGGCCAAGCAGCATCCAGCACATCCCGACCCCGATCGCGGCAAGGATGGCGTTGACCCCGGACTCGATCTGGTCGGCCTGGACGGCACCGATGAGGGCGACCAGCGGCATCAGGACGACGGCCGGGAACGGCGCGAACGGGACGTAGTAGCGACCCTCCGAGATGATCACGTCGTAGGGGCCCGGTTGAAAGGTCAGCCAGGTCCGGCTGTGGAGGAACGCGTCGGCGAGGAAGAAGAAATCGCCACGGCCGGCATCGAATCCCCGGTCGGCAAACCAGTACAGGATGGCCGACACGGCGACCACGCCGAAGCCGGCGATCGTCTCTCGCTTCACCGGTCGAATCGGGCGCGCCCGGTCCTCACGCCGCCGGCTCGACCCGACGGGCACGGCGGTGGATCAGTGGGATCCGGAACAGGTCCCACGCGACGCGCACCGCGAGCGCGGGGCGAGCGCGCATCCTCGAGCCTTGGCGGTCCGCCCAACGGATCGGGACGATCGCGATCCGGTAGCCGCGCCGCCGGGCGAGGAAGATGATCTCGACGTCGAACACGATGCTGGTGATCTGCTGGCGACCGAACAGGTCGTGGGCGGCCGCGCGGCTGAACCCCTTGAAGCCGCACTGGGTGTCCTTCACGGGGCCGACGACCCACGCAGACGCGACCACATGGAACACTCGTCCGAGGAAGCGCCGATATCCAGGCTGGCTCGCGCGCATGTCCGAGCCATCAGGCTGGATCCGCGACCCGAGCGCGACGTCATGGTCGGCCAGGGCGGCGACGAGCAACGGCAGTTCGTCTGGCGGCGTGGCCATGTCCGCGTCCGCGAAGACGATGAGGTCCGACTCGGCGGCGAGCACGCCCGCCCGGACAGCCGCGCCCTTGCCCCCGTGCGGGACGGTCATGACCCGCAGGCTTGCGCCGCCGACGCCGGCCTCCGGGGCCGCCTCCGGTCGTGCCGCGACGATGGCGGCGGTCGCATCCGAGCTGCCATCGTCCACGACGAGCACCTCGATCCGGGTCGGCAGTTCGGCCGATCCAGGGGCGCCCTCGCGTGCCCGATGTCCGCGCCGTCCGAGATAGCCGAACAGCTCGTCGAGCGCGGGCTGGATCCGCTCGGCTTCGTTGTACGCGGGCAGGATGATCGTCAGCGTCTGGGGCGGGGGCATGGCGGGCAGTCTACGGTGTCACGAAGACGGTCGATCCCGGCGCGGCGGTTCGGTCGGCCGGAAGGCGGCCAGCAGCGTGGACAGCTGGTAGCTCAAGAGTCGCGGCGTCGCGAAGACGGACAACACGATCGCGGCAGGCCAGCCCCAGCGGGTGTTCGCGAACCGGAGCGCGATCAGGGCCATGACCACGACGGACACCTGCCACAGGAGCGGCGAGATCGCGTAGAGCGAGAGGTTCTGCACGTTCGCCACCAGGTCCAGCCGCAAAAACGCCAGATAGCCAAGCGTGGCACCGGGTTCGAGGGCCAGCTGAAGCCCGATCAGCGCGACCATCCAGCCCGCGAAGACGCCCAGCCGACGCCATGCACGCCGCCCCACCCAATAGATCGCCACCAGGCCGGGGAAGACCTTGATGTTCGCGGCGAGGGCGACCCCGAACGGTGTGCCGTAGGTCAGCAGCATCGTCACCAGCGCCTGCGCCTGGCCGATGGCCATGGTCCATAGGAGCGGCAGCGCGAGGAGGCATGCGGCGAGGATGACCGGTTCGCGCAGGCCGATCCGGCGGAAGGTGAGGACCGTCGCGACGATGAGGATCGCCTCCCAGATGAGGGCGGCGACCGTGAACGGGAGCAGCGCCAGCGGACGGAAGGCGATCGCGAGCAACGGTGGGTAGAAGTAGTAGTAGTTGAAGTTCGGGTCCGCCGTCTGCTCGTAGAGGGGCAGCCCGGCGTTGAGCCGGGCGCCCGCGTCGTAATAGGCGTGGACATCGGCGAGCGGGTCGGTCGACAAGTGCAGGATCAGCACCTCGACCCCGAGCAGGAGGCCGAACCCGGCGAGGACGACGGCCGCCACGCGGATGCCGCGTCGGAGCCAGGTCCGGGCATGGGGTAGGGCGTCGACGACGGTTGAGCTCACGGGCCTAGTATCGCGGGTGCTCCACCGCCGATTCCCCTCGACCGCGGTCCGCGGGATTAGGTCTTTCGTACTGGTCGGCCGGGAGGGGGGCCGGTGCTACGCTGCACCGGCCGTGCGCATTCCCCTGCTCCTATACGGGCTCGCCGTCGCCGTCCGGTTGGTGCTCATCGCGCACTTCCCCTACTCGGCCTACGCGGATTCTGCCTACTACGCCGACGTCGCCTCAAGCCTCCACGCCGGGCAGGGTTTCAACGTCGACTTCATCTGGATCTTCGCCGAGGTCGGCGGCAAGCTGCCGGCGGTTCCGGTCTTGCCCATCCCGTCGAACGCGCACTGGATGCCCCTCGCGTCGATCGTCCAGGTCCCGTTCGTGTCGATCTTCGGCGACGTCGCGTGGGCCGCCGCGCTGCCGTTCGCCCTCATCGGCGCCATCGCGTCGCCGCTGGCCTGGGGGTTCGCGCGGGACGCCGGCGCGCGCCCGACGGTCGCCATCGGGGCTGGCATCCTCACGGCGGTACCGCTGCTCGCGACCGTCTACCTCGTTCAGCCGGACAACTTCTCGCTGTTCCAGCCGCTCGTCCTCGGTTCGTTGTGGCTCGCGGTCCGAGCGCTTCGCGGGTCCGGTCGCGCGTTCATCGGAGCCGGACTGCTTGCCGGCCTCGCGACACTCGCTCGCACCGACGGGCTGCTGGTCCTGGTCACGCTCGGGGTCCTCTTCACGTGGGACCGCTGGCGTGCCTGGCGGTCTACCGGCGGCAGGACCCCGTCGATCCCGATCGCCGCTGCCATCGGTTGCGTCGCCGTGTTCGTGCTGGTCATGGCGCCATGGTGGGCGCGCCAGCTGGCGGTCTTCGGATCACTCTCGCCATCGACCGCCTCGGGCAAGGTCCTCTTCATCCGATCGATCGACGAGTGGGACAGCATCACAACGCCAGCCACCCTCGACCATCTGCTCGGGATGGGGTTCGGGCCGCTGATCGCGACGCGGATCGGCGGACTTGTCGCCGCGCTCATGATCTTCATCACGATCGTCGGTGGGGTTCTGATGGCGCCCCTCATGGTCGTCGGCGGGTGGGCCCGACGACGTTCCTCGGACTTCCGGCCCTTCTTCATCTACGCCGCGATCCTGTTTGCCTTCTCCGCCTTGATCTCAGCGGTGCACGTCCCAGGTGGCACGTTCATCCACTCGGCCATCGCGCTCGCCCCGTTCACCTACATCCTGGCCCTCGAGGGGGTCGCCCTGGCCGTCGGCTCGATCGCCGCCCGCCGACCCGCATGGGATGCCGCCACCGCCACCCGGTTCTTCAGCGCTACGGTCATCGCGTTCGCCGTCCTGTGCGCGGTGGCCGGCACGCTCTTCGTCCACGCGACCTGGGAAGGCCGGCGAGCACGCGGCCTGGCGGTCGCCTCGACCCTCGAGACGGCGGGAGCGGCGCCGGCGGACCGAGTGATGTCACTCGACGCGGCGTCGACGAAATACTGGACCGGCCATGGAGGCGTCGTCCTCGTCAACGACCCGCTCGACACCATCCGCGATGTCGCGCGTGCCTACGACATCCGCTGGCTCGTCCTCGACAAGGACGACTCCGTGCCGGCGGCGGAGCCCGTGATGGCGGGCGATCGGCCAGCCTGGATCGGGCTTCCGCTGGAGACCGGCGTTGACGGGCTGACCGTCTACCCGGTGGACGCGAGCCGATGACACGGCGCGAGGCGGTCCTGTCCGCCATCCCGATCTTCGCCCTCGCCATCGTCGTGCGCGCCTGGTTCGCCTCGCAGGTCCCGTTCCCGGAGCTCCAGGACGCTGCCTACTACTTCGGTGTGGCCCGCAACCTGGTCGAAGGTCGTGGCCTCGTGACCGACGCGATCTGGAGTTACCAGACCCCGCCGCTCGTGTTCCCTCGCCCGGCCTTCGAGGTCTGGCTGCCGTTGCCGACGTTGCTCGCCGCGATCCCGATGGTATTCGCCGGTGCCACCTTCGCTGTTTCCCGATGGTCGGCGGTGATCGTCGGTGCGATCGTGCCGGTGCTCGCCTGGCGCCTGGCCGCGGACGTCGCCGCGGAGCGCGGCCTGTCCCCGTCGCGGAGCAGCACGCTGGCCATCGGCACGGGGCTCGTGACCGCGATCTACCTCCC
>JBBQVJ010000142.1:0-5602 GCA_038211705.1 Candidatus Limnocylindrales bacterium | reverse complement strand
CTTGGCGCCACCGGCGGGCAGCCAGATCATGTACGCGCCTTGTGGCTCCGTCGTCATCTCGATGCCGAGTCCGCCGCCCGGCTGGTCGGACGCCGACAGCACGACGGCTCCCGCCCCGTCACCGAACAGGATGCAGGTGCTCCGATCGGTGTAATCCAGGAAGCGGGTCAGCAATTCCGCGCCGATGACCAGGACGTGTTTCGCCATCCCGCTCGTGATGTAGGCCTGGGCCGTGGCGTAGGCGTATACGAACCCGGAGCAGGCCGCGGACACGTCCATCGCCGCGGCCCTCGTGTTGCCGATGGCCTCCTTGACCAATGCCGCGGTCGAAGGCATCCAGTAATCGGGCGTGAGGGTCGCCAGCAGGATCAGATCGATCTCGTCGGGCTCGATGCCGGCGGTGCGGATCGCGCGCATCCCGGCAACGGCGGCCATCGAGGCGGTCGTCTCGTGGGCGGCCGCCACCCGACGCTCGCGGATCCCCGTTCGCGACACGATCCACTCATCGGAGGTGTCGACCATCCGCTCCAGGTCGTGGTTGGTCAGGACCTGCGACGGAGCGTACCGACCCCAGCCGGTGACGTGCGCGGTTCTGATGGGCGTGCTCACAGTGGCTCCACCTCGATCAGCGGCTGCTTCGCCTTGACCAGGGCGCCGCTCTCGGGGACGACCCGCACGACACGCCCGGCCAGGTCCGACTTGATCTCGTTGAACAGCTTCATCGCTTCGATCAGCCCGATCGCCTGCCCGATCGCCACTTCGCCACCGGCCTGGACGTACGGCGCCGAGCCCGGTGCCGGCGAGGCGTAGAAGATCCCGGTCAGCGGCGCCTTGACCGATGGCTTGGCGGTCGCGGCGGGGTCCCGTCCGACCATCGCGGGCTCGCCCGAGCCGGGCGCCCCATCGGTGCCGCTGGGCGCGGGCGTGCCGGCGCCACCGGCCGCGGCCGTCGTGGTTGCGGCCGGCGCGGCCACAGGCTTGCGGAGGACGAGCCCGGTGCCACCCGACTCGACCTCGAGCTCGGACAGGTCGGAGCGCTCGAGCAGTTCGGCCAGCCGGTCGATCAGTTCGAGAAGCTCGACGTCCGCGCCGTCGCGCGTGGTGGGCGGAGCGACCGCCGCGGGTTCGTCGGTCATCGTGGCGGGCCGGTCAGGATGAGCGCCGTGTTCTGGCCACCGAACCCGAACGAGTTGCTGAGCACCGTCCGGACCGGCCGGGCCGCAGCGACCTTCGGGGTGAGGTCCAGGCCCGCCGCCTCCGGGTCGGGATCGTCGAGGTTGATCGTCGGCGGGACGCAGCCCTCGCGGATGGTCAGGACCGAGACGATGGCCTCGATGGCGCCGGCCCCGCCCAGCGTGTGGCCCAGCATCGACTTGTTGGCGGTGATCGAGACCCGCCCGACTGCGTCGCCGAAGATCGTCTTGATCGCCTGGAGCTCGGACTTGTCGCCTTCGGGCGTCGAGGTCGCGTGGGCGTTGACATGGTCGATGTCGTCGGGGGTGAGACCGGCTTTCTCGAGCGCCCGGCGCGCGGCACGCACAGCACCGATCCCACCGGGCGCGGGCAGGGTGATGTGCGAGGCGTCCGCGGTCGCGCCGTAGCCGACGAGCTCGGCCAGGATCGTCGCGCCGCGGGCCTCGGCATGCTCCATCGCCTCGAGGATCACGACCCCGGCACCCTCGCCCATCACGAACCCGTCGCGACCGGTGTCGAACGGCCGCGAGGCCTTCCCGGGCTCGTCGTTGCGGGTCGACAGCGCACGCATCGCCGCGAAGCCACCGACGATCGCCTCGTAGATGCCGGCCTCGGCGCCGCCGGCGACCATGATGTCGGCGTCGCCGCGGCGGATGATCTCGCTCGATTCGCCGAGCGCGTGACCACCCGTGGCACACGCTGAGACCGTGGTGAAGTTGGGTCCCGTCATCCCGAAATGGATGGCGATCTGGCCCGCCCCGATGTTGGGGATGCCCATCGGGATGAGGAACGGGCTGATCCGGTCCGGGCCGCGCGAGGCGTTGATCGTGATGCCGTCGATGAGCGTCCCGACACCGCCGAGCCCGGTCCCGAGGATGACCCCGGTCCGCTCGGCGAGGTCGCCTTCGAAGCGCGCCGGCAGACCGGCTTGGTCGAGCGCCTCGCGCGCGGCGACCAGGCCGAACTGGATGTAGCGGTCGGTCCGGCGCAGCTCCTTGCGATCGAGGACGCCGCTGGCATCGAAGTCACGGACCTCGGCGGCGATGCGCGCGGTCAGCCGCGACGGATCGAAGGCCTCGATGGCGCGGACCCCGGAACGACCGGCGACCAGCCCGTCCCACGTCGACGCGACGTCGTTGCCGAGGGCCGTGACGAGGCCCATCCCGGTGATGACCACGCGGCGCGCTTCGTTCATCGGACTCGTTTGCCGGTTCTGACGGTCGCTGCGCGGTATACGTCGCCGGGGAGGCCTCGCGCCGAGATCGCGTTCGCGACGGCCAGCACGTCGAACTCCGTGCGCACGATCTCGGCCTGGATGTCGCCGTCGACGATATCGATCCGGGCCCACGATGCCGTCGGGTCGCCGTCAAAGACGTAGCCAGCCGAGCCGTCATTGACGATCAGCTTCCAGCCCAGGTCGCGGACCTCGGGCATGTGGGTGTGGCCGCAGGCGATGATCCGGGCGTCCGTCCCACTGGCTCGCTCGATGATCACGTTGGGATCGAGCTCGCGGTCAAGGCCGGCGGTCTGTGAGCCGGGTGACGCATGGCAGACAAGGATCATCGTGCCGTCGTCGGCTCGCAGCCGACGCTCGGCCGGCAGGCGACGCAGCCACGCGACGCGTTCATCGCCCAGTTCGTCGTGGGCCCACTCGGCCGCCGCCTGGAAGGCTTCGGGGACACCATCGGCCATGCCGGTGGCCGCGACATAGTCGAAGTCGGCGACGGCGATATCCGTGTTGCCGCTGATGATGGCGGCCCCGGCCGACTCCATCTGACGCAGGATGTCGACGGCGCCGGCCGGGTCGGGGCCGTTGAGGGCATGGTCGCCGGCGACCGCGACGAAGTCGGGCTTCTCCTTCCCGACGGCCTTGCGGACGGCCTCGAGCGCGACCGCATTGCCGTGGACGTCGGAGAGGACGATCAGGCGGGTCATCGAAGGACACCTTCGCCCGGGATGACGAAGCTCAAGGTTGCCTGGCAGGCGACCTCGCCATCGACACTGGCGACCGCGCGGCCACGCCCGAACTGCCGGCCGAGCTTCTCCATGGTGACCTCGAGACGGAGCGTGTCGCCCGGGTTGACGACGCGCTTGAAGCGGCAGTCGTCGACGCCCGCGAAGAGCCCGATCCGCTCGCCGAAGCCCGGCTGCTTGGCGACGTAGACCGCCATCGTCTGCGCCAGCGCCTCGATCTGGATCACGCCGGGCATCACCGGCAGGCCGGGGAAGTGGCCCTGGAAATACCACTCGCCCGCGGTGACCCCCTTGATCCCGACGATCCGCTTCGCCTCCTGGTCGTACTCGACGATCCGATCGACGAGCAGGAACGGCCAGCGATGCGGGATCAGCGCTTCGATCTCTCGGGTCGTGTGGACGGTCTCGGTCACGGGCAGCTCCAGGTCGGGTGAGGGGTCAGTCTGGCCGCTGAGCGCGCGGCCACGCAGCGCGGTCTGTGCAGGTCTGCATGGCGGATCACCGGCCCCAGGGCGCCGACCTTCACGTTCGCGCCGCCGCCACGAGGAAGGCCGCGCTCCCGACACGGTCGAGCAGGTTGGTCGTCATCCGGCCCTCGAGGAACGTCTCGTTGGCAAGGAGCGCCTGGTGGATCGAGACGTTGGTCACGATCCCGTCCACGACCAGCTCGTCGAGGGCTACCCGGCCACGGGCGATGGCGGCGGCCCGGTCCGGACCCCAGACGATGAGCTTGCCGAGCAGCGAGTCGTAGAACGGTGGGACCTCGTAGCCCGTATACAGGTGTGAGTCCATGCGGACCCCGGGGCCACCCGGTGCGTGGTAGCGCTCGACGACCCCGGCGCTGGGCCGGAACTCGTGCTCGGGGTCCTCGGCGTTGATCCGGAACTCGATGGCGTGGCCGCGCATCGTGACGTCGGCCTGCGAGAAGCCCAGCGGCTCGCCGGCCGCTATGCGGATCTGGGTCGTGACGAGGTCGATCCCGGTCAGGATCTCGGTGACCGGGTGCTCCACCTGGATCCGGCAGTTGATCTCGATGAAGAAGTAGTCGCCGGCGGCGTCGACCAGGAACTCGAGCGTGCCCATGTTCTCGTAGCCGGCGGTGATCGCTGCCCGGACCGCGCGCTCGGCGAGGTCGGCGCGGGCCGCGTCGGAAAGGGCCGGCGTCGGGGCCTCCTCGAGGATCTTCTGGTGACGTCGCTGGACCGAGCAGTCGCGCTCGCCCATGTGGACGCCGTGACCGTAGCGGTCGATGGCGACCTGGATCTCGACGTGGCGGTTCTCGTCGAGCCACTTCTCGAGGTACAGGGAGTCGTCGCCGAACGCGGCCTTCGCCTCCGACCGGCAGACGCGCAGCACCGATTCGAGCTCGCGCCCGGTGCGCACCATGCGCATCCCCTTGCCGCCACCGCCGGCCGATGGCTTGATGAGGACCGGGTAGCCGATACGCTCGGCTTCGCTCAGGGCGTGCATCTCGTCGCGCAGCATCCCCTCCGAGCCGGGGATCGTCGGGAGCCCGTGGGCGGCGAGGAGTTGGCGGGTCCCGGATTTGCTGGCGAAGCGCTCGAGGACCGCTGCCGACGGCCCGATGAAGGTCAGGCCATGCGCGGCCACCACCTCGGCGAAGCCCTCGTCCTCGGACAGGAAGCCGTAGCCCGGGTGGATCGCGTCGCAGCCGGTGACCAGCGCGGCCGAGATCACGGCCGGTGCCGACAGGTACGACCGGCGAGCGTCGGCGGGCCCGATGCAGATCGCCTCGTCGGCGAGCTGGACCGGGAGCGAGTCGCGATCGGCCTCGCTGTACGCGACGACGGCCTCGGCGCCAAGGGTGCGGCAGGCGCGCAGGATGCGCAGCGCGATCTCGCCCCGGTTGGCGATGAGGATCTTGCGGAACACGGTCAGGCCTCCGGCGCCGGGACCGAGGCGAACTCGATGAGGATCAGGTCCTGCCCGTATTCGACCGCGTCACCGGGCTCCACCAGGCTGGCGCCGACGACCCCATCCGATGGTGCGACGACCTCCTGCGGGATGCCCAGCATGTCGACGGAGCCGAGCCGGTCGCCGGCCCGGACTCGGGTACCGGCTCGGGTCTCCGGTCGCGGCTGGAAGATCCCGACCGCCGGCGACGTGGCCACCATTCGGTCGTCCTCGCGGGCTTCGCGCGCCTCGCGTCCGTCACGTCCGTCACGTCCTTCGCGACCCGGTCCCACCGGGGTCAGGCCGGTGGGCTGATGCGAGCCCGCCGGACCCGCACCGGAGCGGGCCGCCCGCTCGCGCTCGTCCGCTCGACGCTCCCGGATCGTGGGGGTGCCGTCTGGCGGTCGGCGCAGGCGGACCCCCCATGCGCCCTCGCGGACCTCGAGCTCGCCCAGACCCGTGGCGCCCAACTTGGCGATCAGGGCAGGCAGCAGATCGGCGCTGAGGCGGTCGATGGCGG
>JBBQVJ010000141.1:0-5674 GCA_038211705.1 Candidatus Limnocylindrales bacterium | reverse complement strand
GCTTCGGCTGATGGAGCACGCCGGGACCGCGGTCGCCGCCGCCGTCCGCGCCCTGGCCACCGACCTCGGCCGATGGGGAAGCGGTCCCATCGTCGTCCTGTGCGGGCCGGGCAACAACGGCGGCGATGGGTTCGTGGCCGCACGAAGGCTCGCGCTCGCCGGGGCGTCGGTCATCGTCGCGGTCGTGGCCGCCGATGCGCGGCCGCGCGGTGCCTCGGCGGCCAAGAACTGGGACCGGATCGCGCGCGATACCGGCATCGTCAAGGTCCACCTGCCGGTCGCCCGCGACGTGACGATGTTCGGCCTCGGCATCGAGAAAGCGGCCGTGGTGGTCGATGCCCTGCTCGGCAGCGGTGTCCGCGGCGCGCTGCGCGAGCCGATCCGCTCGGCGGTCGAGGTCGTCGGCCGGGCTCGCGCGGCCGGTATCCCGGTCGTCGCCGTCGACACCCCGACCGCAGTCGACCTGTCGAGCGGCGAACCATCGGATCCGGCGGTCCTGGCCGACCTGACCGTGACCTTCCACCGGCCGAAGACCGGGCTGCTGACCAAGCGTGGCGCGGCCTACGCCGGGAAGATCCTGGTCGCCCCGATCGGGATCCCGGTCGAGGCCGATCGTGGCTGAACCACGCCGGCTCAGTGGCCAGCCCGGCTGGCGCGAAGTGCTGCTCGTGGCTGGGGTCGCGGTCGCGGTCGTCCTCGGGGCGGCGATCCTGACCAGCGTCCTGCCGACCGATGTCCAGCAGATCGTGTTCCATACCCCCCTCGCCATCGTCGTGCTCATCGTGGGCACCGGCTGGCTGCTGTGGCGGATCTCGCGCCATACGCCGGGCACGCCCGAGCGATGACCCGCCGATGACGGCGGCGGTCGACCGGCCACCGACGCACGGACCCTCAGCCACCCAGCGACGCCGCGCCGATATCGATGCGCTCGGCCGCGAGACCTGGGACGTCGTCATCGTCGGAGGCGGGATCGTCGGCGCCGGCGCCCTGCTGGATGCCGCCTCGCGCGGGATGCGGGCCGTTCTCGTCGAGCAGGACGACATCGCGGCCGGGACGTCGTCGCGGTCATCGCGACTGATCCACGGCGGGCTGCGCTACCTCGAGCAGTTCCGGTTCGGCCTGGTCCGAGAGGCGCTGGCCGAGCGGTCACACCTCCTGGACCTCGCGCCGCACCTGGTCACGATCGAACCATTGCTGTTCCCGATCTACGGCATCCCGTTCGCGTCAAAGGCGTTCTACGACGCCGGTCTGACGCTCTACGACATCCTGGGCGCGAGGCACGACGGCGGCTGGCATCGGCGCCTCTCGAAGGCGGACGCCCTCGAGCTCGCACCGACCCTCCGGGCCGACAAACTGCGCGGCGGTCTCGTCTACCACGACGGGGTCGAGGACGACGCCCGCTACACGCTGGCCGTGGCCCGGACCGCGATGGCCGCCGACGCCATCGCCGTCACCCGCGTACGCGCCACCGGCGTTCGGACCGACGGCCGGTCCGGGACGATCGCGGCGCTCGTGGCCGAGGACCTGACGACCGGTGCCGCGCTCGACATCCCGACCCGGGCGGTCCTCGACGCGACCGGCGTCTGGGCGGCCGAGCCGGGCCACCCATTCGGTGACGCCTCGTTGCCGATCATGCCGAGCCGCGGTGCCCACCTCGTCGTCCCGCGCGAGCGCATCCCCAACCAGACCGGGCTGACGATCCGGGTGCCGGGCAAGATCGTCTTCCTCGTGCCGTGGCCGGACCACTGGCTGATCGGCACCACCGATGCGCCCTACGAAGGTCCGCCGGATCATCCGTCGGCCGCCGGCTGGGAGGTCGATCGCCTGATCGACACGGTCAACGCGACGATGGATGTCGACCTGACACGGGCCGATGTGGTCGGCACCTACGCCGGGCTTCGGCCGTTGATCGCTTCGTCCGATGGATCGACGGTCAAGGCGTCGCGCGAGCATCGCGTCTCGGTCCAGGCGGATGGAGTCGTCCGGATCGGCGGGGGCAAGTACACGACGTATCGGGTGATGGCGCGCGACGCCATCGATGCCGTTCTTGGACGCGATGAGGCGAAGCGGCGCCCGAGCGACACCGCCGAGCGGCGGCTCCTCGGCGCCGCGGATACCGACGCGCTGGGACGGATCGCGGGCGAGCTCTCGACGATCCCGGCCGTCCGCGAGATCGGCCCGGAGACCGCGACCAGGCTGGTCGCTCGGCACGGCACGGAGGCGCCGTCGGTGGTCGCCCTCGGTGGTGAGCTGGACCTCGTCCGGCCGCTCGTGCCGGGCCGAGTCTTCCTCGAGGCGGAGGTCGCCTGGGCGGCGCGTCACGAGCTGGCGGTCTCGCTCGACGACGTGCTGGCACGCCGAATGCGGCTGGCACAGGAGCTGCCGGATCGGGGTGCCGGGATCGCGCCCCGCGTGGCCCAGATCCTGGGCGCGGAGCTCGACTGGGGCGAGGCCCGCCAGCGTCTCGAGGTCGACGGCTATCTCGCGACGGCCCGCCGCGAGTTCGCGGTCGCGCCCCGGGGAGTTCCGGGACCGGCGGAGGGCGGGTCGCCAGCGGTCGATTAGGCCCCGCGGTCGAACACGAGGTCGTCATCACGCCGTCACCGTCGCGCGGCAAGGTGGCGACATGGAGTCCCTCGACGACTTGCAGCGCGGCATTCTCGACGCTGTCTACACCTGGCGGATCCCGATCGCGGTCGGCTCGATGGTCGTCGCTCTCCTGGCCCTCATGCTCGGATGGCGGATGGGCTGGTTCGCTTCCGCGCGGCGGCATCCGGGTCGATCGGTGGCGATGCTGGCCATCGTCCTGGCCATCGGGTCACCGCTGGGCTACTACCTCGCCTCACCGATCTGGGTCCGGACCACGCTCGTCGAGCCTGATCCCGTGCTCGCCGTTGCCGCGACGCCATCGCCTTCGGCGACGCTGCCGGGAGTCGGTGGTTCGTTGCCCTCGGCCCAGGCGAACGACGTGCCCCTGCCGGATCACAGGTCCGCCGAACCCACCCCGTTTGTCGCCCGGACCTTCGCATCCGGTATGTTCCGCGGCACCGATGAATTCCATTTCGGCCGTGGGACCGCTCGGGTCGTCGAAACCGCGCCCGGCCGGTACGCGCTCCGGCTTGACGAGTTCTCGGTCCGGAACGGGCCCGATCTGTACGTCTACCTCTCCCCGAAGAATGATGACTACGCGCCGGGCGCCCTTGAGCTCGGCCGGCTCAAGGCCACCGATGGCGCCTTCGGTTACGACCTGCCGGCCGGGGCGGACCCGGCCGACTTCGCGAGTGCGATCATCTGGTGCAAGCAGTTCTCACACCTGTTCGCGGTGGCTCCTTTGGCGGCCAGCTGAGCCTCCGACGACCCGAAAGTCAGGTATTGGCAAGCGTGGGGGAAGCGCGTACCATCCCGCCTGAAACGCCACGGAAGGGTCGTGGCTGGTATTCGTAGCTCGACGCAAACTCGGACTCCTCTCACGGCTGACGCGAGAAAACCCGACGGGCTCGCGCCGGCTACCGAGAGGAGTTTCGTTTTCGTGTACAGCGACAAGAACCTGACCTGTGCGGATTGCGGACAGGAATTCGTGTTCACGGCATCCGAGCAGGACTTCTTCGCGCAGCGTGGATTCACCGAGCCTCGCCGCTGCCCGTCGTGCCGGGCCAGCCGCAAGGCAGCCCGTAACGCCGAGGGCGGCGAGAGCTCATACGGTGGCTACGGCGCGAGTGGCGGCTATTCGGCCGGTGGCTCCTCGAGCTATGGCGGCGGCGGTGGTGGCGGCGGCGGCTACGAGCGCGGCCCCCGCGAGATGTTCGCGGCGACCTGCTCATCCTGCGGCAAGGAAGCCCAGGTCCCGTTCCGCCCGACCAGCGGCAAGCCCGTTTACTGCAGTGACTGCTTCCGAAGCCAGCGCGGCGGCTGAGCCGGATCCTCTCGGTGCGGACCGACCAGCGGCCCGCCGAACCAGCCACACCCCCGACCCAGGTCGTCAGCCGGCCTGGGTCGTTCGATTCCCTCGCCACGGCCCCCGCGCCGCCGCCAAAAGGCACGCCCCGGCCGACGCTCGCCTAGCCGCTGGGCCGCTTCCCGGCCAGCAATCCCAGGTCGAACTTCCGCTCCTTGCCGTGCAGCAGCCGGTCGATGTTGTCGGCGTGGGCCAGCCAGATGAAGGCGGCCCCGACGGCCGAATAGATCACGTAGGGGAGGGGCGTGTCCGGCACGACCAGCAGGACCAGCAGCATGGCCGGGAACATCGCGGCCGATCCCAGCAGCGACCCCAGCGATACGTAGCGCGTCAGCAGGATCACGCCGATGAAGACGGGTGTCGCCAACAGGACTGCGACCGGCTGGATGACCAGCATCGTGCCGACGCCGGTGCCGACGCCACGTCCGCTCCGGAACCCCGCGAAGACCGACCAGATCGCCCCAGCCACGGCCGAGGCCCCGCACAGCACCTCGACCAGGGGATCGCCGGTGAGGAACCGGGCGAGCAGGACTGGCAGCGCCCCTTTGAGCAGGTCGCCCGCCACCACGACGACGGCCCATTTCCGGCCGAGGGCCCGCAGCGCGTTGGTACCGCCGGTCCGTCCCGAGCCGATCGTCCGCGGGTCCGGACCGCCGGAAACGCGGGCCACGAGGACGCCCATCGGGATCGAGCCCGCCAGATAGGCGATGAGCATCAGGACCACGGTCCGAAGCACGATCGCGGGGTCCACCAAGCACGCTCCAACGACGGCCGGGGACCCGCCGTTGCGGGGTCGTCCGACGGCCGGAGTCTAGCATCCGCCATGGGCGGGGCCCGGTTGCGCGTCTCACGATGCCGCGCGTACCATCGATGCGATGACCCATCTGCCCAGCCGCCGCTCGATGCCGGCCCCGAGGCGCTCCGAGGCACCCTGACCCATGGCCGTCGGCTCTTCGAATGATTTCGATCTCGTCGTGCTCGGCGCCGGGACCGGTGGCTACGCGGCCGCCTTCCGTGCCGCCCAGCTCGGGCTCAAGGTCGCCCTAGTCGACGAGGACAAGATCGGCGGCACATGCCTCCACCGCGGCTGCATCCCGACCAAGGCGCTCCTCGAATCGGCGGCCTTCGCCGACCGGGTCCGGCACGCCAAGGATTTCGGGATCGTCCTGCCCGGCGAGGCCACCATCGACTACGCCGCGATGGCCGCCCGGCGCGACGCCGTGGTCAAGCGGATGTGGACCGGGCTCAAGACGCTCATCGACAAGAACAAGGTGACGTGGGTCGCCGGTCGGGGTCGGCTCGACGGTCCGGGCAAGGTCACCGTCAGCCAGCCGGGCGAGGACGGCACGCCGGGCAAGGGCGGCGACCGCGTGCTCAACGCCACGGACGTGGTCATCGCCACCGGCTCGCGGGTCAAGTCGCTGCCCGGTCTGACGCCCGACGGCAAGCACATCGTGACCAGCGACGATGTCCTCAAGATGGACACACTGCCGGCGGACATCGTCATCGTCGGGGCCGGTGCCGTCGGCGTCGAGTTCGCCAGCATGTTCGTCGATGTCGGGGTCAAGGTCACCCTGCTCGAGTACCTGCCGCAGATCGTGCCGCTCGAGGACGCCGACGTCAGCAAGCTCGTCGAGCGCAGCTTCACCAAGCGCGGCATGACGGTCATGACCAACGCGCGCTTCGATGCCGCCTCGGTGACCGCCGACGAGAAGGGCA
>JBBQVJ010000140.1:0-5784 GCA_038211705.1 Candidatus Limnocylindrales bacterium | reverse complement strand
TACCGGTCGCTTTGTCGATGTCCGGTTGAGGAATCCCTCCGGCGCGCTCGCCGTGCGCGCGTTTTCGTTGGTGAGGTTGTTGCCGGCGGCGTTCTCGCCGGACGGGTGTGGCGTCCGCCTCGTCCATCGGCACGGAACTCTGACCGAACCGGGCGATCCCGGCACGATCGCCGAGCGCCTCGGCAAAGGCGGCACCAAGCACGAGCGCGACGTCCTCGACCGTGTGGTGCTCGTCGATCTGGAGATCACCGTCGGCGTGGATGGCCAGATCGAACAGGCCGTGGTGCGCCAGCGAGCCCAATAGATGGTCGTAGAAGCCGATGCCCGTGTCGATCCCGGTGTGGCCCGCGCCGTCGATGCCGAGCGTGATCGTGATCTCGGTCTCGGCGGTCGTCCGGGCCACCGTGACGCGTCGCCCGTCGCGCGGGCCGATCTCGATCTCGCCGAGCGGCGTGGTCATGCCGGGTGCTCCGTGGCGTGGGCGGTGGCCGCGGCGATCAGCCGGACATTCTCGTTGGGGGCGCGGACGGTGAGCCGGAGGTGGTCGGCTAGCGGGTGGCCGCTGCCGAACGTCCGCGGCACGAGCCCGCGTGTCAGCAGTGCCTCTGCGGCGGCGGCCGCTCGTTCCACCGTCCCGAAGTCGACCAACACGAAGTTGGTGACCGATGGCCCGACCGACCAGCCGATTGCCCGGAGCTCTTCGCTCAGGCGCTGGCGCTCGCCGGCCACGCGCGCGAGGTTCTCGTCGAGGACCGTCGCGTCGCGAAGCGCCTCCGTGACCAGCGTCACCGAGACCGTGGAGATGGAGCCCGGCGGGCGGAACGGGTTGAGGCGGGCGATCATCTCGGGCCGGGCGACCGCGAACCCGACTCGCAGGCCGGCCAGCGCGTACGCCTTGCTGGCGGTCCGGACGACGATCAGCTCGGGGTAGGCGTCGCGCAGGTCGAGCAGTGATGATCCGACGAATTCGGCGTAGGCCTCATCGAGCACGACGACGGGTGCCGGGCGCCCGGTCGCGGCCGCGTCGCTGGCCAGTGCCGCCAGGAGGGTCTCGATCGCGCCCTCGGGCTCGGCCAGCGCGGTCGGGTTGTTCGGGCTGCAAAGCCAGACGACGGACGGCTGGGTCTCACTGACCGCGGCCCGGATCGCCCGCACATCCAGCGCCCAGCCCGACGTCTCGCCGAGCCGTGGCACGGCGACCACGGTCGCGCCCCGTTGTTCGGTCAGGACCCGGTACATGGCGTAGGTCGGGGTCGGCACGATCGCGCGTCCACCGGTCGGCATGAAGACCTTGGCCACGATGTCGAGGATCTCGTCGGCACCGGCCCCGACGAGGATCTCGGCCGGGGCCACGCCGTAGCGGACCGCGGCGGCCTCGACGAGGCGGCGATAGTCGGTCGGCGGGTATTCGGACAAGGGGGCCTCGAACCGGCCGGCCTTGAGGAGCCGTTCGGCGAGGGCGGGTGGGGTGGGGGAGGTGTTGAGGTCGAAGCGCACGATCGTCGCGAGATCGAGGCCGTATCGCGCGGCGACCTCCTCGTCGGTCGCTTCCCAGCTGTACGAGGCCGGGGCATCGGGGACGTCGAAGGTCACCGGGGTCGGGCTCATCGTCCGCCCTCGAAGCGGATCTCAACGGCATCGCGATGGGCGAGCAGGCCTTCGGTCTCAGCCAACGTGGCGATGGTCTCCCGGATGGAGGCCAGGCCGTCGCGATCGATGCGCTGGACCTGGATGAACTTGCCGAACGCCTCGACGGATAGCGCTCCCGACGCGCGGGCGAGCCCGCCGGTCGGCAGGACGTGGTTGGCGCCGGTCGCATAGTCGCCGGCCGATTCGGGCGCCCACGGGCCGACGAACAGCGAGCCCGCGTTGCGAAGGCGGGCGACGGTCGGTTCGAGCGGCTCGACGTCGACCGAGAGGTGCTCGGGGGCATAGGCGTTGACGAAGTCGATCGCTGCGTCGAGACCGGGTGCCAGGACGATGCGGCCGTGATCGCGCAGGGCCGAGGTCAGGATGGGGCGGCGGGCAGCGGTGGCAAGCTGGACGGTCACGGCGGCCTCAACGGCGTCGGCGAAGTCGATATCGGTCGTGACGAGGATGGCCGGTGAGTCGGGTCCGTGCTCGGCCTGGGTGATGAGGTCGGCCGCCACGCGCGCGGGGTCGGCCGGTGGGGTCGCGAGGACCATCCCTTCCGAGGGACCTGCCGGCAGGTCGATCCCGACCTCGCCGCAGACCTCGATCTTGGCTGCGGTCACCCAGGCATTGCCGGGGCCCACGATCCGGTCGACCGGGTCGACGCCGGCTCCGTGGAGCCCGTACGCCAGGGCACCGATCGCCTGGGCGCCTCCGGCCACGATGAAGGCGTCGATCTCGAGGAGGCCCGCCGCGGCCAGGAGGACGAGGTTCATCGCGCCGTCCCGGTCGGCCGGCGAGGCGACGACGATCTCGCCGACGCCCGCGACCTGGGCGGGGACGACGGTCATGACCAGCGATGACGGGTACGGCGCTGAGCCGCCCGGGACGTAGGCGCCGACGCGGGCGAGCGGGGTCCAGCGTCGCTCGATCTCGATGCCGGGGGCGATCCGTGTGCGGACCGACGCGGGTCGCTGTGTCTCGGCGAAACGGCGGACATGATCGATGGCCTGGTCGAGGGCCCTACGCACGCGTGGCTGGAGACGGTCCCGGGCGTCGCGCAGGTCGGCGGCGTCGAGGATGAGTCGGCCGTCGGGACGGCCACCACCGACGGCGACGTTTGCGTCGCGGACCGCGGCGTCGCCACGGGCGCGCACGTCGGCGAGGGTGGAACGCGCGGCGTCACGGACGCGCGGATCGGGGACCGCTCCCCGCCGGGTCAGGGCTCGATGGTCGCAAACGGCGTCCGGGTCGCCCGCGGCGACGGCCGCGAGCTCGAGTCGTTCGAGGTACAGCGGGGTTGCGCTCTCGGTGGTCGGCGCGTCGGACGCCCGGCGCATCGCGCTCCTGGGACGATCTTCTCGATCGGAAGGACGAGGATCCCCGAAGCGCCCGCAGCCTTGAGGCGCGGGAGGAGGCCCCAGACCTCATCCGCTCCCACCACCGAGTGGATCGCGATCATCCCGGGGTGGGCGAGGGGGATGACCGTCGGAGATTCGAGGGCCGGCAGCAGGTCCTGGAGCGTATCCAGCTGGTTTGCGGGCGCATTCATCATCAGGTACTTGCGGCCTCGAGCCGCGATGACGGCGCTGAGCATCGTGTCGATCGCGGCGAGGTCCGCCGCGCGCTCCCGGTCCGCGGTCGGGTTCGCGACCAGCACGGCCTCCGAGTCGAGGACGTCGCCGATCTGGCGGAGGCCGTTCATGACCAGGGTCGAGCCCGTCGAGACGAGGTCGACGATCCCTTCGGCCAGCCCGAGGCGTGGCGCGACCTCGACGGCGCCAGAGATCGGGATGATCTCGACCGGGATACCGCCACGCTCGAAGAATCGGCGAGCGGTGTTCGGGTGGGCCGTGGCCACGCGCAGGCCGGCGAGGTCCCCGACCACCTGGTAGGGCGAGTCGGTGGGGACAGCGGCCGCGAGCCGGCAACGGCCGTAGCCGAGGGTTCGAACGGTCGGCAGTTCGGCACCGGTCTCACTCAGGAGATCGACGCCGGTGATCCCGAGGTCGGCGACGCCGTCCCCCACGAACTCGATGACGTCGTTGGTGCGGACGAACAGGATGTCGAGCTCGTAGTTCTGAACGAGCGCGACCAGACTTCGGTCGTGCTCCTCGAAGACGAGCCCGGCATCATGCAGCAGGCGGAGGGTCGGTTCGACCAGCCGGCCCTTGTTCGGGACGGCCAGTCGGAGGCGGCGGGTCATCGCTCGCTCGCGATCGGGTAGGGGGTCGCGCCCTCGCGCGAGGTGGCATCGAGCTTGTCGAGCATCGCCCGGTAGCCGCCCTCGCCGTGGTTCAGCCACGATGCGATCCGGGTGATGGTGGCGGTGCTGGCACCCGTCGTCCGCGAGATCTCGGCATAGTGCATGCCGGCCTCCAGGAGGCGGACGACCGCCCAGCGCTGGGCCATGTCGTGAAGCTCGTTGAGGGTGCACAGGTCACGGAAGAAGCGCTCGGTCTCGCCCGGTGTCTCGAGGGTAAGGATCGCGTTGAAGAGCGCCTCGACATCGGGTGTTCGCCATTCCTCGGCCATGTCGCGATCATCCTCACAGCTACCGGCTAGCGTAGTAGCGTATTAGCGTGCTACTACGATAGCATGATGACATGGTGATCGCAATGACGTTCGAGATCCTGCCGGCGATCGATCTCCGGGGCGGTCGCGTGGTGCGCCTTCGACAGGGCGACTTCGACCGCGAGACGGCCTACGACGCCGATCCGATCCACGTGGCGGTGACATTCGCAACGGCGGGGGCGCGCTGGCTGCACGTCGTCGACCTCGACGGGGCCCGTTCCGGCACTCGGATCCACACCGAGGGGGTCGCCGGGATCGTCGAGGCGGTGGGGAGGCGGACCCGGATCGAGGTCGCCGGCGGCCTCCGCACTGAGCATGCCGTTGCCGAGGCGCTCGAGGCAGGAGCCGCGCGCATCGTCATCGGCACAGCCGCGCTCGACGACCCCGAGTTTGCCGGGCGGCTCGTGCGCTCCTACGGGCCCTCGCGGATCGCCGTCGCGATCGACGTTCGTACCGGCCTCGCGGTCGGGCACGGGTGGGCGACGGATGCCCGAGGGCTTGAAGCTGAAAGCGCCATCGCGCAACTCGCCGACGTCGGCGTCGAGACGTTCGAGGTCACCGCGATCGACCGTGATGGGCTCCTCGGAGGGCCGGACGTCGAGCTGTACGAACGTCTCGTGGCGCTCGACCGAGGCGGGATCATCGCCTCAGGCGGGATCACGACGCTCGAGAGCCTGTTCGCTCTGCGGGACCTGGGTTGCACCGGTGCGATCGTCGGTCGGGCGATCTACGAAGGCCGCCTGGACCTCGTCCAAGCCCTCATGAATCACGGGACCAGCGACATCGACCTATCCGCAGGGCAGGACGACTAGTTGTGATCAGGGACGCCCTCAGTGCCCCGAACCGTGTCCCCCGGCCGCCTCGAGCTCCTTGCGATGGGCGTCCATCACCTTCTCGGCGATGTGGCCGGGCACGTCGTCGTAGTGATCGAGCGTCGCCGTGAACGAGCCGCGGCCGTGGGCCAGCGACCGGAGCTCGGTGGCGTAGTTGAACAGCTCGGCCTGTGGGACCTGGGCGATGATCACCTGGAGGTCGCCGTCGCTGTCCATCCCGAGCACGCGCCCACGGCGGCCGTTGAGATCGCGGTTGACCTCACCCAGGTACGCCTCCGGGATCCGGATCTCGACGGCCATGATGGGCTCGAGCAGGGCCGGCTTGGCGTTGTGGACGCCGTCCTTGAGCGCCATCGAGGCCGCGATCTTGAACGACAGCTCGTTCGAGTCGACCGGGTGGAACGACCCGTCGTAGAGCGTCGCCCGGAAGTCCGACAGGGGAAAGCCGGCGATGACGCCACCCTCGGCCGCCTCGCGGATGCCTTTCTCGACGCCGGCGAAGAAGCCCTTCGGCACGGCGCCGCCGACGACCCGCTCGGCGAACTCCACGCCGCCGTCGGGGTTCGGCTCGAGCTCGAGCCAGACGTCGCCGAACATCCCGTGGCCGCCGGTCTGCTTCTTGTAGCGGCCGTGGACCTGGGTCTTGCCGCGGATCGTCTCCTTGTACGGGACCTTGGGCGTGTGGGTCACGATCGCCGCCCCGAACTTGCGCTTGAGCCGCTCGATGATGACCGCGTTGTGGGCC
>JBBQVJ010000139.1:0-5832 GCA_038211705.1 Candidatus Limnocylindrales bacterium | reverse complement strand
AGATGGGCACCGAAGCGATCACTCAGCCCAAGCTGTCGGTGACGGCCACCAGCCTGCCGGTCGAGACGACCACCGTCCTCCTGGAGTCGCGCGGCAAGCAGGTCTGATCGTTCCGGTCAGCCTCGGTCGAGGACGACCCGGCCGCGCTTGATCACGGCCCGGGCCAGATCGGCGGCCGGCCAGTAGGGGATCTGGTTCGAGGTCGGGACGCGCCAGATGACGAGGTCGGCGCTCTTGCCTGGCTCGATCGAGCCGACCTCTTCCTCGAGACCGACGGCCCGTGCCGCGTTGATGGTCACGGCGCTGAGGGCCTCGTCGGGGCTGAGTCCGAGCTCGAGGCAGGCGACGGTCATCGCCAGCGGCAGGCTGGCCGTCGGCGAGGTGCCCGGGTTGAAGTCGGTGCCCAGCGCGACCGGGATGCCGCGATCGATGAACGTCCGGGCCGGCGCCCCGTGGTCCTTCATCAGGAACCAGGTCGTCGCCGGCAGGACGGTCGCCACGACCGGTCGGCCCTCGCCGGCGATCGCCGCCAGCGCATCGATCCCGGCCTCCGACGGCGTCGCCAGGTGGTCGGCCGATGCGGCCCCGAGCTCCGCGGCGAGCTCCGCGCCACCGGACGGCGCCAGCTCGTCGGCGTGCAGCCGGAGCCCCAGCCCGTAGCCCTCGGCGGCCAGCAGGATCCGGCGCGACTGCTCCGCGCTGAACACCCCGGTCTCGCAGAAGACGTCGCAGAACCGGGCCCGGCCTTGGGCGGCCACCCCGGGGTGCTGCTCCTCGATGACCGAGCGGACATACGCCTCGACGCCGTCCGGGCGCGACCGGAACTCGGGTGGGACGGCGTGGGCGCCAAGGTACGTCGGAACGATGTCGATCGGGCCTTCCCGTCCCAGCTCGTAGACCGCATCGAGCAGCCGGATCTCCGTCTCCAGGTCGAGGCCGTAGCCGGACTTGGCCTCGATCGTCGTCACCCCGTGGCCGAGCATCTCGTCGAGCCAGCGCCGGCCGTGGGCCATCAACTCCTCGGTCGTCGCCTCACGTGTCGCGGCGACCGTCGAGAGGATCCCGCCACCGGCCTCCAGGATCTCGAGATAGCTGGCGCCACGCTGGCGCATCGCCCATTCGTCCTCGCGCGAGCCGGCGAACAAGAGGTGGGTGTGCGGGTCGACGAGACCCGGCGTCACGCTGCCGCCGGCCGCGTCGATCCGGGCGAACCGACCGAGCTGATAGCCCTCGGCCTCCAAGGCCGTCTCGAGCGCCGCGCGCGGGCCGACCGCCGCGATGCGACCCTCCCAGCAGGCGACGACCGGGGCGTCCGGTGCATCCGGGCCGCCGACATCGCCGGCCGACAGCCGACCGACGTCACCCTGGCGGGCACCCATCCGGACACCGCCGGCGAGGGTGACGACCTCCGACGCGCCGACGATGAGCAGCCCCGGCGTCGACTCCTCGCTCCGACCGCCATGGATGAGCCGGAACGGGCTACCGCTCACCGGACCGAGGCGCCGATCACCGGATCGAGCCCTTGGCGCGGGCGTCCTCGAGCCGCAACTCGAGCGCCTGCATCGGCGAGAAGTCACGCAGTCGGAGGAACCGGGCGGCGGCCGCGAGCCGCGCCTCGACCGGCGCGTCGGGGGCCGCGTCGGCGCGGTCGGCGACGGCCAGGAAGGCCGCCAGCGGCGCGAGCCCGATCAGCTCGGACTCGGCCAGCTCGACGCCGTCCTCCGCCGCCACGTCGCGGACGGTCTCCCAGACCAGCCACAGCGGCGTCACGTCAAAGTCTAGGACGTTCATCGAGACCTGCGCCCGGCCGAGCTCCTCGATCCAGAAGCCGTTGGCCTGGACCTTGGGCAACCCGCCGCCGGATTCACGGACCCGCCGCGCGATCCGCTTGGCCATCTCGATATCGGGCGAATCGAGGTTGATGTTGTAGGCGATCAGGAACGGCCGCGCCCCGACGGCCACGGCCCCCGCCGACGGGTGCAGCCGCGACGGCCCGAAGTCGGGCGCTCGACCCGGCTCCGTGATCTCGCGCTTGAGCCCCTCGTACCCGCCGCGCCGGACGTCGGCCAGCTTGACCCGTTCGAGCCGGCTCGCGGCCCTGGCGTATAGGAAGACCGGCAGGTCGAAACGGGTCGCGATCCGTTCGCCGAAGGCGCGCGCCAGCTCGACGCATTCGTCCATCGTGGTCGAGGCCAGGGGCACGAACGGGATGACGTCTACGGCGCCGATCCGGGGGTGCTCACCGATGTGGACGTCCATGTCGATCTCGTGGATGGCGGCCTCGACCAGGCGCTCGAGCGCGTCGGCGACCGGGCCGTCCTCGCCCGCGATCGTGAACACCGAGCGGTTATGGCTGGCATCGCTCGTCCGGTCGAGGAGGTAGACGCCCGGCCCACGCTCGATCGCCTCGGCCAGACGGTCGACGACGTCGAGCCGCCGGCCCTCGGAGACGTTGGGGACCGATTCGATCAACACACACGGATGCTAGTCCGCGCGGATCGAGAGTTTCAGCCGGCCGCGTCTTCGGACATCGGCACGCGGACGCCGCGTTGGTGGGCCACCTCGATCGCCCGGTCGTAGCCCGCATCCACATGGCGAAGGACGCCCATGGCGGGATCGGTGGTCAGGACCCGTTCGAGCTTCTCGGCCGCCAGCGGCGTCCCGTCGGCGATAACGACCATCCCGGCGTGCTGCGAGTAGCCGATCCCGACCCCGCCGCCATGGTGGATCGAGACCCACGACGCGCCGGCCGCGGTGTTGACCAGCGCGTTGAGCAGCGGCCAGTCGGCGACCGCATCGGAGCCGTCGGCCATCGACTCCGTCTCGCGGTTGGGTGAGGCGACCGAGCCCGCATCGAGGTGGTCGCGACCGATGACTATCGGGGCGCTTACCTCGCCGATCCGGACGAGCTCGTTGAAGGCAAGACCGGCCCTCGCCCGCTCGCCGTAGCCCAGCCAGCAGATGCGAGCCGGCAGCCCCTGGAACGGGACGCGCTCCTGGGCCATCGCGATCCAGCGCGCGAGCCCGGCGTCGTCGGGAAAGAGCTCGAGGACGGCGCGGTCCGTTCGTGCGATGTCGGCCGGGTCGCCCGACAGCGCCACCCAGCGGAATGGGCCGCGACCCTCGCAGAACTGGGGCCTGATGAAGGCCGGCACGAAGCCCGGGTAGTCGAAGGCGTCCGCGACACCCGCTTCCTGGGCCTGGGCCCGGAGGTTGTTGCCGTAGTCGAAGGTGACGGCGCCCGCCCGCTGGAATTCGAGCATCGCCCGGACATGGGCGGCCATGGCGCGACGCGACCGGCGCTGGTACTCGTCCGGGAGCGTGCCGCGCAGCTCGAGCGCATCGGCCAGGGTCATCTCGTCGGGCACGTAACCGCCCAGCGCGTCGTGCGCCGAGGTCTGGTCGGTGACGAGATCGAACCGCTCGCCGGCTGCCGCCCAGGCGGGCTCGATCTCCGCGGCATTGCCGACCAGCGCGATGCTCAGCGGCTCCCCCCGCGCGGCGGCGTCGCGTGCCCAGGCCAGGGCTTCCGCGGGATCGTCGGTCAGCCGGTCGACATAGCCGATGTCGAGCCGGCGCCGCGCCCGCGTCTCGTCGACCTCGATGGCGATGCAGACGCCCTCGTTCATCGTCACAGCGAGCGGCTGCGCGCCGCCCATCCCGCCCAGCCCGGCGGTCAGGGTGACCGTGCCGCGCAACGTGCCGCCAAAATGCTGGCGGGCGGCCTCGGCGAAGGTCTCGTACGTGCCCTGGAGGATGCCCTGGGTGCCGATGTAGATCCACGAGCCGGCCGTCATCTGGCCGTACATCATCAGCCCGGCCCGCTCGAGCTCGCGGAAGACCTCCCAGGTGGCCCACTTTCCGACGAGGTTCGAGTTCGCGATGAGGACTCGCGGCGCCCACGGATGCGTCCGGACGACCCCGACCGGCTTGCCCGACTGTACCAGCAGCGTCTCGTCGCCTTCGAGCCGGCGGAGCTCGCGGACGATGGCATCGAAGGCGGCCCACGACCGCGCCGCACGCCCGGTCCCGCCGTAGACCACGAGATGATCGGGGTCCTCGGCGACCTCGGGATCGAGGTTGTTCATCAGCATCCGGAGGGCGGCTTCCTGCTCCCAGCCACGGCAGGTCAGCTCGCTCCCGCGCGGCGCGCGGACGGGTCGGGCACCCACGGAGGACATCGTCTCGGTCATCGTGCCGACAGGTTACCCGCGCAGTCCGGCGATGACGAGGTCGCCGAAGCCGCGGTCGCCTACCGCCGTGACCGAGACGAGCAGGTCGCCGGGGAGACGGGTGTGGTAGGTCCGGGCGCCGCCGGCACAGATGGTCACCTCGGTCGGGTGTGAGCCGATGGTCTGCTGGGCGTGGCTCGCCACCCCGCCGGCCGGTTCGCAGGCCCCCGCGTCGTACTCGTCGCGCCACTGGGTGTAGAACGCGTCGGTGCCGATGCCGGGGCGAAGCTGGATGACGCTCGCGATCGCCAGGTCATCGGCCCCCAGGTCGCCGGGCGCGAGGACCATCCCGACGGCGACGGCCGATGCGGATCGCTGGAGGGACAGGTCGGCGGCCATCCCGGTCGCGGTGTACGTGGCCGGCTGCATCGCGACGCCGGCGACAGTGGCGGGGAGGATCGCGAGGAGGCCGTCATCGACGACGAGTGGGGCGGGCGTCGCATCGGCGGCCGGCGAGGGCGAGGGGGATGACGGCGCGGCGGCGGCTGCCGTGGCCGCGGCGGTCGCGGGCGCGGCGGTCGCGGCCGCGGCGGTCGCGGGCGCGCCGGACGAGACAGGAAGCGTGGACGCGCCGCAAGCGGCCACCACGAGACTCACGACGAGCCCCAAAACGGCCACGCGGTCAGCCCAGGGCACGGCGCATGACCGGAAACCGCTCGTCTGGGATCGCTCGATCGAACCCGACCGATTCCCAGAACTCGGGCGTGGCGGCACTGGTCGCATCCGGGCGGGCACCGATCTCCGGATACGTTTCGACCGCGGTGAACCCGCGGGCCCCGAGGTCGTCGCAGACGGCCGCCACGAGCGCCCGGGCGAGCCCCCGGCCGCGCGCCTCAGCGGTCGTCGCGATGCAGGTGATGACTGCCGGGAGTGGCGCGTCGGGAAGCGACGGGTAGAGGTCGCGTGTGCGCTGCGCGCGGGGGTACGCGGTCAACGGCCCGAACTGCGCGTATACCGCGGCCACGTCGTCGTCCAGCAGGACCTTGGCGTAGCTGCCCGCGACGCCCAGCCCTCGACCGAGGAGATGGAGCTTCCGCGGCGCATCCGGGGCGACCGGCGGGCGGGCATCGGGCACCGGCGCAAACGGGTTCTCCGGCGGTGCGTCGTCGTCGTCCTCCTCGCCTGGGGTCAGGAACGGGTTGACCGGCTTGGCCGTCGCGAATGGGTTGACGGCGGGTGCCGCCGCCTCGAGATCGGCCAGGAACGGGTTTGATGGGCGCGGGCGCGGTGTGTCGGAGCCACCCACCTTGACGGCACTGACCGGCTCGAGCCACGACAGCCGAGCCGCCTTCGAGCCCCGGTCGGGATCCTCCCAATAATCGCACGAGCGGTGATCGAAGCCAGGGTCGGCGCACGGCGGGATGCGGCCGAACGTGGCGGTGTCGGTGACGTCGAGGATGCGGATCGTGCCCATCGGGCGAGAAGTCTACGGTCGGACGCGCATCATCGGGCAAGCGCGGCACACGAGCGCGCTGTCAGCCACGGGTCAGCCGGCGAGATCGGCCAGCGCACCGTCGTGGACCAGGGCGGTCGCCGCGGCCAGGTCTGGTCCAGGCTCCCGGTCGCCATCGAGATGGCGGATCGAGGCTCGGACTCGCGC
>JBBQVJ010000138.1:0-5916 GCA_038211705.1 Candidatus Limnocylindrales bacterium | reverse complement strand
CGAGCCCGTCGCGGGGGGCGGCTCCGCGCGGGCCTACAACCCCGCCGGGGGGGGTGTGGTTGCCCCCCATACCGGGCGGGGGGGGGGGGGCCCGTCGGGGGGGGGGGGCCCCCCCCCCCCCACGCCGGTCACCCGGCGCATCGAGGCGACGAAGGAGCCCGAGCTCGACCAACCGGTCGACCGATTCGCTCGCGGACGAGGTGCCGATGCCGACGCTGGCGGCGACCTCCGACATCCGGAGCTCGCCGGCGGCCAGCACGACGTACAGGATCTTGGCCTGGCCCATCGTGATCGGCAGCTCGGCGAATTCGCTGGCGTGCCGGCCGAGGAGACGGTGCATCAGCTCGTCGTGTCGGACGACGACGGCATCGATGGCTCGCGCCGTGGGGCGTCGGTTCGGTGTTGGTGAAATGTTCGGTGGCTCCGTACTATTCGGAAGGTCCTAATCTATCACGACCATCCGCGGCACGTCCCGTACTCTCGTACCATCGCCCGATGCCACCCCCGATCGCGCTGGAGCGCGACGCTGCCCGCCGGTTCATGGCCGCCCGACACCTGCTGTCACCCCCACGCCGCCTGCCGCCCGAGCCGGCGTCGGTGCTGCACGTGGTCGAGCGGCTGGGCTCGCTCCAGTTCGATCCGCTGGAGGTGACGGGGCGAAACCACGACCTCGTCCTGGCGGCCCGGATCGACGGCTACCAGCGCGCCTGGACCGATGGGCATCTGTATGGAACGCGCCTTCTGTACGAGACCTACAACAAGGGCCTGTCGATCGTGCCGACGGCCGAGCTGCCGTGGCACCGCGTCACCTGGGACGAGAACCGCGAGGCGCACGACGGGGCCGCCTTCGACGAGCACGGGCCGCTGGTCGCCGAGCTGCTCGAGCGGATCCGACGCGATGGCCCGCTCTCCCCGACCGATGTCGAGCCGCGGGCCGCGATCGAGTGGTACTGGCGGCCGACCAACCAGGTGCGGGCCATCCTCGAGGCGCTGGCCGAGGCGGGGATCCTCGGTCTCGCCCGACGTGAGGGCAACCGGCGCGTGTACGACCTCGCCGAGCGGCTCTTCCCGGCCGCGCTCCTGGCGGTCCACCCGCCGCCGCGAGACCAGCGCCGGCACAAGCTGCTGTCGCGCTATCGTGCGCACGGCCTCCTCGGTCGCTCGGGGAGTGCCGAGCTGTGGATCGGGACGGCGCCGGCGATCCGCAAGCCGGGTCGACCGGAGATGCCGACCCGGGGCGAGCTGCTCGACGAGCTGGTCGAGGCCGGGACGCTGCTGCCGGTGATCATCGACGGCGTGCGTGGCGAGCGGTTCGTCCTGGCCGAGGAGCTGGGCATCCTGGAGGCGGCGGTCGCGGCCGAGACGCGCCAGTCGATCGATGGCGGAAGCCCAGACGACGCTGGCAGCCGGGGTGTCGCGTTCCTGGCTCCGCTTGACCCGTTCGTCTGGGATCGCGACTTCCTGCGCTCGCTGTATGGCTTCGACTATGTCTGGGAGGTCTACCTCCCGGCCGCCAAGCGACGCTGGGGCTACTACGTCCTGCCGGTCCTCTTCGGCGATCGGTTGGTCGGCCGGATCGAGCCGCGCATCGACCGGTCGTCGGGCGCGCTGCGAATCATCGACCTGTGGTGGGAGGACGGCTTCGACCCGCTGGCGTCAGCGGGGTTCGTGGATGCGCTCGTCGTCGCCCTCGAGGCGCAGGCCCGATTTGCCGGCGTGCGCCGGATCGTCCTGCCGCGGACGACCCGGCACCGGGCGCTCGGTCGGGCGATCCGGGTTCGCCTCGGTCCGGCGGGTCGGATCAGGAATCGATTCGGATGACCCGCCAGCTGCCCCAGTTGCCGGCCTTGTCGCGGGCCCGCACGCGGACCTCGCGGTCGTGGGCTCGTGACCAGGTGACGGTCTTGCTGGTCGCGGTCGTGGCGCCCCACGATGCCCAGTTGCCACCGACCAGGCGCCGCTGGACCTCGAAGTGGCGGAGACCCGAGGTCAGGACCTGGAGGCGCGTGTCGTGGCCGGCCCAGCGGATGGTGACCCTGGTGCGGCTACCGGAGACCAGCCGCTTCGAGGTGGTGCGGAAGCGAGCGAACGCCCCGGTCTCGTCGGGCTCCTTGACGAAGATCCCGGCGTAGTAGCGCTTGCCGGTGGCCGACACGGCGGCACCGAAGCCGACGTAGTTGTAGCCGGTCGAGACCATGATGTCGTGGTGACCGGACGAGGCCATCCAGGCCCGGATCGATTCGGCCACGGACAGCGGCTCGGTCGGGTAGTTGTTCCAGGCGATGATCTCGCCCGCGCCGAACCACTTGAGGCCGGCGGCGGTGATCCGGTCGAACACCTTCAGCCCGTCGGGCTCGGTGTGGCTCATGATGTCGGTCGCCGCCATCACCTCGGCCCGCGCCTTGGCGATCGCCATCAGGTCGGGGTCCATGCGCAGGGCGACCAGACCGAGCGCTGCTCGCTGACGGTTGGTCAGCGTGACGAGGTCGATGGCCGACTGGGTCAGCACCTCGCCGGTGACCGGTTCCTGCTCGTACGCGTTCGCCGTTCCGGCGAGAGGCACGATCAACAGTCCGGCGAGGATGAGAGGGACGAGGCGGCGGGTCTTGGTGAGCACGTGGTGATCGTCGCGGCCCGCATCGCGCGCCGGAATGGGTCGGCCGTAACGGTCCCCCGCCGCGTTGGTACGGGCACCAGAGCCACCCCTTCCCGCCCAGACCGCCCCGCTTCAGGATGGACCGCCCCGGACGCATGCCGGAGCGGTGTGGGACGATGGGGCCAGCCACCCCAGACCCCACCAGACCCAAGGAGTATTCGATGGCCGCCATCCGACGCGCCGAGGCCACTTGGTCGGGCGCCCTGACCACCGGAGCCGGCAACGTCTCGGCCGTATCGTCGGGCGCGTTCACCTCGCTGCCCGTGACCTGGGCCTCCCGGACGGAGACCTCGGAGGGGCGGACGAGCCCGGAAGAGCTGGTCGCCGCTGCGCACTCGGCCTGTTTCGCGATGGCTCTGTCCGGGGCGCTCGGCCGGGCCGGCACGCCGCCGGAGCGACTGGACGTCTCCGCCGAGGTGACCTTCGACAAGCTCGACGCCGGCTGGCGCGTCGTGTCGAGCGCCCTGACCGTCCGCGGTCGCGTGCCCGGCATGTCCGCCGTCGATTTCGAGGCCGCCGCGCAGGCGACCAAGGACGGCTGCCCGATCAGCGTCGCCCTGGCCGGCAACGTCGCGCTCAGCGTCGAGGCCACGCTCGACGGCTGACCTCGCCGGCGTTCCGGCGTGGGTCGCGCCCCCGAACGCCATCGTCTGAACGTTCCGGGACCGGCCGGCTCCATACTCGGTAAGCGGTCAGACGGGCCGCTCGAACCCGGAGCGGACGATGCAGCCCGAGCTCGTCGAGCGGGCCATGACCGGCGACACGGACGCCTTCGCGTCGATCGTGTCCTCGGCCATCGACGGCTGCTACGCCCTCGCCTACCGGATCCTGCGTGACCCGGACCGGGCCCAGGACGCCACCCAGCAGGCACTGCTCGGTGCCTGGCGCGACCTGCCCAACCTGCGCGACGCCGAGCGCTTCGATGCCTGGCTGCATCGGCTCGTCGTCAACGCGTGCTACACCGAGGCACGTGGCGAACGCCGTCATGTGGCCCGCGTGCGGCTCCTCCAGATGGATCTTCCGACCTCACCCGATGTGGCGCGCTCGGTCGCCACACGCGACGACCTCAACCACGCCTTCCGCCAGCTGTCACCGGAACAGCGGGCGGTGGTCGTGCTGTATCACCACCTCGGGTACCCGCTGACCGAGATCGCGGAGACCCTTGGCATCCCTGTAGGGACCGCGCGGTCCCGCCTCCATTACGCGGTCCGTCAGCTGCGGGTCGCGCTCGATGCCAACGATCGCAGCTTCGCGAGCTCAGAGGAGCGACCCGCATGAACCGGTCGACCGATCACGAATTCGACCAGCGGATCGCCGATTGGCTCGAGGATGACCCGAACCTGGCCCCGCGCCAGGCGCTCGATACCGTCCTGGCTGCCTTCCCATCGATCCCACAGCGGCGCACCTGGCGTGCCCCGCGGAGGTTCCAGACCATGAGTGTTCCCATTCGCCTGGCCACGGCCGCCGTCATCGGGGTATTGGTGGTCGGTGGCGCGCTCTACCTCGCTCGATCCGCCCAACCATCGGTCGGTATGCCTGGCCCGACGCCAGCGACCAGTCCAAGCGCGGCCGCATCACCGAGCCAAGCGTCCGCCTGGAGGCTGACCGGGCCGCCCGCCGAGGATCGCGGTTTCAACGGCATCACCGTCGGGTTGCTGGATGGGCGCGTGCTCACCGCCAGCGGCGGCCGAAACGCCAGCAAGACCGCCGAACTGTACGACCCCCGGACCGGCACCTGGACCGCGACGGGGTCCCTGCACGAGGGCCGGTCGTATGCGATCACCGTCCGACTTGACGACGGCAAAGTGTTGGTCGCCGGTGGCGACAACGCCGGCAGCAACGGATCGTCCGCCGAAACCTTCGATCCGGCCACAGGGGTCTGGACAGTCGTCGGCCAGATGACCGAGTCCCGCGGTCAAGCCTTCGCAGCCGTGCTCTCGGACGGCAAGGTCCTGGTGGCGGGAGGCGGCATGGATGTCGGTCTGAAGAAGACCGCCGAGCTCTTCGACCCCGTGACCGCGAAGTGGACGCCGACGGGTGACATGATCGATGGTCGAGCCGGCCCGCTATCCGCCCTCCGGATGCGGGACGGTCGCGTCCTCGTCGCCGGTGGGTTCGCCGACGACAAGACGTCCGCCGAGATCTACGACCCGACGACGGGCCTCTGGGCGGCAACGGGGAAGATGGACGTGCAGCACGTGGACGAGCAGACTGGCATCGCGTTGACCGACGGCAGGATCCTGATCGCCGGCGGACGGCCGACGTCTGCCGATCTCTTCGACCCGACCACAGAGGCCTGGACCGCCTCGGACGCGATGGATGCGTCAACGGACCTGACCGCCTGCGTCGCGCTGCCCGACGGGACCGTGCTCCTCGTCGGGGGCGGGACCAGCGTCACCTTCGCCACCACCCAGATCTTCGATCCGGCGACAAACCTATGGTCGTCGGCACAACCCATGACCCGAACTCGCTACGTCCGGTCGGCCACATTGCTTCCAAGCGGGACTGTCCTCGTCGTCGGGAAACTCGACCAGCGCTGGACGAGAGCCTTCGGCAGAGCTATTCGTCGGCGGCTCCTGACTCACGGCACGGCCCGAACCGCAGCGGCTCCCAGCGATCAACCGATCGTCAGGAGCCGCCGCGGGTTGGCGACCGTCATCGTCTTGATCTCCGCGTCGGAGACGCCGGCCTCACGGCGGCGCGGCAGGAAGGTGTCGCTGAGATACGTGTAGCCGTTGCCCTCGTAGCGCTTGAGCTGCGAATCGTGGCACACGTCCTGGCTGAGCAGGACCTGGTCGGTGTGGCCGCGAGCCAGCAGCTCGCAGATGAGCTCCACGACGCGGCCTTCGCCATGGCGCTCGAGGGCGCTGAACGACATCCCCAGGAAGTCGAACTCGACCGAGGCGCCACGCTCGATGATAGCGAGGTAGTGGTCGAGGACCGGATAGGAATCGGCATGACCGATGACGACCCGGCCGAGGTCGGCGCCCTCTTCCTCGAAGATGCGCAGCTGGGCCAGCCCGACGTCCGACAGCACGCCATGGGTCGTGATGGCCAGGCCGGTGCGACGCGCCGCTCGAGCTGCCGCCCGATGCACCCGCTCCTCGGCCGGCGAGACCCACGGCTTGTCGGTCCAGATCTCGCCTATGATCCCGGGCCGGACGCCCGACTCCCCCACTCCGTTCTCGATCTCGCCGACCAACTCGTCGGCTAGGTCGTCGACGGGGCGCCGGTCGATCCGCGCCTCCGGCGGGTAGTAG
>JBBQVJ010000137.1:0-5924 GCA_038211705.1 Candidatus Limnocylindrales bacterium | reverse complement strand
CGGGGCGAACATCGGGAGCATCCACGGCGCGTAGACGTAGGGCAGGAAGGGCCCGATCGGGTGGTAGGGGTCGCCGCCGTTGAGCCAGATCCGGACGCCCGCCCAGTACGCGCGCGCGTCGGCACCGCCGGCCTCGCCGCGGGCGATGAGCCCAGACAGGACGACCGCGAAGGTCAGGCTCAGCAACAGGATCGCGAGGATCCGCCGCGGGTCGTGGAGCCGCGACACCTCGCGTCGAAGGGCCCGCCGGAAGACCCCCGCCCGCCGACGCGTGCCGCGGTCGATGACGTCGGACAGATCGACGATGATCCGGCCGCGGCCCCTGGCGGTACCGGGTACCGGACGCAGATCGGGAGGCGGAGCCGACTGGGTCATCTGACCGGCATTCTCGCACGGCCGCCACGCGCCCTGAGCCGACCGACCTCGCCGCCCGCACGAGCCGCCCTGCCGCCGCCCCGTCGGCTATCCTCTGCCGAAGCGCCCATGGAGTACCCAAGTCTGTGCCCGATGGAACCGTCATCATCATCGGTGGTGCGGAGGACAAGGTCCGCGACCGCGTCATCCTGAACCGATTCGTCGCGCTGGCCGGCGGGACCGACGCGACGATCGCGGTCATCAGCACGGCCTCGTCCCTGGGTCTCGAGGCGGGTGAACGCTATCGAGCGGTCTTCGGGGAGCTGGGCGTCAAGCACGTCCGACCGCTCCACGCGGTGACGCGGCCGCAGGCCAACGACGAAACGGCGGTGATGGCCATCAGTGACGCGACGGGCGTCTTCCTGACCGGTGGCAACCAGCTCCGGCTGTCGTCGACCATCGGCGGCACGCTCCTGGCCGACGCCGTGCTCGATCGGTTCCAGCACGGCGCGGTCGTGGCCGGGACGTCGGCCGGTGCGTCGGCCATGTCGAGCCACATGATCGCCTTCGGGGCGTCCGGGGCCACGCCCAAGCACCGAATGGCCCAGATCGCGGCCGGTTTGGGCGTGCTGCCGGGCGTGATCATCGACCAGCATTTCCAGCAGCGGAACCGGCTCGGGCGGCTGCTCAGCCTGATCGCCCAGAACCCGAGCCTGCTTGGTCTCGGCGTCGACGAGGACACCGCCGGCGTCGTCGGCCCGGACCACATCATGGAGGTCATCGGGCGCGGTTCGATCACCGTGGTCGATGGCTCGCGCTCGGAGACCGACGCCTGGGAGATCCATGGCCACCGACCGCTCATGATCAGCGGCGTCGTGCTTCACTCGCTGCCGGCCGGCTATCGCTTCGATCTGCGGCGCCGCGAACGGGTCGCAACGCCGACCCTCCACGCACTCCCCGGCGGCGAGGCCGCCTCCAGCTAAGCCCGGCCAGCCGGGCCCACGGCCGGCGGAGGAGGACGTTCGTGGCCGAGACCCTGGCCAGCACCAAGCGCGGCAAACGAATGAACGGCGGCGATCCGACACTGGTCCCGGCGCCGACCCTGCGGATCCTCGAGACGCGCGTCCTGCGCGGTCCCAACTACTGGGCGCGCGAACCGGTCATCCGGCTCCTGGTCGACCTCGGCGTCCTCGAGCAGTTCCCGTCCAACCTGCTGCCCAGCTTCACCGACGCGCTCGTCACCCTGCTGCCGACGCTCGAGGACCACGCCTGCTCGCTCGGCCGGCGGGGTGGCTTCGTCACCCGGCTGCGCGAGGGCACGTGGGTCGGCCACATCGCCGAGCATGTCGCGCTCGAGTTCCAGAACCTGGCCGGGACCGATGTCCGGCACGGCAAGACGCGGGCGGCCGGTCCGGTCGGCCAGTACAACTGCATCTTCGAGTACCGCGAGGAGGCGGTCGGGCTCGAGGCCGGCCGGATGGCGGTGGCACTGGTCAACCACCTCGTCGCCCCGGACGACCTGCCGTTCTTCTTCGACTTCGCGCCGGAGATGGAGCGGCTCATCCGGCTGGCCGAGCGGCAGGCCTTCGGGCCGTCGACGCAGGCCCTCATCGACGAGGCGGTCAGCCGCGACATCCCGTTCATCCGACTCGATCGTCACTCGCTCGTGCAGTTCGGCCACGGCGTCCACCAGCAGCGGATCCGTGCGACGATGACGTCGCTCACCTCGGCCATCGGCGTCGACGTGGCATCCGACAAGAGTCTCACCAACCGGCTGCTCGATTCGGCCGGGCTGCCCGTCCCGCGGGCCGACGTGGTCGACAACGAGGAGGCGGCCGTCGCGGTCGCCAGGCGGCTCGGCTTCCCGTGCGTGGTCAAGCCGCTCGACGGCAACCACGGCCGGGGCGTCCACTTGGACCTGCGCTCTGAGGGCGCGGTCCGGGCGGCGTTCCACGGCGCCCTCGCCCAGAGTCGGGCGGGCGCAGTGGTCATCGAGACCTATGTCGCCGGCAACGACTACCGCTGTCTGGTCATCGGCGGCAAGATGGCGGCCATCGCCGAGCGCGTACCGGCCTCGGTCACGGGCGACGGCGAGCACACCGTCCGCCAGCTGGTCGACGTCGCCAACTCGGATCCGCGGCGCGGCATCGGCCACGAGAAGGTCCTGACCCGGATCAAGGTCGACGAGGCGGCAGAGGCGCTCGTCGCCGAGCAGGGCTTCGGGATGGACGACGTCCTGCCGGCCGGGACGTGGGTCAAGCTGGCCCTGACCGGCAACATGTCGACGGGCGGAACCTCGATCGACCGGACCATCGAGGCCCACCCCGACAACGTCGAGATCGCCGAGACGGCAGCGCGCATCGTCGGGCTCGACGTCGCGGGCATCGACTTCATCTGTCCCGACATCGCCACGCCCGTCCGCGAGACCGGCGGCGCGATCGTCGAGGTCAATGCGGCGCCCGGGTTCCGGATGCACACGCACCCGACCGAGGGCGAGCCGCAGTACGTCGCCCGGCCGGTCATCGATTCGCTGTTCCCGGCGGGCTCATCGGCACGCATCCCGATCATCGCCGTGACCGGTACCAACGGCAAGACGACGACCGTCCGGATGATCTCGCACATCCTCAAGATGATGGGCCGGCGGGTCGGCATGACCTCGACCGACGGCATCGTGATCGATGGCCGGTTGATCAAGAAGGGCGACATGTCCGGCCCGAAGTCGGCCCTCATGGTGCTCCAGAACCCGACCGTAGACACGGCGGTCTTCGAGGTCGCGCGAGGCGGCATCCTGCGTGAGGGCCTCGGCTACGACCGCAACGATGTGGCCGTCGTGACCAACGTGACCGGCGACCACCTCGGTCTGGGCGGCATCGATTCGATCGGCCAGCTGGCCAACGTCAAGGGCGTCGTCGTCGAGGCCGTGCCACGCTCGGGAACGGCAGTGCTCAACGCCGATGACAGCCACGTGTACCGGATGGGCCGGCATTGCGCCGGCCGGGTCGTGCTGTTCAGCATGGCCACGGCCAAGGGCGAGGACGGCTACGACCGGGTCGATGGCCACACTAGCCGCGGTGGCGCCGCGTTCCGCCTCGAGCCCAGTGCCGAGGGCGAGCTGATCGTCCTGCGTCTCGGCTCGCGCACGATGCCGGTGCTGTACACCCATCTCATCCCGGCGACGTTCAGCGGCCGTGCCCGGATGAACGTCGCCAACGCGCTTGCGGCGTCGGCCGCAGCCTGGGCAGCCGGTGCGCATCTGCATGACATCCGGCAGGGCCTGCGCACCTTCTCGACGTCCTTCTTCCAGGCGCCCGGCCGGCTCAACCTCGTCGATGTCGGCGGGGTCCGGGTGGTGATCGACTACTGCCACAACGTCGACGGCATGCGCCAGCTAGCCGATTTCGTCGACCGGATGATGGTCGAGGCGCCGACCAAGTCTGGCCGGCTCGGCGCGGCCCGCACCGGGGTGCGCTCGGGTCGTGCCATCGGCGTGCTTGGCATCCCCGGCGATCGGCGCAACGAGGACCAGCGTCAATACGGCGCGATCGCGGCGGGTTCGTTCGACGAGATCATCGTGCGCGAGGACAAGAACCTGCGCGGGCGCGCGCCGGGCGAGACGGCGACCAATGTCCTCGATGGCGTCCGCGAGGCCAAGACCGGCGGCACTTCGCGGACCACGCGCGCCGAAAAGATGCTCGATGAGATGGCCGCCGTCCGGGCGGCACTCCGGCGGGCCATCCCGGGCGATCTCGTGGTCTGCTGCGTGGACGACGCGATCGGGGTCTACCGCGAGGCGATGTCGGCAGCCGGGACAAGCCGCGGCGGGTCCGCGTTCCACGACCCGGGCGAGCTGACCGCGCCCGAAGGCTGATCAGGCCCGGCGCGGCCGCGCCTGCATCCGGGGCACGAGCTCGGTCAGCTCCGTCGCGACATCGACCGGCCGGGCGCCGAGGGACTGCAACAACTCGAAGACGCCGTCGCGATCCTCGTGGCACATCAGCACGATGACCCGAGCGGCGTCCGGACGGCCGCCGTTGGCGCCCGTCCCGGCCGCCCCGTTGAGCTCGGCCCGCAACGCGGCGGTCTCGGTGTCGTAGATCGGCACTTCCGTCGCCGAGACGCCGCCGGCCACGATCCCGACCATCAGCTCGCCGACGACCGATTCGGCCGTCCGCCCACGGAGGTACTTGCGCGTCTGCTTGATGGCCACTCGCTGTGCGCGCTCGGCGGCGATCCGGCCGATGCCCCGGAGCGTGTCGTCGGGCCGATCGCCGGCCGTCCCGATGATGGCGGTGATCGGTACCGCCCGACCGGCCGCGCCACCGGCGATGCCCTGGGCGACATCGAGGACGGCCCCGATCCCGGCCTCGTTGTGGGCGAAGTCGACGATGACCACCTTGGCGCCGAGCCGGAACAGGTTGAGCCGGCCGGGTGAGCTCTCGGCGCTCGGGGCGAAGTCGATGAGCCCGTCGCCCACCTCCGCGGTCGTGGCCCCGACCCCGCGCGCGCCGCCCGCGGCGGCCAGCGCGTTGGCCACGTTGTGGTGGGCCAGCCCGCCGATCGTGATCGGCACCCGGGCCACCTCGACGATCGCGGTCTCGGCCTCGCCGTTCGCCTCCACGATGACGCCGTCGCGGACCAGGTACGCCCGGCCACCGCGCGCCCGGTGACGGCGCACGACCGCCGAGTCGTCGCCCTCGAGGGTGAACAGCGCGACGTGGGCGCTGACCCGCCGCGCGATCGCGGCGACCAGAGGGTCATCGGCGTTGAGCACGACCCAGCCATCGGGCCGGGTGATCCGGCAGATCGTCGACTTGACTTCGGCCAGCTCGGGCAGGGTGTGGATCCCCTGGAGATCGAGGTGGTCGGACGAGACGTTGGTCAGGACGCTCGCGTCATTCGACTCGTAGCCGACGCCGCGCAGGACCATGCCGCCCCGCGCCGTCTCGAGCACCGCCACCTCGATATCGCGACGGGCGAGGACCTGGTGGGCGCCGCCCGGCCCGGTCCAGTCGCCCGGTTCGACCATGCGCTCATCGACCAGGACCCCATCCGAGGTCGTGCTGCCGACATGCCGGCCCGCCCGGATCAGGATGTGGCTGATGAGGCGGGTCACCGTGCTCTTGCCGTTCGTGCCCGAGATGGACACGATCGGGACTCGGCGATCGGCGTCGCGCAGCCATTCGGGCGGCGTCGTCCGGGCCGCCTTCAGGCGCTCGGTCCAGCGTGCCAGCGCGCGTTCCTGGGTGCCGGTCAGCTGCGCGGTCCGCGACGGCGAGACATCGCGCTCGGCCAGGGCCAGGGCGGCCTCGGTCAGGGTCAGCGCGCGTTCCGCGCCGAGCCATGGGAAGGTGACGATCCAGTGGCCCGGATCGGACGATCGATGGACGGCCAGACCGCTCCGGCCCTCGCCGTGCTCGCTCCGCAGCCGTCGGATCCAGGCGACCGTGGCCGCCACCGGATCGGGCCATTCCGTGGCCGGCACGTCGCGGCCCAGGTGGACGAGGGCGTGGCGACCCGGATCGCGTTGGCCGTACCACGTCCGCCGCCGGCCGATGGCGACCTCGAGCTTG
>JBBQVJ010000136.1:0-5995 GCA_038211705.1 Candidatus Limnocylindrales bacterium | reverse complement strand
GGGCGCCGCGCCATCCGAACCGTCAGATATGGCGAGCCGAAGATCGAGGGCCTGCGCCGCGACGACGAGCTCGATGGCCAGGATCCGCTCCACGTGGGCCAGCACCGTCCGGGCGTGCCGCGCCGAGATCGAGCCCATCGAGACGTGGTCTTCCTGGTTCGCGCTGGTCGGGATCGAGTCGACCGAGGCTGGATGGGCGAGGACCTTGTTCTCCGACACGAGGGCGGCCGCCGTGTACTGGTAGATCATCATCCCGGAGTCGATGCCCGACGAGGCGGCCAGGAACGGTGGCAGCCCGCCGTTGAGCCGCGGGTCGACCAGCAGGGCCGTCCGCCGCTCGCTGATCGAGCCGAGCTCAGCCAGCGCGATCTTGGCGAAATCGAGGGCCAGCGCGATCGGCTCGCCATGGAAATTGCCGCCGCTGATCACCCGCCCGCCGCCCGTCGCGATGGTGTCGATGCCGGCGATCCCGCCGCCGGTAAAGACGAGCGGGTTGTCGGTCGCCGCGTTGAGCTCGATGTCGAGGACGCGCCGGAGGTGGTCGAGCGTATCGCGGACCGCGCCGTGGACCTGCGGCACGCAGCGCAGCGAGTACGGGTCCTGGACCTTGTGGGCATGGTCGTGATGACCGGTCTGGAGTGTGCTGTCGCGGAGCAGGTGGCGGAGCTCGGCGGCGACGGCGATCTGGCCGGGGTGCGGCCGCGCGAGCTGGTAGGCCGCCGCGAACGCGACGTCGGTGCCGAGCAGGGCCTCCACGCTCATCGCGGCGACGACGCTGGCGGTCCGGACGAGTCGATCGGCGTCGGCCAGCAAGAGCGCGCCGATGGCGCTCATCATCTGGGTACCGTTGAGCAGCGCCAGCCCCTCTTTCGCTTCGAGCGTGAGCGGCTCGAGCCCGGCCTCGCGCAGCGCGATCAGCCCGGGCACGATCGACCCACCGAACTCGACCTGGCCGCGACCGATCAGCGGCAGCGCGAGATGGGCGAGCGGCGCCAGGTCGCCGGACGCCCCGACACTCCCCTGCTCGGGCACGATCGGGTGGATCCCCAGGCGCAGGAAGTCGAGGAGCCGGTCGACCAGCAGCGGCCGGCAGCCGCTGAACCCGAGGGCGAGCGTGTTGGCCCGCAACAGGAGCATCGCCCGGACGACCTCGCGCGGAAAGGCCGGCCCGACCCCCGCCGCGTGGCTCATCAGCAGGTTCTCCTGGAGCCGGCCGGCGTCCGCCGGCGCGATCACCGTCGAGGCCAACGCGCCGAACCCGGTCGTGACGCCGTAGACTACGGCGCCCTCGGCGACCAGTGACTCGATCAGGTCGCGTGCCTCCTGCATCCGCTCGCGGGCGTGGCTGTCGAGGGATGCATCGGCGCCGCGCCGGGCGACGGCCTCGACGTCGGTGACGGTCAGGTCCGCGCCGGTGAGCACGATCGGTGCGGCCGATGGCGCCGAACCACGGTCCGGGACGACGTGCGGGACCTCCGGCTCACTCACCGTGCCGAGGATAGTCGGCTATGCTGCCGGGCGCCCACCCTCACAGCCACGAGGTCTGCGTGCTCGCGTTCATCGATCAGATCGTCATCCCGTTCCTGAACAGCCTGTATGGCGCGGTCGGCTACATCGGGGTCATGCTCGCGATGGCGATCGAATCGGCGATGGTGCCGCTCCCCTCGGAGCTGATCCTGCCCTACGCCGGCTTCCTGGTGTCCGACACGAGCCAGCTCGAGCCGCTGACCGGTCAGCCCTGGAACTTCTGGATCGTGGTGGTCGTGGCGACCATCGGGAACACGCTCGGATCGCTCGTGGCGTATGCCATCGGGGCGTACGGCGGACGGCCGTTCCTCGAGCGCTACGGGAAGTACCTGCTCATCCGGCCGCACGAGATCGAGCTCGCCGATTCGTTCTTCGCCCGGCACGGCGCGGCGACCGTCTTCATCGGCCGGCTGCTGCCGATCGTGCGCACCTTCATCAGCTTCCCGGCCGGCGTGGCCCGGATGCCGATCCGGACGTTCATCGTCTACTCCACGGCCGGGGCATTCATCTGGTCGTGCCTGCTGGTGTACGCCGGGACCGTACTGGGCGCGAACTGGGTCCAGATTCGCGAGGCGCTCCAGCCGTTCGACCTGCTCATCGCGTTCGCCGTGGTCGCCGCGGTCGTGCTGTTCATCTGGTGGCGGCTCGGGAGGCCGGGACGGCCGCGACGCGGCGACGGAGCGGCCGTCTAGGCTTCCCGGCGCTCCTCGGGCGGCTTCACGTTGCGGAACTCGCGGTACATCAGTAGGTCGTACACGATCTTCAAGCCACCGGCGAGGTAGAACGGGACGGCGGCGTACCCGGCACTGGCGACCAGCACGGACGAGATCGACGGCGAGATGGCCGCGCCCGTCGTCCGGGCGATGCCGGTCACCCCGGCCGCGGCCGATCGCTCGTCCGGATCCACGACGGCCATGACGTACGACTGGCGGGTCGGCACGTCCATCTGGCTGAGGCTGAACCGGAGCAGCAGCACGGCGATCGCGAGCTGGAGGTTTGGCATCAGCGGGACCAGGATCAGCAGCACGTTCGACGGGATATGGGTGAAGACCATCGTGTTGATCAGCCCGATCCGGGCCGCGATCCGGGCGGCCGACAGCGCCGACGCGGCGGCCAGCAGGTTCGCCCCGAAGAAGATCGCGCCCAGAACGGCCGGCTGGACGCCGTACTGAAGGTGGAACCAGTAGGCCATCAGGCTCTGCGGGATGAACCCGCCACCAAAGGCGTCGATCGAGAACAGGAGCGACAGCTTGAGCACGACCCGCCGGGAGCGCCCGAGCCCGAGCCGGCGCCGGATCCCGTCGGTGGCGACCTCGCGCGGCGGCGCCTCGATCTCCGGTCCGAGCCCCCAGAAGCCGACGATCATCGCCAGCCCGATGACCGCGTAGCCGATGACGATGGCCCGGTAGGCGTCGACCGCCGTCACGCCCGTATCGAGCAGGACCTGGCTCAACAGCCCTGCGCCCAGCGCCCCGGTCGCCGTCGCGACGTAGCCGACCAGGTTGTACCAGGCGAAGGTCGAGGTGCGGCGGCTGTCCGGGATCGTCTGGGTCAGCGCGGCCTGCTCGATCGCGAGGAACGGCCCGACCTCGTTGCCGGTCGGCGAGACCACCCCGATCGCCCCGGCCAGGATGAGCAACGGGACCCAGCTGGTGAACGCGAAGACGACCCCGGCGAGGACCATCAGGGCGGCCCCCGCCAGCAGGACCCGCCGGCGGCCGTATCGGTCGGCCCGCGTCGTCAACCAGAGGGAGATGATCGTGTCGCCGACGAGGGTCAGGGTCAGGACCAGCCCGATGGCGAGCGGATCCAGACCGGCCGCGGCCAGGTACAGGACGAGGACGACGGCGAGGAACCCGTAGCCGAACATGCGCAGGGTGCGCATCGCGAACAGGAGACGACCATTCCGGTCGAGCCCGCGCAGGCTCGCGATGAGCCCGGGATCAGGTGGGGCCGCGGTCACGCTCGGGAGTCTAGGCGTTCGGTGCCGGGCGTGAGCGTCTGCCAGAATGCCCCCGATGGGCACCGATCACGCCGATGACATCGATCTCGACACGCCGGGGCACGCGGGCGCGGTCGGCCATCACCTGACCGATGACCATGGCGACGACCATGGCCACGGCGACCACGCTAACGACGAGGAGCCGCTCGGGCCGATCGATCGAGCGGCGTGGGGGGCGGGCATCCTCGGCGTCGTGATCGGGCTGGTCGTCGCGATGTGCTTCGTGCTGGCGACCTCGACGCCCGCCTGACCGAGGCTGGCGACCCGCACCGCCAGCCACCGATCGGCGCGGGAACGCATGGTGGTGCTCATGTGCGGCCGGCCGGGTAGTGATTCAGTTTGAGCGGGAAGTCCGTTGACGATGCTTAGGCAACCGTCGAGACTATCGGCGTGACGCGACGCGACGATTTACACCTTCCGCCAAACACGAGCAGTCACATCCTCGATCGTGTGGTTCGCGTTCGGGAGCTGGGCACGGGCCTTAGGTTCGTGATCATTCCGTACGACCGAATGGGATACGAACTTGCTGTCCGATACGTCGACGGCAACGGCCTACCTCACCGTCAGTGGCTTACCCACAGCCGAAACCGGGACACGCTAGAACAGATTCGAGCCGCACTCGAAGCCCATAGAGCCAGGCTACCTGAAGCAATCGAAGATGCCAGCCGACCCGAACCGCCGCACCAAGGCGACGGTAGACGCGATGGACGCGATCTTGGACCGCTGGCCGGACAGCGATCGGCCCGCGAAGCACCCGGCTAGGTCGAGCGCGGCAAGGTGAGCGGCGCAAAGGGCGGCAAGGTCCGGGCGTCGAAGCTCACCCCGGAGCGTCGGTCTGAGATTGCGAAGGCTGCTGCTGCGGCACGCTGGGGACGCTCAGAGACCTAGGGTCGCAGGGAGTTTCCGAAACGGATCTTGCATCTGCTCGCGAGGCTGTCGGATCGACTCCTCAAGCACCTTGAGCGCGGGGCTGGCCACATAGAACCGTCCGCGACGTTCCCCTACGGGCCGTAGCAAGCCCGCCTCGGCTAGCGCCCTGAGATCGCGCCCGGCAACGGCATCCGTTACGTCTGCCGCCTCACGATAGGTGGAATTCCGAAGTCGGAACCCCATGGCAGCATTGAAGACAGGCGCTGCTGCGCGCTCCGGCAGGCCGTGTCGCGCGACCTCTTGGCTCATAACGTCCCAACGCCGTTCAGCCTCTTGTGCGCGACGTTTGAGCGTCTGAGCCTGGATGTAATGCGCCGTCAGTACGAACCGCACCCAGGGTCGAGCGTCGCGATCCGGGTGCCACGCGCCTTGTCCAACTTCGGCCAGAACCTGGTAATAGGCGTCAGTGTTGACCCCAAGATATTCCTCGATGCTCCAAAAGGGCGGCGCGACGATGCCCTCTCGGGCCAGCACCAGCGTCTGAACGCATCGTGCCATCCGCCCGTTTCCGTCTCTAAACGGATGGATCATCGCGAGATTCAGGTGGGCCATCGCTGCGCGGACCATAGCGGGCTCAGAGTTGGGCTCTCTGAGCCATGTCGTCAGCTCGCCCATGAGACCGGGGACCATCATGGCATCCGGTCCCGTGTAGACGATCTCCTTCTGTCGCTCATCGAGTACGTAGACCGGGCCAGGACGCCAGCGACCGGGACTCTTGTCTAGGTCGTACTTGATCATCATGTAGTGAAGGCTGCGGACCAATGAGCGTGTGTAGGCGAAGTGCGGATCGTCGGCCAGCTGGACCACGTAGGTCATCGCGTCGCGATATGCGCTGACTGCCGTCCATGCTTCGGCTGCCGCGTCGACGGGTTCCTCTCCTGCGACGGCGGCCACCGCATCTTCCAGGCTGACGTTGTAACCCTCGATGCTGTTGGAACCGCGAATCGCGCGCGCAAACATGACCCTCCGGAGAAGGCCAACCCAACGGCGTTGCGCTGTCAATTGGTAGCGCAGCCCTTCACGCACCTCATCGATCTGATCGATGACGGCCCGCTCTGCGTTGTCAAGTTGCGGTGTGTCGAAAAGCATGTTGGAAAGTCTGTTACTATCCTACGTCGCGTCGGAATCTTTCCTACGTCGTGAGGTAATGTATCAGACTATCTCACATGCCGCAAGTGGAACAGTAGAGAACCTGGTCAAGGCACTGTGCCATTCCGAATCAAAGTGAATCACTGCCGCCGGCCGCGATCGCTTGGCACGGCGTCGCGGCATCGCCTATCCTCGATGTCAGCGGTCGCCACCCCCGACGACCGTCCGGGGTCGCCTCCGTCCGCGCGGTGGCGACGAGGGCCGGTGACGACCCCTCGCGGGCGAAGTGCAGGTGTCCCGTGAGTCTGGAAACCATCGTCATCATCGTGGTCATCGTGCTCATCGTCCTGGCCGTGCTGGGCTACTTCGGCCGGGGCCGGATGGGCCGCTAGGTTCGATTCGACCGGGCGCGCTAAACGGTCCGATGGCCGGGCCGGGCCGGGCCGT
>JBBQVJ010000135.1:0-6097 GCA_038211705.1 Candidatus Limnocylindrales bacterium | reverse complement strand
GAGGAAGCCCTGAGTTTGGGCGTACCCGTCATCTGCTCAGATATCCCTGTACTTCGGGAACATCTGACTTATTTTTAGCTTATTGTTTGTCAACAACCAAAGATCATGTTATCAACAAATTATAACATAATCTCAGATTATTTGATTGGCAAAGGACGCGGCCCATGAAGACAACCACCTCGACCCAGGTCACTCACTACGAAATCCAGAAGAAGCGTCGCGAGTCGCTCCTCGAGGAGTGGCGCGGCTACCACAAGACGATCATCAAGCGGAGTGACGTCGAGCTCGTCGAGTCCCCGGCGCGCCGAACGCGGCGCGGCGTCTACGCCGGCTGGGACGGCGACCGCCCGACGAAGAACCTCGACGCGACGCTCCACGAGATCGCACCCGGGGTCACGACGACCAGCCATCGCCATTCGTGGGACGCGATCATGTTCATCGAGTCCGGCGCGGGCTGGACCGAGATCGACGGGCAGCGCATCGACTGGAAGCCGTGGGACACGCTCCACCTCCCGAGCTGGGCGTGGCACCGCCACGGGAACGACGGTTCGGAGCCGGCGATCTTCCACACCTGGAGCGTCCAGCCAATGCTCGAGCAGTTTGGCGTCGCACTCCTCGAGGAGGGTGGCGACACGCCGCACGACGAGCTTCCGGCTCGGCCGAACCAGGTCGCGCCACTCGTCGGCGACGATCCGTATGCCCGCCGGACCCAGCGCCTCGCGAGCAAGCACGAGGGAGCCGAGAGCGCCCGCCTGATCACCCGCTTCGAGGACGTCCGCGGCGTCGTGACCAAGCGCGGTGCGCGGAGCACGTTCATGGTCGACGTCTCGATCGGCTACCACACCGCGGGCCTGTCAGCGGTCATGCACGAGCTTGCTCCCGGCAAATACCAGTCGCGCCATCGCCACGGCGGCGAGGCCTGGTTGTACGTCATCTCCGGCAACGGCCACAGCGAGATTGACGGGGTCAGCTATCCGTGGGAGGCGGGCGACCTCATCGTCGTCGACCACTGGCAGTGGCACCAGCACTTCAACGACAGCACCGAGCGGACCGCCCGCCTCGTCCGAGTCCACAACTTCGACGCTCTCTACGACATGATGCGGATCCTCCTCGAGCCGATGAACCTGTTCGAAGAGCTGCCTACGCTCGATGCTCCGGACCTGACGGGGATCGTCTGGCCGGACCACCTCGACGGCCGTCCCGGGGACTGACGATGCCTGCGATCACGGTCCCCCCGGGTGTCGAGGGCCTGGCAGGCCTGACGGAGCTACCCGATACCGCCTGGGCCGACCGCTGGGATCGGATCGTCCTGCCGGCGGTCCAGAAGGACCGGCTTCTCAACTACGGCCTGTACTCGCTCCGCCACCGCGGCCGGGTCAGCCAGGTCGGTCTTCCGATCCACGGCCTGATCGTGCTGTCCGGGCCACCGGGGACCGGCAAGACCACGCTCGTCGGCGGCATCGCCGACCAGGCTGCCCGGGCGCTCGACGACGGGCCGCTCCTGTTCGTCGATATCGACCCGCATTCGTTTCCGAGCCAGATGCTGGGTGAGAGCCAGCGCGCCGTGGCGCGGCTGTTCGAGCGGACCCTGCCCGACCTCGCGAGCCGCGGGCGCCCGGTCATCGTGCTCCTCGACGAGGTCGAGGCGCTGGCGGTCAGCCGCAGCCGGGCATCGCTCGAGACGAATCCGGTGGACGTCCACCGCGCGACGGATGCCGTGCTGTCCGGCGTGGACCGGGTCGCCCGTGCCTGGCCGAACGTCACGTTCATGGCGACCACCAACTATGTCGCCGGTGTTGACGCCGCGTTCCTGTCGCGCGCCGACCTCGTCGAGGAGATCGGCACACCCGGATCCGGGGCGATCGAGGCCATCCTGCGCGACACCATGGTCGAGCTGACCCAGGAATCGTCCCTGGATGACGCAGCGTTGACCCAGGTATCGGCCGACTGCGCGGCGCTCGGGCTCGATGCCCGCCAGGTCCGCAAGCTCGTTCTCCGTGCGGTCTGCTCGAGTCGGGAGCTCGCCCTGGCGCCCGAGCGGTTGCAGGTCGCGGACATCGCGCGCGTCGTGGCCGAGATCGCCGCCGATCCCCGCCGCGCGTGACGACCGAACCGGGGACGGGCGGGGCGGAGATCCCGCTCCGGATCGCCGCGACGGAACCTGCGAAGCCGGCCGGTGCCCCGATCCCGCGCGACGCGATGCTACTCGCGGTATCGATCTTTCTACTCATCGCCGCCACCAATATCCTGACCCCCCTCCTGCCCGATATCCGGACCGACTTCGGGGTGAGCATCACGACTGCCGGGCTCATCGTCGGGTCGTACGGGCTGGCCCGCCTGGCCGTCGATCTCCCGGCCGGGTTCCTGGCCGACAAGGTCGGCTATCGGCGCCTGAGCGTCATCGCCATCGTCGTCCTGCTGGCGGCGTCGCTGATCGGTCTCTTTGCCGGGAGCGTCGAGGTCCTCATCGTGTCGCGCATCGGATCCGGTCTTGCGGTCGGCGTGCTGGCCACGGTGATCCTGTCTGCCCTGAGTGCCACGGCCAGCCCGGCCAATCGGGGCAAGGTCATGAGCCTGTTCCATGTCGCCAACAACACGGGCATCGCGCTCTATCCGATGGTCGGCGGGCTGGTCGGGCTGGCTGTCGGCTGGCGCGGGACGTTCGCGATCAGCTTCGTGCTGGCCCTCGTGGCTGCGGCGATCCTGCTGCCGATGCTGCCCCGGATCGACTTCAGCGGAACGGGCGGCAAGGGTCGTGGCGGCGGCGACGTCCGGCGGATCCTGTACGGCCGGCAGCGCAATATCGCGATCGCAGTCACGAACTACGGCGTCGTGGCAAACATGATCCATCGTCACGGGTTCCGGAACACGGTCCTGCCGCTGTACGCGGCGACCGCGTTGGGTCTCGGTGGCATCTCGATCGCGACGGCCATCGGACTGATGGCGATCACCGGGCTGCTCGTCGCGACCCCCGGCGGGATGCTCGGCGACCGGCTCGGGAGGCGGCGGGTGATCAGTGCCGGATTGGCGGCCGTCGCCGTCGGTGACCTTGTATTCATCCTGACCGGCGACCTGACGAGCTTCCTGCTGGACGCCGCGATGATCGGCTTCGGCGACTTCTTCACCAGTTCGCAGACGGCCCTCCTGTCCGAGGTCGTCCCGCCCGAGGGGCGCACGAAGGTGCTGTCCGGCTACCGCTTCTCGGCCGACCTGGGCGCGCTCATCGGCCCGGTCGCGCTGGCCGCCGTGATGGACGGCTGGGGCCCGCAGGCGGCGATCGTCGTCGCGGCTGTCGTCCTGCTGAGTGCGTCGCTGGCAGCACGGATCGGCGTCCCGGCGCAGGCGGACGGCCAGATCGAGGCCGAGGCTACGGCATGATGATCATCCGGATGGATCCGAAGTGGCTGGCCCCGGGTCGGCACGAGCGGGCGAGCAACAGGAGATGTCGATGACCCCCGATGACGTGGTTGCCCGGATCGATCCGGACGAAGTAGTGGAACTCGCCCTGGCACTGGGCAATATCGACAGCCCGACGGGGAGCGAAGGAGCGGCCGGGATCTACGTCCGCGATTGGCTGACCGACAACGGCTTCAAGCCACGGACGTTCGCGCTGACCGAGGACCGGATCAATGTCGCGGCCTGGATCGATGGGACGGGTGGCGGCTACAGCCTGATCTTCAACTCGCACCTCGACACGACGCTCCGACCGGATGCCGAATGGTCAGCCAAGGATCCCGCCGACCCGCTCTATCACTCGGCCTGGATCGAGGGCGACGAGATCTTCGGTGACGGGGTAGTCAACGACAAGGGCCCGATGGCCGCATTCCTGGTCGCCGGCAAGACGATCCTCGAAGCCGGCTACCCGCTCAAGGGCGACCTCATCGTCAGCGCGGTCGCCGGCGAGATCTCGCGCGAACCGATCGAGGAATGGCAGGGCCCGGCCTACCTCAGCAAGGACCTCGGCGCCCGGTTCATGGTCACTCACGGTGCCGTCGCGGACTTCGCCCTGGTCGCCGAGGGGACCGGTTTCGGGATCGTCGGAATCGAGCCCGGCAAGGCCCACTTCAAGGTCACCGTATTCAGCGACACGCCGCGCTATTACACGCCGTACCTGCCGCGCCCGACCGGCATGGCCGATGCCCCCAACGCGATCATTCGGACGGCCGCGGTCATCGAGGCCTTCGAGCGCTGGGCGTTCGACTACCAGGTGGCCAACACGTTCGAGGGGGCCAACGGGACGATCGTGCCCAAGGCATCGATCAACGCCATCCGCTCCGGGTATCCCTACAACCTGACCAGCGCGCCGCAGTTGTGCTCGTTCTACGTCGACACGCGGATCCTGCCCGGGGCCAACCCGCTGGATCTTCGGGACGACCTGCGCGGACTCCTCCGTGAGGTTGGGGTCAGCGGGAGCGTGGAACTGTTCCTGTACCGCCCGGGTTTCGAGGCGACCGGCGCAGAGCGTCTGATCGAGACCGTCCGGCGTTGCCATGACCAGGTCTTCGATACGCCACCGGCGATCGTCGGCGAGCCGGTCACCAGCATGTGGCGCGATACGAACGCGTTCAATGAACTGGGCATCCCGGCCATCAGCTACGCGCCGCGGTCGACGAGCCACGCCGCGCGCAAAGCGTTCAAGGTCAAGGACCTGACCGATGCGTCGATCGCGTACGCGCGGATCGCCATGGACCTGTGCAACCAGGATCGCCCGGCCGGTCAACCGCTGGGTGCCCACCGCAACCGCGACATTGCCGCCAGCGTCGCCGCTCGTCGAACCGGCTGACGCCAGCCGATGAGCAGCCACTACGCGACGCTCGAGGTGCCGCCCTCAGCCGGTCAGCGCGAGATCCGCGCCGCCTATCGACGGCTGGCCCGGGCCACACATCCGGATGGGCACGCCGGTGATGCCGCGCTGGAGCCACGCTTCAAGCGGATCGCCCGGGCCTACGAGGTCCTTGGCGATCCGGCAAGGCGAGCCGCCTACGACCGGCACCTCACGTCCGGTCGCTTCGCGGCGCCGGGGACCGGGGGTCCGGCCAGCTATGCCGTCGATACCGGGCCGGTCTACCACAGCGATCTCGGCCACCACTCCGACTTCTACCAGGCGGGCGACCCACTGACCGTGACCGAGGCGGCAGCGCTCGTCCGCCGCGACGCGGGCTGGTTGCGCCGTGCGATCCGGGATGGACGGCTACGCGCCGCGCGCGGACCCGGTGGGAACCTTCTGCGACGACGCGACGTCGAGCGACTGGACCGCGGAACGCCGCGCCGGTCCACCGGCCCCCGGCCCAGCGAATAGCACGACTCCCGCGGACGTCTCAGGAACGCCGGCGGACGGTCACCGCGGCGCTGACCGCGACCGTCAATCCAGCCACGGCGAGCACGCCGGCCGAGCCTGTGACGGCGGCCAGCGAGCCGGCCGCCAGCGGGATCGCGACCTGACCGATACGGTTGCCGACCAGCCGCAGCGACATCGCGGTCGCCCGGGCGGTATGGCTCGCCCGTGCGGCGACCCACGACATCGTCATCGGTTGGCAGACGCCGAGCGTCCAGCCGGCGATGACCATCGCGACGAACATGCCGGGCAACGGCAGGAACGGCAGGACGATGACGGACCCAGCCGCAATGGTCAGGCTGCCGATCATCAGCCGTGCGCGACCGAACCAGCCGACCATCCGTGCCAGCAGCAGCCGCGAGGCCATCGACGCCCCGGCACGGACCGCCAGCAGCGCTCCGACCACGGGGACGCTGATGCCGCGTTCCTCGCCGAGCGCCGGGAGGTAGACCACGATCACGTCGATCGTGGCGAGCACGGTCAGGCTGGCCAGCATCGCCGGGGCCATGCCCGGGCTTCGCAGCATCGTCATGAGCGGAGGGCCCGTCGTCGCGCCCGCTGGCCTCGGACTCGCCGACCCCGGATCCGTACGCCAGGTCCGGACGACGAACGGGACCGCCATCAGGGCCAGGAGGCCACCGAAGACGAGCGCCAGACCCGTCCCGCCGCGCGGATCGGCGGCGACGATCAGGCCGGCCGCGGCCGGGCCGATCAGCTGGCCGAACGAAGCGACGAACGACAGATGTCCGTAGCGCCCGTCGT
>JBBQVJ010000134.1:0-6123 GCA_038211705.1 Candidatus Limnocylindrales bacterium | reverse complement strand
GAGGATCAGCGTCCCCGTCCCAGGCCGTCCGCGCCCGGTGATGTAGCGCGACAGGATCGCGACCACGCTGTAGGCGACGATCCCGGGCAGGATCAGCCGCAATGCGACGCCGGCATCGGTGAACTGCGATCCATAGACGATGCGGACGAGGCGCGGCCCGAGAAACCATGCCGGGATCGCGGTGACAAGCGCGACCGCCAGCGTCGTCCGGGTCAGGACCGCCGCGATCCGGCCAGCATCGGCCTTGGGATCGACGGCGCGACTGAACATGACCGTGCCCATCGCGTTGGGGATGTACCACAGCGTCTCGGCCAGTCCGCTCGTCACCGAGTAGATGCCCGTCTGGCGGACGCCCAGGAAGATGTTGATGAGGAACGAATCGCCCCGGAACTGGAGCCGTTCGGCGAGCGAGCCCGGCAGGGAGCGGGTGCCGAAGCGCAGCTCTTCGGCGAGCAGAGTCGCCGATGGACGGAACCCCAGGGTGTCGTCGCGCGCCGCGACCCACAGGATCAGGAACGCCGTCGCGATGAGCGCGACCAGGTTGAGCACGAGGGCGACGTCAAGACTCAGCCGGGCGATGGCGGCGATGGCCACGATCATCACCAGCAGCAGCCCACGTCGGGCGACCCGGATCATGCTGTATGACACGACACGCTTGCGACCGAGCAGCGCGAAGAGCCCGATCGAGAAGAACAGCTCGCCCGGCAGGGCCAGCGCCGCGAAGACGAACTGCGCCCCGGACAGGTTCGGGATGAGCGCCGCCAGCGGGCCATCCGGCGGTCCCGACATGGGTACGCCGTAGAGCCAGATCGAGACGAGGACCGCGAACCCGCCGACGACCGCGGTCCAGATGAGCGCATTGGCCATCCCCTGGCGAGCCGACGTGCGGTCGCGCCCGGCCACGACCGCGAGGGCCTGGTCCATCCCCCAGCCGACGATCAGGGCGGCCAGCTGGGAATAGAGCAGGACCAGCGCGAAGCGGCCCTTGGCCGACGGGCCCAGCAGCCGGGCCAATGCGATGTCGGTGCCGAAGATCAGGATCGCCAGCCCGAACCGGGTGATGATCGTGATGAAGGCATCGCGCAGCAGCGGCGAGGTCGGTCGGACCGCCGCGACCGTCGCTGCCGCCGAGTCGGGTGGGGGAGCCGCCGCGGGAGCCGCGGTCTGGGTCATCCGGGAGGGATCACTCCGAGCCCGAGGCAGCATGGGCGTGGACCGACGCGAGCTCGGGATCGGCGAGGGCCGCCGCAAACCAGGCCGCCGTCCGCGATAGCCCTTCGTCGAGCGTGACGGCCGCCCGGTAGCCGAGGACGGACGCCGCCTTGTCCACCCGGGCCACGTTCCGCGCGACGTCGCCCACCCGGGCGGGCGCATGACGGACCTCGACCGGTCGTCCGACTGCCCGGCCGATCGCCTCGGCCAGCGCAGCCACAGTCGTCTCGACCCCGGTTCCGGCCTGGAACAGCTCGCCGGCGACATCGGCCTCCGGTGCCGCCAGGGCTGCGGCGACCGCCGCCGCCAGGTCCTCGGCATGGACGAAGTCACGCGTCTGCTGCCCGTCGCCGTTGATCACGATCGGCTCGCCAGCGAGCGCCGCCCGCAGCCAGGCCGCCACGACGCTGCGCTTGTGGAGCGAGTAGGGGCCGTACGCGTTCGAGAAGCGCAGCGAGCAGGCGGCCAGCCCGAACGTCGTGGCATACGCCTGGACGTAGCCCTCCATCGCCAACTTCGAGGCGCCGTACGGGGAGACGGGGTGGGGGAGATCGGTCTCGTCGCTGGGCGGCTCGTGGTCGCCGGCCGCCGCATTCGACGAGGCGAACACCAAGCGCCGGACGCCGGCCGTCCGCGCCGCGTCGAGCAGCCCGAGCGACCAGGTCACGTTGGCCTCGAACGTCCCGAGTGGATCGCGCACCGAGTCGTCGATGCCGGCCCGGGCGGCCAGGTGGACGATGGCATCGACGCCGGCGACCGCCGCGCCCACCGCGTCGCGGTCGGCCAGCGATCCGTGCACGAACTCGTGCGGGACACCGCGCAGGTAGGCGGCCTGGCCGATGGAGAGGTCGTCGAGGACCCGGACGCGGTCGCCGTCGGCGGTCAGCCGACGCGCCAGGTTGGATCCGATGAACCCGGCGCCACCGGTGACGAGGACCGTCCGTGCCACGCCGTCCGACCGGTCAGGCGTGACTGGGTTCGAGCGCTCGCTTCGGGGCCCAGCGGACGTTCTGCACGAGGGTGGCCGGGTCGATCCGGTCGGCCTGGTCCTTGATCCGCAGCAGCATCGTGTCGATGAGCTCTTCGTTCAGCAGCCGTGGCTCGAGCCCGAGGCTGAGCAGTCCTGTGTGCTTCGCGTTGTAGTAGTGGCGCTCCATCTCGATCCGCGGGTTGGCGGTGTGCTCGATCGAGACCGTCCAGCCGAGGTGCTCGCCGGCTGCCTTCACCCGCTCGGCCAGCTCGAGGACGCTGAACTGCTCGGTGAACTGGTTGAAGACGCGCAGCTGGCCGGGCTCCGCCGGGACCTCGCTCGCCAGCCCGATGCAGGCGACCGTGTCGCGGATGTTCAGGTAGCCGCGGGTCTGACCGCCCTCGCCGTAGACCGTCAGCGGGTGACCGATCGTGGCCTGGACGCAGAACCGGTTGAGGGCGGTGCCGAAGACCTCGTCGTAGTGGAAGCTCGTGGCCAACCGCGGGTCGAGCGCCGATTCGTCGGTCTCGATGCCGTACACCACGCCCTGGTTGAGGTCGGTGGCGCGCAGGCCCCAGATCCGGCAGGCGAAGTGGATGTTGTGGCTGTCGTGGACCTTGGACAGGTGGTACATCGAGCCGGGCGTCTTGGGGTAGAGGAAGGTGTGCTGCCGGCCGTTATGGTCGACGCTCAGGTAGCCCTCCTCGATGTCGATGTCAGGCGTCCCGTACTCGCCCATCGTGCCGAGCTTGACCAGGTGCGTCTCGGGGCTGACGTCGCGGATCGCGAAGATGACATTGAGATTGCCGATGACGTTGTTGGCCTGGGTATAGGTCGCGTGTCGGACGTCGATCATCGAGTAGGGCGCCGACGGCTGCTCGCCGTAGTGGATGATCGTGTCGGGTCGCAGGTCGCCGATCACCGACTCGACGAACGCGTAGTCCGTCAGGTCGCCGACCTGTAGCTCGATGTCGAGCCCGGTCACCTCGTGCCAGGCGCGGATCCGCTGCTGGAGGGTCGGGATCGAGAACAGCGGGCGGACCCCGATCTCGAGCTCCCACTGGCGCTTGGCGAAGTTGTCGACGATGACGACGCGGTGGCCGGCCTTGGACAGGGCCATGGCAGTGGGCCAGCCGAGGTAGCCGTCACCACCCAGGATCAGGATGCGCTGCGTCACGCGTTCGATCTCCGATGCGGTCATGGGGGCGTGGCCGCGCGGGCCCGGCCGAGTCTAGCATGGGCCTTCCCGATATAGACTCCGGGACGTGCGAGTCACGCAGTATCGGATCGAGGGCCTCGGTCACCTGTCGACGATCGTCGCCGACGAGTCGACGGGGCTCGCAGCGGTGGTCGATCCGCGACGTGATGTCGATATCTACCTCGCCGCGGCACGCGACGCCGACCTTCGGATCAGCCACGTCATCGAGACCCACCTCCACAACGATTACGTCTCGGGCGGGCGCGATCTCGCGGCGCTGACTGGCGCGACGCATGTCATCGGGGCGGGCGCCGAGCTGGGCCACGAAAACCGCCCGGCACACGACGGTGACGTCTTCGAGGTCGGGTCCGTACGGTTCCGGACCCTCGACACGCCCGGTCACACGCCCGAGCACGTCAGCTACGCGGTCGCCGACATGACTCGTGCCGACGAACCCTTCCTGTTGCTGACCGGCGGCTCGCTGCTGGTGGGCGCGGTCGGGCGGACCGACCTGCTGGGTGCGGAGCATGCCCGGCCGTATGCCGCCGCGATGTACCACTCGCTCCACGACGTGCTGCTGCGGCACGAGGACTCGGTGATGGTCTACCCGACTCACGGCGCCGGTTCGCTGTGCTCGACGGGCATCGCCTCGACGCCATGGTCGACCATCGGTTACGAGCGGCGGCACGATCCGCTCCTGGCGCCGATGGAGGTCGACGCCTTCGCCCGGGCCCTGCTCTCCGGGCAGCCCGCCTTCCCGCGCTACTTCGCCCGGATGCGACCGCTCAACCAGGCCGGGCCGCCGCTGCTCGGTGGGGTGGTTCCCGAGATCTCGCCGCTGTCGGGCGACGCGCTGACGGCCGCGCTCGGTGGGGGCGCGCTCGTCGTCGACGCCCGGTCGCCGAGGGCCCACGCCCGGGAGCACATCCCGGACTCCCTGTCGATCCCGGCCGGGTCCTCGTTCGGGACGTGGCTGGGCTGGGTGGTCGACGCGGATCGGTCCGTGGTGCTCCTCGTCGACGACGCCGCCGACCTCGACGACCTCTCGCGGCAGGCGCTCCGGATCGGCTTTGACGGGCTGGTCGGCTACGTCGATGGCGGCCTCGAAGCCTGGCAGCGTGCCGGACGTCCGGTCGAGACCAGCTCCGTGCTCGATATCGACGGGCTGGCCGCCCAGCTCTCGACCGGTGGCGCCGAGTCCCCGTTCGTCATCGATGTGCGCCAGCCCTCGGAATTCGAGGCGGGCCACGTCCCGGGGTCGCACCACATCGGCGCGGGCGAGCTCGGCGAGATGCTCGATCGACTCCCTCGCGATCGACCGGTCGTGACCATCTGTGCCAGCGGCTACCGCTCGAGCGTGGCCGCCTCGATGCTTCGCGCCGCCGGCTTCGAGGACGTGGCGGCCGTCTCGAGCGGCGTGCCGAGCTGGGAGGCACACGGTTTCCCGGTTGCGCGTGGGATGACGTCCAGCGACGCAGACGCGGCCTCAACCTCCGCGGCCGCCGTCGGGACCGCCGGGGAGTCGCACGGCCACTAGCCCTGGGCACGCCGCGCGACCCACAGGATCCCATCGCCCGGCCACTAGCCCTCGGCACGCCGCGCGACCCACAGGATCCCATCGCCCGGCCACGGCATGTCCGCAGTCGTCAAAGCGGCCGAGGTTGCCGCCTCCGTGCTTGGGAACGCGGTCGCGACGATGCTGGGATGTGCCGCGACCACTGCTCGGTGGTGGCGTGTCGGTGGGAGGACCAGAACGACGTGGATCCGCCTCCCCCGTTCGACCTCGGCGACCGCCGAGCGCTTCTCGGCGCCCTCGCGGATCATCGCCTCGAGCGCGCGGACGTGGGTCTCGACTTCCATCAGAACGATGTCGTCGAGTCGGTCGAGGCGGATGTCGGTCGAGCGGCGGCCAGGTCCGGGAACGGGTGCCTCCACCGTGGGACGCCAGGTCGGATGGCACTTCCTGAGGACCGATTCGACGATCCCGGCATGAGCCGCGTCGTGGATGAGCGGGGCGCCGCTTGGATAGACCGCGATCCGGAAGTCGCCACCCAGGGCGGCCACCGCCCGTGCCCTGATCCTGGGTGAGACGTCCGGGTCGCCGTGCTCCACTCGGCAGATCACCGATCTGGAGACGCCGATCGTGCGTCCGAGCGCGGCTTGGCTGACCCCGGCGCGGAGCCGGATCTCACGGATCTCGTCACCGAACCGGACGCAGGTGCGCCGGAGCTGTCGATCACCGTCGTTGATCGCGAGGCGGCTGATGCCGTTCACCGTGGCAGCCATGGGTTCCTCCATCGGCGGCGCGCTCGGTTTCCGCGGGCTCGGTCCTCCGGCGGGCTCCTTACTGCGGCGGGCTCGGTCCTGCGGCAGGGCTCGGTCCTGCGGCAGGCTCGGTCGTCGGGGGATGTTCTGCACAGGAGAACAGATGGGCTTCATCCGGCACTTATCTGGGCGGGTGCGGTCGCGGCGCGACGATCTAGGCGGCCAGTGGGCAATCCGAGGCACGAATCCGGGTCGATCGGGGCGACGCTCATGCCTTTGGCCTCGCAGAGTCCGGGATCCAGCCCTCAAACCGGCTCAAGAGCCCCGTCGTTCCGCAGGTTTGTTCTGCGGTGAAGAACGGGTGCAGATCCGCCGACTAGGCCGACTGGGGGGCGCGTAGCGGGGAGCGGGCCATGGGCACCGGGCCATGGGCAGCGGCCGGTGGGGAGGGGGCCAGGGCAGCGGCCCGTGGGCAACG
>JBBQVJ010000133.1:0-6330 GCA_038211705.1 Candidatus Limnocylindrales bacterium | reverse complement strand
GATGTGGCTGATGGTCTTGTCGCCCTCATCGAAGGCGCCACTGCCGTTGCTGTCAGCCCACACGGTCTGACCCGCCTTGGCGTTCGCGAACTTGGTGTTCGCATGATCGTCGGTCGAGATATCCGAGCCGGCCTTGACGATCACGAGGTCGTAGCCGCTGGTCAGGACGTACGTGTCCCCAAGATTTCCATTGTCGAGCTTGGTGCAGTTGTCGCCCCACGCCTCGGGGTTGTTGTTGGCCGAGGTGCTTTCGGCGTAGCCCGTGACCGTCGCGTAGTCGACGGCAGCAAAGGCGGACGGGACGACCACCGCCACCAGGGCAGCGGCTCCTACGAGTGTGAGGACCCGGGTCCTGATCGCCAGCCCGGAGTTGGCAGTTCTGAGTTTCATCGACGCGATACTCCCGAAGGTGGTGGGTTGGATTTATATGATGTCGATTGCTGATGATGGGGCCGCGTGCTACCCGGTGTCTAGTACGTATGCCGACCTATTTCGGGGTCGTTCCGTTACAAACCGCACTTGACCGCACCACGAGGCGGCCCATTCCGTTGACAGGCGGCAACGAACGACCCCGACGGTCCCATGACCATCGTCCAAGGTGGCATCCGGCTCGCCCGCGCGCGTGGCCCGCTACCATCGACCCTCACCACCCAAACCCGCGAGGACCCGTGACCGACCCCACCGTTCCGACCGCCTTCGAACCGATCCGCGCCCAGGTCGGCGCGGCCGTCGGGCGCGCCTGGGAACGGGCGGTGACTGCCGGGACGCTGCCGTCGTGGCCCGACGACGCGCCGCGCCCGCCGGTCGAGGTCGAGCGGCCGGCCGACGCGGTCCATGGCGACTTCGCCAGCAACCTCGCCATGAAGCTCGCCCGGCCCTACCGGATGGCGCCACTGGCCATCGCCGGCGCGCTGGCCGCCGAGCTGAGCGCGGAGGCGGCCGACGCCTCGACCGCGACGCCGGTCGCCTCGGCCGAGGTCGCGCCGCCGGGCTTCCTCAACATGCGACTACGGGATGCGGCGCTCGAGTCGACGATCGCGACGGTCCTCGCCGACCCGCCCGCCTGGGGCCGCCTGCCCGCGCCGGCCAGCCCGCGCGCGGTGAACGTCGAGTTCGTATCGGCCAACCCGACCGGGCCGCTCCACGTCGGCAACGCCCGGGGCGCATTCATCGGCGACATGCTCAGCCGTGTCCTAGAGGCGGGCGGCCAGCGCGTTACCAGGGAGTACTACTTCAATGACGTCGGTGGCCAGATCCCGAACCTCGGTGCGTCCATAGCCGCGATCCGACGGGGCGAGGCGGTGCCGGAGGATGGGTACCACGGCGACTACGTCAACGATCTGGCGAGCGACCTTCCTGACGAAGTGTGGGCCTCCGCGACCGCGCCGGACACCGACACAGACGGGGTTCTCGGGCACTGGGCGGCCGGCCGCGTGCGCGAAGGCATCGAGTCCAGCCTGGCCGCGCTCGGCGTGCGCTTCGATGTCTGGACGAGCGAGGCGCGGCTCCACGACGAGGGCTGGGTCGTGCGCGCGGTCGAGCGGCTGCGTGAGCACGGCTCGGTCTACGAGCAGGACGGCGCCGTGTGGTTCCGCTCGACCGATTTCGGTGACGACAAGGATCGGGTGATCATCCGATCCAACGGCGAGCCGACCTACTTCGCCGCCGACATCGGCTACGTGACCGAGAAGTTCAGCCGCGGCTTCGATCACCTCATCTATGTCTGGGGCGCCGATCACCACGGGACGGTCGCCCGCGTACGCAACGCCGCTGAGGCGATGGGCTACGACCGCGAGGCCGTCCAGGTCATGCTCTATTCCTGGGTCCGCTTCGTGCGCGACGGCCAGGAAGTGTCGATGAGCAAACGGGCCGGCGACTTCATCACCCTCGACGAGCTGCTGGCCGAAGTCGGCGTCGATGCCGCGCGCTGGTTCTTCGCGTCACGCGCGGTGACGACTGGCATCGACTTCGACATCGAGCTGGCCAAGAAGCAGTCGAGCGAGAACCCCGTCTACTACGTCCAGTACGCGCATGCCCGGATCGCGTCGATCCTGCGCAAGGCCGCCGACAACGGTTTGTCGCCAGCCAGGGTCCTGACCGGTTCGTTGGCCGGGGCACCGGAGGCCGTCCTGGCCCGGGCGGTGGCGCGCTTCCCCGAGGTGGTCGAGGACGCGGTCGCGGCCGAGGAGACCCAGGGCATCACCGCCTACGCGACCGAACTCGCGACGACGTTCCACGGCTTCTACCGCGACGCGCGGGTCGTCGACCCGGACGAGCCCGAGCGGTCGGCCGCCCGGCTGGCCCTCGCCGATGCGGCCCGGATCACGCTGGCGAACGCGCTGACGCTGCTGGGGATCTCCGCGCCCGAATCGATGTAGCGCGCGGCCGGCGCCGCGCCGCGGTCAGCCGGCGAGTCCGAGGACCCCCGCCACGTGCTGGAGGGTGGCCGCGTCCGAGCCGACGACGACCCATCGAGTCTTGCCGCCGGCGCCCGGCAGCACCTGGCCGACCCCACCAGCCTTGGCCAGCGCGGTCTTCGCCGCGGTCTCGAATTCGGCGGCGTCGGCCGCCGTGTCCCATTCGGTGTGGATGGCGATGGCCCACGCGCCATCGGGCCCTTCCATGACGGCCACCCGGTCGCCGCCCCAGCCGCCGTTCGCGTCGGTCACATCGGCGCTCGCCGCCCCGGTCACGCGCAGCCAGACCCCGAACTGGAACTCACCGAGGGTGTCCTGGAGCGGCACGGTCCACCCGGCGCCCAATCGTGTCGCCAGGTCGGCGGGCAGGGTCACCTTGATCGGCGCCTCGCCGGCGGTGTATTTCTCGGGATGGAGGATCTGCTCGGTCGACGCGGGCATCTTCTTGAAGTAGGCGTTGACGGCCGGCCACCCCCCGGCGCTCTGGACCTGCGTCACGTAGCTGAACCCCGTCGAGTACGGGAACGTCAGGGTGTCAGCAAGGATGGCCGGCGTCCGGGACAAGACCGCCTGGACGGCCGGGTCGTTGCTCGTCTTCAGGATCTCGAGGAGATCGGCCTGGGTGAGGTTGGCCGATGCCCACTGCGTCATCAGCAGGGTCGCGTCGCCCTCGTACATGGCCTGACGGCCGAGCAACTGGTCGCTCTGGTCGAGGACCTTGTCGAAGTCCTTGAAGATGGTCGAGTTCTGGTCCTGGAGCGCATGGTCGTATTCGTGGGCGAAGTAGAAGCGCTCGTTGGCGCCCGGCGCACCACTCTTCGAGACCACGTACAGCTTGCCCTGGTCGTTGCGATAGAAGCCGGCCACGCCGCCGCTCAGCAGATCAAGCGAGAGGCCGCGCAGGCTCGAGGTCGCCGAGATGAGCCCGAGGGCCTTGTAGAGCCGCTCGTTGGCGGCGAGGTAGGCGGGCGGGGTGTCCTCGTCGAACTGCTTGGTGATCAGCGTCCGCAGCTCCGCCGAATCGATGAACTGGCGTTCGACCGGGTGGCTGGGCTTGAGACCCCGGATGCCGATGACCTGTTGCTCGACCGCGTCGTACACGGCCTCGGCCGCCGGATCGCCGCTGGCGGACGGGGCGGATGCAGAGGGGCTCGGCGGGGTCGTTGTCGGGGCCGCGGTCGGAGCGGTGGTGGCGGACGGGCTGGTCGATGGCGCGGTGGGCCCGCAGGCGGCCAGCATGGCGACGACGACTGCCAGCCAGACCACGATCGGCAGCCTCGGACGGGGTGGTCGTGCTCGGTGGGACATGCGCGGGATTGTCGCACGGGGAACGCGATCGCCAGATTCTCCTGCCGCCGATTTCGCTTTCTTAGATTCGGTCGATCGCCGATGACATGCGGGGGCGCGGTTGAGGGAAGGATCCGTCGGTCCCGTCGGATGCGCCGATCGCCGTCCTCCCTTACCGAGCGGTTGGCTGCCACTCCCCCCACGTGGCGCCGGCGACGATCTGTCGAGGAGCCCCGGTGCCATCGACGCTGACGCTCCAGAGGGACGACATGCCGTCGGCGCCGACCTCGTTGAAGAGGGTGCGCTCGCCATCGGGAGAGAACGCGAGCGCCCTTGCTGGCTCCGTTGCCTGCCCGCTTCGGAGGCTCGTGAGCCGACCGGTTGCGATGTCGACGATCTGGAGCCCGTACGTCCACTCGGTCCCAGCATCGTTGATGGAGCCCGTGGTCACCGCCACGAGATCACCCGCCGGTGACCAGATCGGTCGCCCGATCGAAGCAAGGGAAATGTCGCTCGCGACCGTGCGCGCCGTGCTCGGCGCATCGGCGGGGCCGACCACCAGCGAGCCAGGCAGCCGATCTGTGGAGAACGCGACATAGGCGACGAGGGCTCTATCGGGCGAGTAGGACAGACAGCAGTTTTTTGGAGCTTGCACGGAGAATCTGCGCGCGGGCCCCCCATCCAGGGGCAGCAGCCAGAATTCAGAGGGCTGAGCCCCAGGATCGTGTCGCATCCTGATCATCAGCGACTCACCGTCCCCCGACCAGATCGGGTCGTAATCACCATACACGCCGTACCCGTCGGGGAGCGGAATGTCCGCCTGGAGCTCGCCATCCACCCCGTGGACCTCGAATGCCTTGAAGACCTTGCCCCATGTTGCCACGCGCCTGGAGTCGGGCGCCCATGCGACCTGCCAACCCTCAGCCGGGAACGAGGACACCGCGTTCCCGTCCATGTCGCTGATGTGCACCGTCGGAGTGCAGTCGGGTCCCGAGCCTTGGCGGTAGGCGAGGTACTGGCCGTCCGGCGACCATAGCGGGCCCTCGATCCCGGCGCCTCCGCACGCCTGCCCGGTCGCGGTCGATCCGCTGATGCGGACCGGGTTCCCGCCATCCTGGTCGGCCAGAAACACCGCTCCATCGAGCACGTAGGCGAGGCGACCTGTCTGACCCCCCGGCTTCGGCAGGGGTGAGACGCGACCTCCGACGAACATCACGCCGCCGATGATCGCCACACCAAGGAGGAGCAGCACGACAACGGTCGCCAGACGAAGGCCCAGGCCGAGACCTATCGGGCGGTCGCTGATCGTGCGGGTGCCGAATGCCCTACCGACCCAGCGGCTGCCTGGGCCGGCGAGCCACGCAGTTCGCGGTCGCCGGCGACTGGTGATCGCAAAGACTCGTTCGATTCCCGTGGCGGGACGGCCGGCCTCCGATTCGGCCTCGAACCAGTCGGCGAGTGTCCGGTCGAGGTCGTCGTTGACGGTCATGCGATCGACTCCTTAACGACGGCGAGTGTGCGTTCATCGGCTTCTAGCGACGCGCGGACGGCCGCCGTTGCCCGGTTCAATCTGGATTTGAAGGTGCCCAAGGGAATCTCCAAAACGGTTGCCGCTTCGCCGTCCGACAGCCCGAGGTAGTGGTGGACCACGAGGACGGCTCGCTGCTCAGGCGTGAGCCGGCGGAAGCCCCGCTCCAGCTGATCACGCAGGACCGTCGAGTGTTGGACGTCGGCCCGGCCGGTTGCCTGGACGTCCGCGACGTCCACTTCCATGAGCCGCCGCTTCCGCCGACCCCGCGCGACGCGATAACAGGCATGGACGACAAGCCGGTGGAGCCAGGCGTCGAAGCGGTCCGGATCGCGGACGGCCCGGATGTGCAGCCAGGCCGCAACACGCGCGTCCTGGACGGCGTCCGCGGCCTCGTCGTCGTTTCGGAGGATCAGCCGCGCGGTGCGGGTCAGTCGGGTGAATGCTGCCTCGGCTAGCGTTGCGAAGGCGTCGTGGTCACCACCCGTGGCGCGGAGGACGAGATCTCGCTGCATCGGACGTCCGGTAGGTCGCGGCACGACGGCCGCACTCACCAATCATGAGTCCGCGACCGACCCCGTCGTTCCATCTACATCGCTGACAGTCCCGTAGAAACCGACGGACGGTCTACTTCGCGTACTGCACGGCCCGCGTGCCGCGGCGCGAGTGTCAGGACCGCGCGGTGTTATCCGCAACCGTGACCGCCGATGACAACCCGCTTGTGCGTGGGACCCGGGAATAGCCCATGCGCAGACGGTCACGTAACGCTTTCTTAATCGGATGCCGTCTCGACCCGCAATGCTGGCGCCGTAGCGTATGCCCTGGACGAACCCGAAACGGTTCCATCCCTCCCTCCCTCGAGACCGGGGGCGCCGATTGGGCAGGCGCTCCCGGTCTCTCTTTGTTGGTCGCCTCGCAGTGCTCGCCGCTTGGTGGAGGCCCGGGGCGCGTTCTAGGTTCGGTGCGGAGGCGCAACGCCGCTGTCATTGCTATTGCAAGGTCGCCGCCGGAGACTGCGGGGATGAACACCCCACGTCGGCGGTCGCTCCTGGTGCTGGTCGGTCTAGTCGCCGCGCTGGCGATCGCGATCCCGGTCTT
>JBBQVJ010000132.1:0-6373 GCA_038211705.1 Candidatus Limnocylindrales bacterium | reverse complement strand
ATTCGGCGGCCATCAGGAACTCCTCGACCGTGGCGCCGTAGCCGCGCTTGAGCATCACCGGCCGGGCGACCCGCCCGACGTCACGCAGCAGGGAGTAGTTCTGCATGTTCCGGGTGCCGATCTGGAGGATGTCCGCGTACTCGGCCACGATGTCGACCTGGTTGGGTTCCATCACCTCGGTGATGACCGGCAGCCCGGTCCGCTCTCGGGCCTCGGCGAGATACCGCAACCCCTGCACGCCGAGTCCCTGGAACGAGTAGGGCGAGGTCCGCGGTTTGAACGCGCCACCGCGCAGGATCGTCGCACCGGCGGCCTTGACCGCGTCGGCCGTGTCGAACAGCTGCGTCTCACTCTCGACCGAGCAGGGGCCGGCCATGACCGTCAGGGAGCCATCGCCGATCGCCGCATCGAGGACGCGGATGACGGTGTCCTCGGGATGGAACTCGCGCGACGTGAGCTTGAACGGCCGGCTGATCGGCGTGACCGACGCGACGCCGGGCAGCAGCGCGAAGCGCTCGAGGAGCACCGGCCGGCGCGCCCCGATCTCGCCAACGACCGCGATGACGGTCCGCTCGGCCCCGACGTGGTCGAACGGCGTCAGGCCCTCGGCCAGGATCCGGCTCTTGACGCCGAGGATCTCGGCCTCGCTGGCGCCGTCGGTCATCACGACGAACATCGCGCTGGTATCTCCTCCGTCGGTCGTCCGGCACAAAACAAAAAAGCAGAGGTCTTGCCTCTGCCTCAGTTGCCCGACACGACCCGTGCCCCCGGTCCTACCGACCGGGAACGATCATGCCGGGCATCGAAAGTAGAAGAAGTGGTTCATGTGCGTCCCCGGACGGTATCGATTGCCGCCCACGATGTCAACGCGAGGCGGGGGTCGGGTGGCTTCGCTGGGTCCGTTTCCCGACAGAGCCCCTCGCGCCTATGTCACTCGAGAGCATCACGAGCGGGCGCTCGGCGCCGGGCGCGGTCACGACTACCCCCTCTTGATGCCCTAGAGTGGCATCTCGGAGCCAGAGGTGGTTGGCGGCGAGGCCTCGCCGCGCGAGTCGGTTTCCGCCGACAACGCCCTCGCGATGATCCCCTCGACGACTTCGCCCTTGGCATCGGCGTAGTCCTGGACGAATGTCCAATGTCGGGCGGCGAGCTCGTGCTTGACGTCCTCGTATCGGCGCCGTTCGTCATCGTGTGTCCGCAGTCGGTCGCGGAACGCCAGCATCCGCGCGATCTCAGGGCTGCCTTTGCTGAACACGTGCAGGTTGATGGCCGTGTCGGGATCTCGGAACAGCCGATGCTCGAACCAGTCGGGCTCGCGGATCCGAAGCACGTAGCCGCCGCCCTCCATCGCGGGCAGATAGGCCGGCTCGTCCGCCGAGGAGGCGACCGCCAGCACCATGTCGATGATCGGCTTGGCGGCCAAGCCGGGCACGGACGTCGAACCGACATGCTCGAGCCGAAGGATCCGATCGCCCAGGATGGACCGCAGTCGGCCGGCCTCGCGCTCATAGATGGCCGGCCAAGCCGGGTCGAACTCGGCCAGCACGATCGGTCCGTCCACCCGGGTCGGACCGCCGATCGTGACCGCCTTCAGTCGCGCCTCTCGCGCGGATTCCACGCGTTCTCCTCGGCCATGACGCCCGCCGCGACCCGGCCGGTCCGCGACGGCGCCCATGATAGGATTCCGGCCGCCGTCGACGGAGAGGTCGCATATAGGTCTAGTGCCGCGGTTTGCTAAACCGCCAAGTGGGGTAACCTGCATCGAGGGTTCGAATCCCTCCCTCTCCGCCAGTCCCAAACAGCATCGTGCGCCCGTAGCTCAGCGGATAGAGCGTTAGGTTGCGGACCTAAAGGTCGTGGGTTCGAGTCCCGCCGGGCGCGCCACATTTCGCCTCGACGCGAGCGCCCCGATCCGTCGGGGCCTTTGTCTATCCGACGTTTCGGCGTCGCTGGGCCTGCTAGGCTTCGGAGGCCCGTCGGGATGCGGAGGATGCGTCCCGGCCCACCCTGCTCCTCGAGGTCGATCGTGTCGTTGTCGCGCCCGGATCCCCGACGCTTCGCGCTGACGCGCGACGCGGTCGCGATCGCCTTTTCGGTCCCCATCGACCCGGCCACCATCGACCCGTCCCACGCCAATGCCCTGTTCGTCACGATCATCGACGGGCCGAGCACCTGGCAGAACCCGGTCGGCGAGCCCGTGATCGGATCGACGATGCCCGACGACACGACGGGGACGCCTGCGGCACCGACCTCGCCCGACGCTCCCGCGCCGACGCCGACGCCGACGCCGATCGAGCCGAACGATCCGGCCCGACCCCCGACCGATGGAACCGAGACGCTCCGATGACCGCCGAACCATCGCCCGACCGCGGCCGGGTCGCCTTCCTGGGGCTCGGCACGATGGGCGCGGCGATGGCCGCCAATCTCGCCCGGGCCGGTTTCGCGGTCACCGGCTGGAACCGGACGCCCGGCCGGGGAATGGACCTCGAGCCACTGGGCGTCGGGATGGCCGAATCGGCAGCCGAGGCCGTCGCGGAGGCGGACTTCGCCGTCATCTGCGTGTCGGATACGCCCGATGTCGAGGCGATCCTCTTCGGGCCGGACGGCGTCGTCGAGGGCGCCCGGCCCGGGACGCTCATCATCGATTGCTCCACCATCGCGCCGTCGGGCAGCTGGGACTTCGCAAAGCGTCTCGCCGAGCGCGACCTCGCCATGGTCGACGCGCCGGTGTCGGGCGGCAGCGAGGGCGCCAGGAACGCGACGCTGACGATCTTCGTCGGCGGCGAAGCGTCCGATGTCGAGCGCGCCCGCCCGGTCCTGTCGGCGATGGGCCGGACGATCACCCATGTCGGGCCGATCGGCGCGGGCCAGGCGGTCAAGGCGGTCAACCAGGTCATCCTGGCCGGCACGTACCTCGGCGTGGCCGAGGGGATCGTCCTCGCCATCAAGGCAGGCCTGGACGTCAGCCAGGTGGTCGAGGCACTTGGGGGCGGGGCCGCCCAGAGCTGGGTCCTCGCCAACCGGAGCGGCCGGATGCTCGACAACGACTATCCGCTCGGGTTCAAGGTTTCGCTCCACCGCAAGGACCTCGGGATCGCCCTCGACCTGGCAGCGCAGCTCGGCGCCGTCCTGCCGATCACCGCCCTCGCGGCTCAGCTGGAGACCGGTCTGATCGCCGGCGGACACGGCGACGATGACATGTCCGCCCTGGCCCGGGCGATTCGATCGCTGTCCGCCCTCGAGTCCTGAGGCGCAACCCCTTCGCGATCGGGCGAGCGCAGTCAGTCGAGGCCCACCAGCAGCATCGGGTCGCCCAGCTTGCCGTTGTAGCGCGGCCGGAAGCGCTCCTCGTTGTACATCGTCGGCACGTCCACGCGACGTGGCCCGAGGGCCGGGTCGGGGAGTGGCGCGTGGGCGTACTTGCCGTCCTGGATCGCCATCATCCGGCCCGTGACGCCGCTCTCGATCAGGTCCATCGCGATGTTCGCGAAGGTCGTGGCGACCAGCGCGTCAAGGGAGTCCGGCTCGCCACTTCGGAGGTCGTAGGTCAGTTCCGAGGCGAGCGTCTCGATCCCGCTCCGGTCGCGGAGCTCGGCCGCCAGGGCCTCGCCGACATTGGCCTTGTGCTTGTGGCCGAAGGCGTCAGCGCCACCGACATCGGTCATCTGCGCGCCCTTCCAGATCGCGCCTTCGGCCGTGATGACGAAGGCGTAATGGCTGGGGTTGGCGGCATGATCGGCCTTGAGTAGGGCGGCCAGGGCATCGAGGTCGTAGGGTGCCTCGGGGATCAGGCACCGGGCCGATGTCACGTAGGCGGTGTACAGCGCCGAGAAGCCGGCGTCGCGGCCGAAGATCCGGAAGACGCCGATCCGCTCGTGGCTGCCGAGCGTGGTCCGTTGTCGGTTGATGGCCTCCTTGGCGCGGGTGATCGCGGTCGAGAAGCCGATGCAGTACTCGGTCCCCTGGACGTCGTTGTCCATCGTCTTGGGGATGGCGATCAGCGGCACGCCGGCGTTCACCAGGACCTGTGAATAGGACAGCGTGTCGTCGCCCCCGATGGTGACCAGGACGTCGATCGCGAGCTCGCGGATGTTGTCGAGGACGAGCGGGGTCAGGTCGAACAGACCGTCATCGACGGCAAAGCGGGCGCGTGTGACATCGTCCATCCACGCCGGCAGACCCTCGGCCCGCATCTTCCGCGGATTGGTCCGCGACGTGTGCAGGATCGTCCCGCCGGTCCGCTCGATGGTCCGGGTGTTGATCCGATCGAGCGGTCGCAGGTAGTCCTGGTCGCCGTGACGGCCCGGCTGGAGGTGGGTCAGCCCCTCCCAGCCGCGGCGGATGCCGAGGGTCGTGTAACCGGCCTCGGTGGCGCGGTAGACGACGCTCTTGATGACGGCGTTGAGGCCCGGCACGTCGCCGCCGCCGGTGAGGATCGCGATGCGTCGGGAGTCGGTCATGCGGGCGTCATGCTACCGCTCCCATCGAGGGCGGGACGGTTGCGGTTCGGTTCCGGCCGGGTCCCTTGACTTTGTGTCGAGACCCGTCTGCTAGCATCGGAACATGAACTACGAGCTGTTCATGGGCGAGGCCCTGGCCGAGGCGCAGTCCGCGCTGGCCCGCGGCGAGCGACCGAACGCGGCTGTCGCGGTCGTCGACGAGGCGATGGTCGTACGGGCCCACGACCGGGTCCAGGAGACCAACGACCCGACGGCGCATGCTGTGGTCATGGTCCTGCGCGAGACGGCCCGCAAGCTCGGGGTCGTGCGTCTCGCGGACGCCACGATCTTCGCGACCCAGGAGCCGTGCGCCATGTGCGTCGGGGCGCTGCTCGAGAGCGATGTCGAGGCGCTCGTCTTCGCGGTGGCCAATACCCATGACGGTGCCGCGGGGACGATCATCCAACTCGCCCAGCACCCTGCGCTGCCGCGCCGGATCAAGGTCGTGAGCGGGATTCGACGGGACGAGGCCGAGGCGCTCTACGCGCCGCTTGCCGCTCGCTGACCGACCGTCCGTCGGAGCGATCTCGGGCTGAGGGCGCCCGGTTTGGTATCCTCTCCCGCGGAGAGGTGTCCGAGTGGTTGATGGTGCCGCTCTCGAAAAGCGGTGTGCGAAAGCACCGCGGGTTCGAATCCCGCCCTCTCCGCCATTCGCTCGTTGGTCTGACGGCCCCCGGATCCGTCAGCGCCTGTGCTCCTCGCTTCACGCACCCTGGAGGTGCGCTCGCTCCGGTGCTCGGGTCGCTTCCTTTCCAGGGACCGCCACACCAACGAGCGACGTCACGTTCGGGGAGCGACGTTAGGTTGACCCACGTTGCGTTCGAGCGACGTACTGTTCCTGACCTTGGAGAGGTCGCCTAGTGGACTATGGCGCCGCACTGGAAATGCGGTTCGGGGCAACCCGTCGCGGGTTCGAATCCCGCCCTCTCCGCCACACCCGCCGGGCGGTCGGACGCCGATGCGCGTGTTGGCGCCCGCGGTCCTCGCTCGACGACTCGTGACCCGCCGCGCCCCGCCCGAGATCATCTCGCTGTTCATGGCCGACTTCCGGTTCGCGACCGTCGAGCCGCACGCCGGGGAGCTGGGGGTCGTGATGGCCTACGCGGTCCGCCATCGCGATGGCGTGCTGCTGTTCGACACCGGGTTCGGGTTCGGCAACGCCGAGCTCGATGCCTATTACCGGATCAAGGCACGTCGCGTCCCCGACGTCCTGGCGGAGGCCGGGCTGGCGATGGACGACGTCACTTCTGTTGTGAATTGCCACCTGCACGTCGACCACGCGGGCCAGAACGACCTGTTCCCCGGTATCCCGATCTACGTCCAGCCGGCCGAGTGGGAGATCGCGCACACGACCGAACACACGATCCTCGACTGGATCGACTTCGCCGGGGCCGACTACCGGCCGATCGCGGGCGACCACGCGCCCGTCGACGGCATCGGGATCGTCGCGACCCCCGGCCACACGGTCGGCCACCAGTCGCTCGTCGTATCGACCGCCCGAGGCGAAGTGGTGCTCGCCGGGCAGGCCATCTACACGCCGGGCGAATGGGACGGTGACCCCGCCGCTCGCGAGGGACGGTCACGGGCTCCCGACCGAGCTGCCTACGACCAGTCGGTCCGGCGGTTGAAGGCGCTCGAACCGGCGGAGGTCACCTTCGGGCACGACCGCGAGGTCTGGACCAGGTAAAACCGCCCATGTCCGGAGTCGGCCGAAAACCGGGTATCCTTCCATTGCCGTGCTAGGCGGGGAACTAGCGGTGCCCTGTACCTGCAATCCGCTCCAGCAGGGCTGAATCCCCTCCCGAGGTCTCCGTTCTCGGATGCCGCCCGACGGGCGACGTTGAGGACCGGGTCCCGCGCAGCGGCGAACCGCG
>JBBQVJ010000131.1:0-6396 GCA_038211705.1 Candidatus Limnocylindrales bacterium | reverse complement strand
AGGGCAGCGGCCCGTGGGCAACGGGCCATTGGGCAGCGGCCCGTGGGAAGCGGGCCGTGGGGGGGGCGGGCCACGAGCCAGTTCCCACAAGCCACGAGCCACGCCCCGCCCCGCGCCCCCGGCCGGCCGTCAGCCCACGCGCACCCCGAACAGCCCGAGCGCGGCGACCCCGAGCAGCACCGCGTCGAGCGCGACGATCAGCCCGATCGCGGCCCAGGCGAGGAGGTTGGCGACCCGGCCGTTGCGGTGCCGGCCCATCAGCCGCGCGTCGTTGACCAGCAGGACCATGAACACGAGCACGACCGGTAGCAGCAGGCCCTGCAGGTTCTGCGAGGCGAGGATCAGCGGCAGGAGATCCAGACCCGGGATGAGCACGAACCCCGCGCCGACCAGCAGAACGAAGGAATAGATCCCGAAGAAGGCCCGCGCGTCCCTGAACCGCTTGCCCACGCCCGATTCCCAGCCGAACGCCTCACAGATGACGTACGCCGTGGAGATCGGCATGATCGTGGCCGCCAGCACACTCGCCCCGAACAAGCCGACGGCGAACAGCAGCTCGGCCAATCGCCCGGCGACCGGTTCGAGCGCCTGAGCCGCGTCCGCCGCCGAGGTGATGGTGCCGCCGACCGCGAAGATCGTGGTCGCCGTCGCGACGACGATGAAGACGGCGATGACGTTGGTCCAGATCGCCCCACCCACCGCGTCAGCCTGCTCGAGCCTGAGCTCCTCCTCGCCGATGCCCTTCTCCGCGACCGCGCTCTGGAGGTAGAACTGCATGTACGGCGTGATCGTGGTCCCGACCACCGCGACCATGAGCAGCAGGATCGCCGGCGTGAAATCGAGCTGGGGCGTGACCAGCGAGTGGCCGACCTCGCCCCAATGAGGTCCGGCCAGGATCGCCGAGGCGATATAGGCGATGAAGACGAGTGAGACGGCGAGGAAGATCCGTTCCACGGTCCGGTAGCTGGCGAACAGGACCAGCGCCCAGATGAGGACCCCGACGACCGGGACCACGATGTAGCGGCTGATCCCGAAGATCTCGGTCGCCGCCGCCGCGCCGGAGAACTCGGCGACAGTATTGGCCACGTTGGCCACCAGCAGGACGAGCATCGCGAAGGCCGTCCAGCGGACGCCGAAGCGATCCCGGATGAGGTCGGACAGCCCCTGCCCGGTCACGACCCCCAGACGCGCGGCCATCTCCTGGACGATGGCCAGGATGACGATCGTGATCGGGAACAGCCACAGCAGCGACAGCCCGGTCCGGGCCCCCATCACGCTGTAGGTCGTGATGCCGCCGGCGTCGTTGCCGGCGATCCCCGCGATCAGCCCGGGGCCCATGACCGCCAGGAAGGCGACCAGCCCTCGCCGGCCGCGGAACCGGCCGCGCAGACGGACGAATCCGCGGTCCTCGAACCGCTGGCGGAACCGGCGCAGGGCGAGGGCCACCGGTCAGCCCCGCGAACCGGCGCGGGCGACGCGACGTCGGCGGTTGGCCGGCAGGAGGGTGTCGATGGCATCGTCCACGGTCACGATCCCCACGAGCCGCCCATCGTCGTCGATGACCGGCACGGCCAGGAGGTTGTAGCGGGCCACGATCTCGGCCACGTTGTCCCGATCGACCCGGACGTCGACTGCGACGGGCTCGGCGATCATGACCTCGCCGATCGGCGTTGGTGGCTGCGCCACGATCAGGTCGCGCAGCGACAGGACCCCGACCAGCCGCCCATCGGCGTCCACGACGTACACGTAATAGATCGTCTCGGCGTCGGGCTCGAGCTCGCGCAGGCGCTCGATGGTGGCGCCTGCGGTCAGGTCGGCCGGGACGGCCACGAACTCGGTCGTCATCATCCCGCCGGCCGTGTCTTCGGGGTGGGCGAGCAGCCCGCCGAGCTCCTCGGCCTCGTCTCGTTCCATCAGACCGAGTAGCTCCTGGCGGGTGCTGTCCGACAGGTCGGCCACGAGATCGGCGGCGTCATCGGGCGACATCTCCTCGAGGATGTCGGCGGCGCGCTCGGGCGCGAGCCCCTCGAGCACTTCGACCTGGGTGTCGGGCTCCATCTCTTCGATCGCGTCGGCGACGGCCTCGTCGTCGAGGGCGGCCAGGACGCCGGCACGGTCGCGCGGCGCGAGCTGGTCGATGATCGTGGCCAGATCGGCTGGGTGGAGCTCGGTCAGCCCGCCGTGCGGAACGCGCAGCCGGATCGAGGCGATGCTCGTCTCGACCGGGTCGACGTCCTCCCAGTCGATGTAGCGCTCCGGGGTCGGTAGACGCAGGTTGCGCGCCAGGATGCGGTAGGCGCCTTCGATCCCGAGCCGGCGCAACAGCCCGGCCGCACCGACGTCGACGGCGACGAGATGGAGCTTGCCATCGACATCGTCGAGACGCAGGTCGTTGACCCGGACGACCTTGCGCCCGTCGATGTCGACGATCTGCTTGTCGAGGAGGTCGGTCCGCAAGCCGATCTCGTCGGGTCGCTGCTGGAACTTCGTGATGTCGATGGTCGGCGTCGAGAGTCGCGCCCCGGACGCGTCGAACCGCGCGACGTGCGACCAGGGCAGGAAGATCTCGCGTCGGTCGGTCGCGACCACCAGCCCGGTGACCGGTGGATAGCGGTCGCCGACAGCGACGATGAGATCGTCGACCTTGCCGAGCGGTTCGCCGTTGGCATCGAGCACCGGCCGCCCGATGGCCTGGCTCAGATAGAGCATGACTGCCACCTCGCGTGCGGGACGTCCCGCCGCCGGTGGCGCGACCGCGGTGGGTCGCGATCAGCCGTCAGGGAGCGGGACGGACCGGGTTCCGGGTGATGACGGCGAGACCGCCGTCGATGGGACTGGGACCGTCGTCCACGGGGATGTGGGGACCTCGGGATGCGGGCTCTGACGGCCGTGACCACGCGGGGTCGCGACGCCGCCGGAGTGTAGTGCCGACGAGCGTGGACGGTCAACGGAACCGCCGATGGTCCTACCCGTGACCAGGACTGATGCCGGGCACCCCAACGACCGTCGCGATGCCACCATCGGGACGTGCGCGCGCGGCCCGACCTCGTGAAGCCCGAACCCGCCCGGAGCGGGTCGTCGGGCGGCGCCCCCGGGCCACGTCCGACCCGCGTCTCGGCCGCCGCCTCCTTCTTCCGACGGACTGTCGGCTCCGAGCGTGGGGGGCAGCCTCATCTTGTGATCCCGCCACCGCCGCAGCCCCCGACCGGCTCCGGCCTCGAGGCCGAATTGGCGGCGCGTCTCGATACGGTCCTCGGCATCGCCGGTCGGCTGGCCGCCTCCCACGATCGCACCGACCTGTTTCGGATGATCGTGGACGAGACGAAGCGCACCCTTCGTGCCGATGCCACGACCATCCGCGTGCTGCGAGACGATCGGCTGGAGGTCGCGGCATGGGCCGGCGTGCCCGACGAGGTTGCCGCGCAGATGCCGGTCTTCGGACGTGACGAGGGCTGGGTGGGCGAGGTGCTACGGACCGGCCACGCGCTGGCCTTCACGGACGTTCGCGACGATCCCAAGTACGGGAACGAACGGTATGATGGCGTCTTCCATGTCGCCGGCCACCTGATCGCCCCGTTCATCCACCACGACCGGGTCATGGGCGCGCTGTCGGCGGTGACCCGCGAGCCTCGCGCCTGGACGAGCAGCGACGTTGCCTTCATCACAACCCTTGCGACGCACGCCGCGATCGCCCTCGTCAACGCCGAGTTGTTCGAGCAAACCGGGGCTCGCGCCGCCCAGCTCGAGGTGCTCCAGGCGGCTTCGGCCCGGATGAGCCGGAACACCACGGCCGAGGAGGTCGGCCGGACCGTCGTCGAGGAGACCCGCCAGATCATCGACTACCACAACGCCCGGGTCTACCTGATCGAGGGCGACCTCGTCGTGCCGATCGCGTTCGAGGGCCGCGTCGGCGCCTACGAGCGGATCGACATGAGCCTGCTGACCTGCGCGCTGGGAGAGGGCTTCACCGGTTGGGTCGCCCAGCATGGCGAGCCGATCCTGGTCCGTGACGCCAACCGCGACCCGCGGGGGAGCACGATCGACGGCACCGACGATATCGACGAGTCGATGATCGTGGTCCCGATGCGCCACGACGGCGCGACGATCGGGGTGATCACCCTGTCCAAGCTGGGGCTCGACGGCTTTGGCTCGGACGACCTGCGGCTTCTGACGATCCTCGCCGACCAGGCCGCCACCACGATCGGGTCGGTCCGCCTGCTCACCCGCACCCAATCCCTCGCCCGCGAGCTCCAGCGGCTGCTGGACATGAGCTCCGAGCTGTCGGGCAGCCTCGACCCGCACCAGGTCGCCGAAGTGATGGCCGGCCACCTGGCCCGGGCGATGGGCGTCGAGGACTGCGTGATCAGCTACTGGGACCGCGACGCCGGTCGGGTCGAGTCGCTCGGCTCGTTCCCGTCCGACCAGTTCTCAGTGATAGTGCCCTTCTTCGCGGTCTCGGACTATCCCCAGACGCTGCGGGTCCTCGAACGGCAGGACACGGTCATCATCGATGCCGGCGACCCGACCGCCGACCGGGCCGAGGTCGAGCTGATGCGGACCGCCGGAACCAAGATCCTGGCGATGCTGCCGTTGATCGCGAAAGGCCAGTCGATCGGGCTGGTCGAGCTCATCTCGAACGGCTCAGTCACCTTCGACGACGAGCGGCTCGGGCTCGCCCGGACGATGGCCAACGAGGCGGCCATGGCACTCGAGAACGCCCGGCTCTACGAGGAGGCCCGCAACCTCGCGGACCGCGACCCGCTGACCGGCTTCTTCAACCACCGCTTCCTCCACGAGCGACTTGGTGAGGAGGTCATCCGGCACCAGCGGTCGCGGCGCTCGATGAGCGTCCTGATGCTCGACCTCGACGACTTCAAGCTCGTCAACGACACGTTCGGGCACTTGTTCGGCGACCGGGTCCTGACCTGGACGGCAGAGCTCATCCGCTCGACCCTGCGTGCCTCGGACATCCCGGCTCGCTACGGCGGCGACGAGTTCGCGATCATCCTTCCGGAGACCGATGGCGAGGAGGCCACCCGCGCCGCCGAACGGATCCTCGAGGCGTTCCGGGACCAGGCCTTCGTGGGCGAACAGCGCGGGCCCGTCCCGATCGGGGCCTCGATCGGCGTGGCGACCTTCCCGGCCGACGGGCGGACCGCCACCGAGCTCATCGCGGCCGCCGACGCCGCCCTCTACCGCGTCAAGCGCGACGGTGGCCACGACGCCGCCCGGGCCGGCGACGCCGCCGCCTGACCGTCGCCCGGGTCGCGCAGGGTCCACCCAGTGGTACGAAAGTACCGGTCCCCGATAGGACGCCCGTATCGAGACCGGGGATGGACGAGCCGCGCCCGGACCGCCATCCTCTATCCCTGACGTGAGCGAACCCCACCGTCCGCAGCCACGACCCACCGAGACCCCGGAGCGTCGGACTCGACGAGCCTGGTGGGTGTTCGCCGTCTCGTTCTTCGTGCTCGGCCTGCTGGCCGTCATCCGCCTCGTCGTCGACCAGGCTCGGCCGCTCGATATCGCCGTGGCCGGCCTCCTGTTCATCGTCGGCTTTGCGGCCATCCGCCATCGCCAGGCGGTCACGGTGCTTGAGGTCGGCCGCCGCGAAGAGGCCGAATCGTTCGCCCGCATCCTGTCGAGCCTGTCGAGGTCGATCTCGCCCGATGCGATCCTCGGCGCGATCGTCGCCGAGCTGGCCAGCGCGACCGGGGCCGATCACATCGTTGTCGCCCGGCGCCGACCCGATGCGCGAGTTCTCCAGGCGACGCTCGTCAGCGCCCGTCCCGGCGTCCCGGATTCGACGACGATCTTCCCGATCGGCGACCTCGAGGATCCGGTCGCCGACGACGCGAAGCGCGTCACGGACGAACCGGTCGCCATCCCGATCGCCTTCGAGGCGCCGGAACCGGCGCCGGCGGGCGGGCTGCGGTCCCGGATCGGCGATCTGTCGACCCGGGTGACCGGCGCCTCCCCGGCCGACGGATGGTCGTCGACCGTGTCGCCCGCGAAGCGCGTCACGGACGGTCGCGGCCTGGTTGCCGAACGCATCGCCGCCCGGGCTCGCACGGTTTACGGCCTGACCGACACGCTGGCCGCGCCGCTCACCTCGGAGGCCGAGGTCATCGGCGCGATCGTGCTGTCCCATCGGACGCCCGGTGCCTGGTCGGCGACGACCCGGCGGCTGCTCAACGGCGCCGTGGCGGAGGCCTCCTCGGCGCTTTCGCGGGCGTACTCGCAACGGGCCGTGGAGGCCCAGGCCTCGACCGATGCCCTGACCGGGCTGCCCAACCGGCGCTACTTCGACGAGTTCTGCGGGCTGCTGGCTCCATCAGGTCCTGCAAGCGGTCGTTCGGGATCACCGCGGCCTTGGCCGTGAAGGCCGCCGCCAGC
>JBBQVJ010000130.1:0-6422 GCA_038211705.1 Candidatus Limnocylindrales bacterium | reverse complement strand
CCTCATCGGCTCACTCCTGACCGCGATCCCGCTCAGTCCGGCCGGCCTCGGCTTCGCCCAGGCCGGGGTCATCGGCGTCCTGACCGTGGCCTATGGGGTGCCGCTTCCCGAGGCCACCGCGATCACCATCCTCGACTGGGTCATCAGCGTGCTCTCGATCATCGCCTTCGGGGCGATCACGTACGTCGTATCGCCGATGCCGCGCGGGATGGGCCGGATCGACCAGCCCCCGGCGGCGTCCTCGGCTGCGAGCACCGCCTGAGCGTCGGGCTCGCCGCCCCGCCGACCTGCATCGTCATAAACCGTTCCGACCTGCCGGACGTACCAAAGGTCAGGGGCCCGTGCCCCGGGGCGCCCATCCCGGACCGCTATGGAATGCACCGGACCGCCCGCGACATTGCCCGCCGCGTGAAACGCGACCGGTACGAACGGGTGATACAGACGTCCGCACCCCCCACCGATAGTTGCCCTAGCGAATCTCACCACGGCTGGACCCCAACGGAGCGCCCAGGCAGCAGATGACCACTCAGAATGGCCGAGCGTTCAACGAATGGCTTCGAGCGCAGCTCAAGGCCAAGAAGATGTCGCAGCGGCAACTCGCACAGCAGTCGGGTGTGGATCACTCCACGATCTCCCGGCTGATCCGTGGCGACCGGATGCCCTCCCTAGGGACGGCGACCAAGCTTGCCCGCGGCCTGCGTGAGCTGCGCGATGACGCCGACACGCCGCAGTACCTCGGACTTGTCGCGGCCGGCAATACGAACCCCACCGCGCGGGTCGAATACGCGCTCCGCGCCGATGAGCTCCTGAGCGAGCCACAGGTTCGCCAGATCATGGAGTACTACCTCGCCGTTCGGATGCGCCGCTACGGCCGAACCTTCAAGTCGTCCGAGGTGAACCCGAGCGCCGATCGTGCGCCCGAACGATCCAACGGCCGAACCATCGCCTCTGCCAGCCCGGTCGGGGTCGGGGTCGGGTCCACCGTCAGCACGGTGCGTCCGGTCGCGCGCTCAGCTAATCGGGAACCGGGGCGTTACTGAGCACACACCAGGGCACGACCCGGATTCGCCCTCCACGGTCCGGGTCTCGGGGCAGCGAACGCCGGCGTCTGGGGCGCCGGCGTTCGCGATTCCCGGGAGTTCTGTGTCCACCCGTCGGGCACGCACCTCCCTGGCTCATGCGGCGCTGCGCCTAACGGGGTCCGGTCCGTGCCCGGCTGCCGCGCAGCGTCATCGCCTCGGGAGGCAGGTCGTCCAGCGGCCGCCCCGCGGCGATGTCAAAGGCCCGGGCCATGTTGATCGCATCGTAGCCCTCGTCCATCCCGGGCGTCTCGAGGTAGTAGGTCGCGTGAGCGAGCTTCGGGTGCCGGAGGAGGTGGCCAAGCCCGACGGCACCGATCTGCCCCGCCCCGAGGTGCTCGTGGCGGTCGAGACGCGAGCCACGTTCGGACTTGGAGTCGTTGAGATGGAGCATGACCAGCCGGTCGAGCCCGATCCGCGCGTCGAAGTCGTCCAGGAAGGCATCGGTCGCCCCCGGCTCGGCGACGTCGATCCCGGCTGCCCAGGCATGGGCGGTATCCAGGCAGAAACCGATCCTGCCGGCCGGCAGCCCACGAGCTGCCGCGGCCTCGGCGATCGCGACCAGCTCGTCCACATCGATTCCCAGCCCGAACCCACTGCCAGGGGAGTTCTCGAGGACGACCATCGCCGAGTCCGGTCCTGCATCGACTTCGGCGAGGACCAGCGCCAGGCCGTCGGCCAGTCGCTCGATACCGGCCGCCGGGCCCGCGCCGCGGTGCGAACCGATATGGACATTGACGAACCGCCCGGCAAGATCGGGCGCGGCGCGCAGGTCGCTGGCCAACACGCCCACGGATCGGCCGAAGAACCCCTCGTCGGAGCCGGCCAGGTTGACCAGGTACGACGCATGGACCGCGACGGGTCCGATGTCGAGCTCCGTCAATCGGGCCCGGAAGGCGGGCCCCTCGCTCGGCGGGGCTTCGCGGCGGCGCCAGGCCGTCGGGTTGTCGCCGAAGACCTGGAGGGCGCTGGCGCCGATCTCATGAGCGCGGTCGGCGGCCTTGACCATGCCGTCGCCGAGCGGCAGATGAGCGCCAAGCCGTCGGCCGTCCGGAAGCACCCGGGCATTGTGTGGCACGGGTCGGCGACGATCCGTTAGCGGTGGCTGGACGAGGCTCTCTCGGGGGCGCTCGGAGCGTGGCTGCGGCCCTGGGTGTAGTCGCCGCCGACGACGGGCTCGATCACGCCGTAGTCGCCGTCGTCGCGCCGGTAGAGGATCGCCACCCGCTCGGTCTCAGCGTTGACGAAGACGAAGAACTGGTGGCCCAGCTCCTCCATCGCGGCGACCGCGTCCTCTTCGAACATCGGCTCGATCGCGAAGCGCTTGACCTTGACGATGCGGGTCTCCCTGCGGGGGCCCTCGGAGCCGTTGGCCAGCCGACGCAGGATCTGCTTCTCCTCTTCGGGTCGGGCCCGGAGTCGTGGCTTCTCCTTGTGTTCGACGGCCTGGCGCTCGACCTTGTCGACGACCTCGTCCATGGCCGCCTGGTAGGTCGTCGCGTTCGCCCGGCTGCGCAGGACCTGACCGTGGACCAGCAGGGTCGCCTCGGCAAAATGCGTATCGGCGGCGCTCTTGTGGTGCTCGCTCCAGAGCTCCACGGTGGCATCGGTCTGATCGTCGAGGAGCCGTTCGATCCGGCGCATCTTGCGTTCCGCGTACTCGCGGACGCGATCGGGGATCTCGGCATTCTTGCCCTTGACGATCGTCCTCACGCAAACCCTCCAAGGGGTGGCCCAGACTACTGGGGAGCGGGTCCGGCGCGGGCGGTCGGGCCGCCGCCCGTCCTCCTGCGAGTATACGCGCGTCGCTCTGCCGACCCGTTCACCGTTCCCGGGCGACCGCGATGGCCGAGACGGCGATCGCACCAGCACGCCGGAGCGCGCTGCCGCAGGCCGCCAGGGTGGCGCCGGTCGTGACCACGTCGTCGACGAGCAGGATCCAGCGCCCGGCGACCGGGGCGACCGCTCGTTGCGACGCTCGCAGCCGGAACGCGCCGGCCACGTTGGCCGCCCGTTCGTCGCGTCCCAGCTCGAACTGGGCGATCGTCGCGCGCTCGCGATCAAGCGCCAGCGCCAGTGGCAACCCGAGCGCACGGGCCGCCACGTCCGCGATCAAGGCCGCCTGGTCGTACCCGCGCTGCCGCTTGCGCTCGGCATGGACGGGGACCGGCACCACGACCTCGGCGCCCATCCCGACCCTCGCCCAGCGGCGGGCGATCGCCGCCCCCAACGGATCGGCCAGCCGCCGCTCACCCGCGTACTTCAGGTCGTGCAACGCCGACCGGACCGGGCCGGCGAACGGCGCGCACCACTCGAGCTGGAGGAGCGGTGCCGGGATGTCGGCCGGCAGCCCGACCGGTGTCCCGCCGCACAGCGCCAGCCGCGCGTCCAGGGTGGGCAGGCAGACCGGGCACAAGGGCGAACCCTCACGGCCACAGCCCGAACAGGTCGCCGGAAAGGCGAGGTCAAGGGCGCCATCGGTGAGCCGGCGGAGCGAGACCATCGGACGATGATGGCCGCCCGCGCTTCACTACGGGATGGCCGCCTCCAGCGTCACGAGGTCGCCGACGGCGGTCCCGCTCCGCTCGATCGTGCCGACCGGGAGCTCGAGGACGCCGCTGGCGCCCCGGACGAGTGGCACCAGCCCGGTCCACGCCCGCAGATCGCGGTGGACCGAGAGCACCGGCCGCGCGCCTTCGCGCGCGGGGTCCGGCCCGCCGAGGAAGACGGCGTCGATCGGGAAGCGCATGAACATCATGTGGATGCCATTGCCGGTCAGCCACAGCCCGGCGTCCGGATCGAGGCTCGCCCTGCCCATCAGGCCCATGAACCGGGCCCACAGGCCATCGGCGACCTCGAGCCGCGTGGCGAGCGCGGTCGAGCGATCGAGGTTCCGGGCGGTCAACTCCGCTGTCATCGCGATACGTCCTCGGAGCCTGGGACGAACCCTGCTACACCTTGAGGTTCACGACGATGAGGATGATGGCCGGGCCAAGGATGACGATGAACAGCGACGGAAAGATGCATCCGACCAAGGGGAACAGCATCTTGATCGGCGCCTTGGCGGCCTGTTCCTCGGCGCGCTGGCGACGTTCGATGCGGAGCTGCTCGGACTGGACCTGGAGCACCTTCGAGATCGAGACACCCAGCTGCTCGGCCTGGATGATCGCGCCGATGAAGTTGGTCAGCGGCACCACCTCGGTGCGGGCCACGATGTCCCGCAGCGCGTCGCGGCGCGCCTTGCCGACGCGAACCTCCGCCAGCGCCCGCCGGAACTCATCCGACAGGGGACCCTGGAGCTTCTCGACGACCTTGGCCAGCGCCGCATCGAAGCCGAGACCAGCCCGGACCGAGATCGTCAGCAGGTCCAGCGCGTCCGGGATCATCATCAGCACGGCCTTCTGGCGCTTCTTGACACGGCCGCCGAGCCAGAACTCCGGCACGGTGTAGCCGAACAGGCCGCCGACGGCGGTCAGGACCAGTGCGATGAAGAATGGGAAGCCAAGCAACCCGACGACACCGAACAGGAAGAAGAACAGGATCGCGCCGATGATCGCGCCGACCGCCTTGATGCCCAGCCAGTCGGCCACCTTCAGGTCGCCGGGGTTACCCGCCAGTGCCAGCCGTTTCCCCGTCTTCTCGGTGAACGATGAGCTGGCCATGCTCGACACTCGGCCCGAGATCCGGGCCCCCAGCGGGCGCAGCGTCCGTTCGATGAACGGCTGCTGGAGCTCGAGCTCCTCGAGATTCTTGGCCTGCATGGTCCCGAGCTGGGTCAGGCGTGCCTGGACCGGATCGACCGGCGAGCTGCCGGCGAGGCCGATGACGATGAGCAGGATGGCGCCGGCCGCGACGACGGCGACGACCAGGGGAAGGATCGGCATGGCGTTAGACCTCGATGTCCACGATCTTGCGGATGAACATGAACCCAAGGAACATCATGAACCCACCGATCATCAGGATGACGACCCCGGCCGGGAGTCCGAGGATCGCCGGCGGGTTGAGGAACATCGGTTCCATGAAGCCCGGGGCCGCGACGAAGAGGAACCCTGCGAGGCCGATCGGGAGACCAGCCACCACGTAACCCGACAGACGCTGCTGCGCCGTCAGGGTCCGGATCTCACCCTTGATCCGGACGCGCTCACGGATCGTGTAGGCGATCGAATCGAGGATCTCGGCGAGGTTGCCACCGACCTGGTGCTGGATGCTGATGGCGGTGGCCATCAATTCGAGGTCGTCGGAGCGCACGCGTCGGACCATGTTCTCGAGCGCCTGGTCGAACGGCAGCCCGAGGTTGACCTCGCGGATGACCCGACCGAACTCGGTCGAGATCGGCGGGCGAGACTCACGAACGACGAGTTCGATGGCCTGCAGGAACGACGAGCCGGCCCGCAGGGCGTTGGCGATCAAAGTGATCGTGTCGGGTAGCTGCTTGTTGAACGCTCCGAGCCGGCCACCCTTGCGGCGGGCCAACCAGAAGCGCGGCAGCAGGAACCCGACCAGGCCGCCGATGAGCAGGAAGAGCGGGTTGCCGAAGGGCTTGATGAATGGGGAGAGGAGCAGCATCGCGAGCGGGATGCCGACGATCGAACCGCCCCAGATGAGCAGGAACTCGGATGGCTTGAGCTTGAGGTCCGCGCGGGCGAGGTCGCGGGCGAGGTTCGCCCCGAAGTCACGCTGCTCGACGACCCTGTTCAAGCTGTTGAGGGCCTGGCTCTGGGCGATCAGCTCGGCGACGCCGCCCTGACCGCTGGACGCGGCCTTGCCCTGGGGTTTCGCCGCGTAGCGCTCGAGACGGTCGGAGATGCCCGAACCACCCGAGGTCGCGACCGCGAACGCGATCACGATGATCGCCAGTGCGGCGACACCGGCGACCGCAAGTGTCATTGGTTCCATCGGGCCAAGCGCTCCTTCCCGACCTAGTAGGTGAAGCCGAAGAGGCCGGGCGGGAGGTTGATCCCCATGACTTCGAACTTCTCGACGAACTTGGGCCGGATCCCGGTCGGCTTGAGCCGGCCCTGGATCTTGCCCTCGACCACGCCGGTCTGTTCGAAGACGAAGACGTCCTGCATGACGATGATGTCCCCCTCCATGCCCTGGACCTCGGTGATATTGACGATCTTCCGGGTCCCGTCCTTGAGTCGTGATTGCTGGACGATGAGGTCGACCGCCGAGGCGACCTGCTCGCGGATGGCCCGCAGGGGCAGGTCGACGCCGGCCATCAGGACCATCGTCTCGAGCCGCGACAGCATGTCGCGCGGGCTGTTGGCGTGGCCGGTCGACATCGAGCCGTCGTGGCCGGTGTTCATGGCCTGGAGCATGTCCAGCGCCTCACCGGAACGG
>JBBQVJ010000129.1:0-6510 GCA_038211705.1 Candidatus Limnocylindrales bacterium | reverse complement strand
GATTCTTCGGGTATCATCCGTCCGGGCCCGTAGCTCAGTGGCAGAGCGAGAGACTCTTAATCTCCAGGTCGTGGGTTCAAGTCCCACCGGGCTCACCATCCCCTCGACATCCCTGGTGGCGTCGCGCCCGCGGTCAGCCCCTCGCTCGCCGGCCGCAGATCCACCTCGAACGCCCCATCCTCGACGCCGAGCTCGCGGTTGATCCGCTTGCGCATCGCGAGCGACGCGTCGGCGAGGGTCGGGACCAGGATCTGGACGCCGGGCAGCTCGGCGATGACGATCTCGAGCCCCACCCCGTCCCAGCGCCAGGTCGCGTGGAAGACGCTGGGCGTGTCAGACACGTCCGAAGCGTCGCCATCCGCAGGTTCATCGTGCATCCGCATCCCATGGACTAGCCTTGACCGATCGCATCCGGAGCGACCGTCAATGCAGCATACGGCCCGCTTCCGCATCGGTCAGTCATCCCTTCGTACCGAGTGAGACCCCATGACGAAGGTCGATCCCAGCGATCCCGGCGCGGACGTCGCGGGCGAACGCGGTGCCACCGTCGAATCCGCTGCAGCGACCCCGATCGAGGTCGATGGCGGCGGGCGGATCCGGATCGGCACGGCCTCGTGGACCGATCCGACGATGACCGCCTCGGGCGTCTTCTACCCGACGGCGGCCACGACCGCGGAGGAGCGGCTCCAGCACTACGCGGCCACGTTCCCGCTGGTCGAGGTCGATGCCACGTACTACGCGCTGCCCGCCGAATCAACGGCCAGGCTGTGGGTGGAGCGGACACCGCCCGACTTCACCTTCGATATCAAGGCGCACGCACTGATGACGGGCCAGGGCACCGAAACGAAGCGGCTGCCAAAGACGCTCCGCGAGGCCCTCCCCGAGCCCGTGGCGACCAAGACCCGGATCTATGCCAAGGATCTTCCCGCCGAGGTCCTCGATGCGGTGTGGGCCGCGTTTCGCGACGGGCTCGCGCCGCTGGCCGAGGCCGGCCAGCTTGGGTCGATCCTGCTGCAGTACCCGCGCTGGTTCTTCCAGTCCTCGGAGAACCGGGCGGCCATCGAGGATGCGGTCGAGCGGCTCGAGGGCATGACCCCGGCCGTCGAGTTCCGCAACGCCTCGTGGCTCAATGACAAGAACGCCGAGCAGACGATGCGCTTCCTGACCGATCGGAACATCCCCTTCGTGATGGTCGATGAGCCGCAGGGCTTCAAGAGCAGCGTGCCGCCGGTGACCGCGGTGACCTCGGACCTCGCCCTGGTGCGGTTCCACGGCCGCAACGCCGAGACCTGGGAGGCCAAGGGCATCACCCCGGCCGAACGGTTCCGCTACCTGTACTCGCGCGACGAGCTCGCCGAGTGGGCGCCGAAGATCCGTCACGTGGCGACCGAGGCCAAGGACACGCACGTCCTCATGAACAACTGCTACGCCAACTACGGCACCACCAATGCGCGCGAGATCGCCGCGCTGCTGGCGGCCGACCCGCTCGGGGGCGACTGACCGCCCTGGGGCGTCGCGACGCGCGATCGACGGGCGTGGCAGCCGCGACGCGGACGCAACGTCGCGCCCATCCGTTGCGGCATGCGCGCAAGTCCCGGACGCGATGCTGTTCCCATGGCCATCCTCGCCGCGCTCATCGCGTTCGGCTCGCGCTTCGCGAGCAAGGTCTTGACCACCACCCTTGGCTGGGCCAGCACGCTGCTCTTCGGGCGCGTCCCGGCGTCGCGTCAGATCCTGCTGCTGGGCATCACGTTTGGATCGGTGATCTGGATGGTCATGGTCGCCGGGTTCATCGTCCCCGACATCGGGGCCTTCCTGCTCGTGCTGGTCCCGCCCCAGGACTTCGTCCCGCAGGACGTCATCCGGTTGGTGATGCTGGTCGGGGTCATCGTCGTGCCGGCCATCGTCGGCGTCGCGACATTGGCGCTGACCTCGGAGGACGACCGGAACGGCCGGCGGGCCCTCGAAGCGGTCGGCCGCGGCTACCCGCTGACGGTGCTGCTGGCCGTCCTGCTCGTGTTCCTGGCCGGCCTCGCGATCTGGCGCAAGGGCGTCAGCCTGGTCCACCGCTGGACCGACGCCCACGTGCCGATGGTCGTCAAACCGGGCGCTTACGACCAGGTTGCCGACGATCTCGACCGCGCATTGACGGCCGCCGGCTTCGACCTCACCCCGGGTGCGGCACCAACGACGATGTCCCTGCCGGCCAAGTGGCTGGCAGCCGTCGCCGGCCGGACCTCGGGCGCGCTCGTCCCCGATCGGATGCTCCGGCTCAAGGGCAGCGACCTCGACATCCTCATCTACCCGATGGACATCCTGATCTCCGGCAAGCCGGACGCGGTGGCCCGGGCGCGGGCGGCGATGGCCAGCCGATTGACGACCTCGGCGGCGCACCTGACCGTGACCGCCGAGGCACAGGCGATCGAGGACCGGTTGATGGCACTGGCGGGTGCTCCGCCCGACGAGACGAGTCACGCCGCGGTGTTCGACGAGGCGGCCGCCACCGAGTTCGCCTCGATCGACGAAGCGCTGTCGACCATCCGCGTCCCGTACGAGGAATGGGAGGTGCTCTACCGCCAGCGGCTCCAGGTCGAGCGCGACCTGCGGGCCGGGGCGATGGCCGGCGAGGCCGTGCTCGGGGCGGAGACGCCGGGGACGGACGGGCCGCTCGCGGCGCTCAGCTCGGTCGGCCGGTTGCTGCGGGGCGGCGTCAACGCGATGCTGGACGCGGCCACCGACGACACCACGGTGCAGGCCCTCGACAAGTTGGCTGGTCCGCGCTGGAGGCTGGCGGCCCAGGCCGCGGACGTCGCCCTCGTGGCGGCGCGGGCCGCGGTCCGCGGCGCGAACGACCCCGATGACGGCAGGGCGACCGATGCGGCCGCAGGCGAGCCCGCCAGCTTCCCGCCGGCCGCAGACGACGAGGAAGCGGCCAGCGGTTCGAGGCTGGCGACCGGCCGCTGACGGCCACCGCAACCCCGCCGTCGCTCGGAGTCGGCTCACCTAGACTGCTGACGTGCCAACCACCGGACACGTCATCGTCTGCGGTCTCGATCACCTCGGCCGGCGGACCATCGACGAGCTGCGGGCACGTGACGAGACGGTCGTTGGGATCGGCGCCAACACTGATGCCGCCGACGAGCTGGACGAGGCCGGTGTTCGCCTGGTGGTCGGCGACGGACGCCTCAGCCGTGTCCTGCGCGAAGCCGACATCGAGACTGCCGCAGCGATCGTGCTGACCGGGGATGACGACCTCGGCAACCTCAACACGGCGCTCGCCGCCTTCGACCTCCACCCCACGATCCGAATCGTCATCCGGATGTTCGACCAGGAGCTTGGCGCCCATCTGCCCGACCTCTTCCCGGATGCGGTCGCCCTGTCGTCGTCGGCGCTAGCGGCGCCGGGCTTCGTCTCGGCCGCTATCGACGGCGAGACGGGGTCACGATTCCGGCTCGCCGGCCGCGAGATCTCCTCGCGCGAGTCGGCCGAGCCTGCCGTGACGGCCAACTCCATCGTCATCGCCCGGCTCAATCCCGACCGCACGATCGACCCGCTGCCCGATGCCGCGACGACCGACCCGAACCTGATCCTGATCGACGTGGCCGACCCGCCCGGGGCCGTGCCCGGTTCCCGACCGACGCCGATCGCCCCGCCGCCCGTCCCCACGCGCCCGAAACGGCCAAGGGTCGGTTCGTTGCGCGAGCGGGTCACCAGGCCCGAGGAGCGGCTCGTGCGCTTCGGGGTGATCCTGGTGGTCCTCGCCGTCGTGTCGGCGCTGTTCTTCGAGCTGTTCGCCGGTCTGACACCGCTCGATGCGGTCTCGTACGTCATCACCCTCCTGACCGGCGCTTCCCTGCCGGCCAACATCGATGCCGCCGCGGCCAACACCGCCCTGCGCGTCTACGCGATCTTCCTGAGCCTAGTCGGGGCGGCCATCGTGGCGGTCGTGTACGCGTTCATCACCGATGCCCTCATCCGGTCGCGGCTGCTCCAGACGCTTGGCCGGCGGACCGTGCCCGGCAACATCGAAGACCACGTCATCGTGGCCGGCCTCGGATCGATCGGGTACCGCGTCGCGCTCGGGATCGCCGCCCGTGGCGTCCCGGTGGTGGCCGTCGAGGTGAGCGACGAGGGCCGCTTCGTCTCGCCGACGCGCGCGGCCGGGATCCCGGTCGTCATCGGCGACGCCCGCCACCCGGAGATCCTTCGGCAGTTGCGCCTGGACACGGCTCGGGCGGTGGTGGCAGCCACCAGCGACGACCTTGTCAACCTCTCGGCGGCACTCAACGCGCGGGCCGCCCGGCCGGACGTCCGGGTGGTCGTGCGGTTGTACGACCCGGAGTTCGCCGTTCGCGTCCAGCGCGGCTTCAAGATCCGGTTCACGCGCAGTGTGTCGCAGCTCGCGGCGCCCGCCTTCGCCGCGGCCGCCGTCGGCTCCGAGGTCGTGGCGACCGTGCCGGTCGGCGACAAGCGGATGATCCTGTTCGCCCGGCTGCGCGTCCCGGGTGGCTCGATGCTCGAAGGCCGTCTTGCGTCGTCGCTGGTCGGAGCTGGCGCGCTCCGCGTGCTGGCGGTGGCCGACCCGGGCTCGGACGAGGCGCGCTGGACGTTCCCGAGCGATGAGATCCTCGACGCCGGCGAGGAGGTAGTGGTCGCGGCGACACGCGCCGGGCTCGGTGCGCTGCTCCACCTGGCCGCGACGAACGCCGATCCGCCTGACCCGGCGGCCGGCCAGGCCACGTGACCGGTTCGCGTGATCCGCTCGCGCCAGGCGGGATCATCAGTGTCGGACGGCCCGCTATGCTTTGGGCGATCCGACATCGCCACTAGGTGAGACACCAGCGTGGATGAAGCCGTACACATCGACACCATCGCCGAGGCCGGCGCGTCCTGGGAAGCCGCCGTGAAGGCCTATGTCCGCAGCTGGGGACGCCCGGCCGAGGACGGCAGCGTCCGCGCCGAGGAGTGGCGGGCGTCCGAGGCGGAACGATCCGCCCGCTCGGCGTACGAGGCGGCCCGCGACGAATACCGCCTCCACCTCCGGGGCGATCCCCACCTTGGCTCGGACTGAGCGCGCGAGGGTAGCCCAGGCCTCCGCCTGAGGACGTGTCCTTGACGCCGGTCAGCCCGGCTGGTTGTCGATCTGGGCGCGCTGGAGACGGCCGGAGAAGTCGACATAGATCGACTTCCATTCGGTATACGTGTCGAGCGCGACGTGGCCCGCCTCGCGGTGGCCGTTGCCGGTCTCCTTCCAGCCCCCGAACGGCAGGTGGACCTCCGCGCCCGTCGTGCCGGCATTCACGTAGACGATCCCGGTCTCGAAATCGCGCATCGCCCGGAACGCGGTGTTCACATCGCGTGTGAAGACGCTCGAGGACAGGCCGTAGCGGGTCTGGTTGAGGGCCAGCATGGCCGACCCGTAGTCGTCGACCGGGATGACCGACAGGACCGGCCCGAAGATCTCCTCCTGGCCGATCCGGTCCATCGGGCCGACCCCGGCGAAGATCGTCGGTTCGAAGAAGTGGCCGCCGTTGAGAGCATCGCCGCTCGCCCGGCGGCCGCCGAGGACGAGGTCGCCCTCGCCGTGTCCGATGTCGACGTAGGACGCCACCTTGTCAAGTGCGCCGGCGTTGATGAGCGGCCCGACATCGACCGCCGGATCGAGCCCGGAGCCGAGGCGGAGCGCCCGGGCGCGCGTCTCGAGCCGTTGCAGCAGCGGGTCCACGACCGAACGCTCGACGATGACCCGCGAGGCGGCCGTGCAGCGCTGACCGGTCGTCCCGAAGGCCGACCACAGGATCCCGTCCGTCGCCAGGTCGAGGTCCGCGTCGCCGAGCACGACGACGCCGTTCTTGCCACCGAGCTCGAGCGAGACGCGCTTGAGCCGTCGGCCGGCGCGTTCGGCGATCCGCTTGCCGGTGACCGACGAGCCGGTGAACGAGATGACCGCTACGTCCGGGCTGTCGACGATCGCGTCACCGACCTCGGCGCCGCCGCCGGTGACGAGGTTGACCGTCCCGGGCGGAAACCCGGCCTCGGCCATCAGCTCGACGAGCAGCGTCGCGCAGTGGGGCGTGTCGGACGATGGCTTGAACACCACGGTATTGCCGGTCACCAGGGCGGGCATCGTCTTCCAGCACGGGATGGCCATCGGGAAGTTCCAGGGCGTGATGATGCCGGCCACCCCGAGCGGCTGGCGGATGCTCATCGCCCACTTGTCGGGCAGCTCGGAGGGCACCGTCTCGCCGGCCATCCGGCGCCCCTCGCCGGCCATCAGATAGGCGATGTCGATCCCCTCCTGGACATCGCCGCGAGCCTCGGCCAGGACCTTGCCCATCTCCCGTGTCATGGCCCGGGCCAGGCGCTCCTTGTGCTGGGCCATCAGCGCGCCGAAGGCGTACAGGATCTCGCCTCGCTTGGGAGCCGGCGTCCGGCGCCACATCGGGAAGGCCGTCTCGGCGGCCTTGATGGCCATCGCCACATCGGCGGCGGTCCCCTGCTGGAACCGCC
>JBBQVJ010000128.1:0-6516 GCA_038211705.1 Candidatus Limnocylindrales bacterium | reverse complement strand
CATCGCCGTCATCGGTCGTGGTTCACGAAGCCGCGTCGTCGTCGCCGGCGCCCGCTAGGAAGGACGAGCACACGATGTCGTTCCTGACACTGACCGGGGTCCAGAAGGCGTTCCCTGGCGGCGTGGTCGCCGTCGAGGACTTCAACCTCGACGCCGTTCGGGGCGAGTTCGTGTCGTTCCTCGGCCCCTCCGGCTGCGGCAAGACAACGACACTCCGGATGATCGCCGGCTTCGAGAAGCCGACCGCCGGCACGATCGTCGTCGACGGCACGGACATCACCTATCGGGCGCCCAACCAACGCAACGTCGGGATGGTCTTCCAGTCGTACGCGCTCTTCCCGAACATGTCGGTCGCGGACAACATCGGGTTCGGCATGCGGGTCCGCAAGCGCCCGAAGGCGGAGATCGCCAAGCGCGTCGGCGAGCTCGTCGACCTGATGCACCTCCAGGGCCGCGCCGACCGGTACCCCTGGCAGCTGTCCGGCGGTCAGCAGCAGCGCGTCGCGCTCGCGCGAGCGCTCGCCATCGAACCGCAGGTGCTGCTCCTTGATGAGCCGTTGTCCGCCCTCGACGCCAAGATCCGGATCGTTCTGCGCAAGGAGATCCGGGCCATCCAGCGCCAACTCGGGATCACGACCGTCTACGTCACCCACGATCAGGAGGAGGCCCTCTCGCTGTCCGACCGGGTGGTGGTCATGAGCGACGGGAGGATCGAGCAGATCGGCACGCCGTCGGAGATCTACAACTTCCCGAGTACGGCCTTCGTCGCCTCCTTCGTCGGCACCCTCAACCTCGTCAACGCCCAGATCATCGACGCCGCCTCGGGCCGCCTCTCGATCGGCGGCCAGGAGGTCCGGACCAACAAGGCCGTGACGAGTGCCGCCGCGGACGGCCCGGTGACGTTGGCCGTTCGACCCGAGGGGATGGACCTGGGCGAGGGCGAGCCCGGTTCCAATCGCCTGCGTGGAACGGTCGAGGACATCAACTTCCTGGGCTCGATCGTGCGGATCCGGTTCCAGCTCGGCGACGGAAGCGATGGCGAGCCGCAGCCTTCGGTCGCCCTGGACACGTTCAACGAGCCGCACCTGCGGCTGCCGGCCGTCGGCGAGACCGTGACGATCTCGTTCCCGCCCGAGGCCAGCTTCGTGCTCGGGGCGGCCCGTGACGGCGCTGTGGCCAGCACGGAGGCCGGCGCCGAGGTGTGACCGTCCTGCTCGACGGGATCGACCTCGTCGTCTTCGACAAGGACGGCACGCTCATCGAATTCGGGTCCATGTGGGGCGGCTGGGCGGACGCGCTGGTCGCGGCGTTGGAGGCCGCGACCGCTCGGCCGGTCGGGTCGCCGCTCGTGGCGATGCTCGGCTACGACCCTGCGACCGGCGTCGTTCGGCCCAGCGGTGGACTGGCCGCGACGCCCATGGCCCGCCTTCGCGAGCGGACGCTCGATGTGCTGCTGGCGGCAGATGTCCCGGCCGCCGACGCGGAACGGGCGCTCGAGAGGGCCTGGCACGCCCCAGACCCGGTGGCCATGGCCCGGCCGGTGGCCGACCTGCACGCCCTCTTTGGCCGGCTCCGTGAAGCTGGCCGCCGGGTCGCGCTGGCCACCAGCGACGACCGCGCTCCGACCGAACGAACCCTGGCCGCGCTCGCGCTGACCGGCGAGATCGACGCGACCGTCTGTGCCGACGACGGCATCGCGGTCAAGCCGGCGCCGGACATGGTCGTCCACGTGTGCGCGGCGCTCGGGGTCGTGCCGGCCCGCACGGCCGTCGTCGGTGACGCACCGGCAGACCTCGAGATGGCACGCGCGGCCGGCGCCGGCCTGACCATCGGTGTCCTGACCGGCGTCGGTCGGCGGGCGGACCTCGAGCCTCTCGCGGACACGATCATCGCGTCGGTCGGAGAGCTCTGAGGTCGCCGCCTCGCGCTAGCGGGTCTGGGCGCGTTCCCGCGCGGGCGAGACGGTCGGCTTGCCGGCGTCGTGGTCCGCAGTGCTGCGGTCCATTCATGGTCGCACGCTCACATCAATGGCGTGTCATCGGCCAGGGGGTACCGATGGGCTATCGCCGTTCGGGGGCGACCCCCGTACCGTGGTGTCGCATCCCATCACCCCAGATCGGCCGATTCGACAAAGCAATGGAGGCGTGCGTCCCAGCGATGGTCGTCGCACAGCAGCGACCCAGCGAGGAGCCGCTCCCTGCGCTGGGCGCGGACGTTCCGCCACGGGCCGATGCGCTCCGCCGGATCGCCGCCGAGGTCAGCGGCCGGCACGATCTCGAAGGGCTCTTCCGCGACGTCATCGACGAGGCCTTCACCCTGTTCGGCGTCGATCAGGCCGGCCTATGGACCTACGACGATTCCGTCACACCCCTGCACCTCGTCGCCCAGCGGGGTCTCTCGCCGGAGATCCTGGGGATCGTCGCCACGCTGCCACGAGAGGCCGGGACGGCGGGGATGCTCGCGCTCAACGAACGAGAGGTCCAGGTCCTGAGCGGCGACCTGGCCTCCACCCTGCCCCGTCTTCGGAAGATCTACCGGCGCGCCGGCGTCCGAACGATCTGCTTCGTCCCGATCGTCTTCGGCGACACCCCGCTGGGTCTGCTCGTGCTCTATCACCTCACCGATTACGCGTGGACGCCCGACGAGATCGACCTCGCCCGCGCCTTTGCCGACCACATGGCGACCGCCATCGGCAACGCCCGGCTGGCCGAATCGACCCGGACGATGACCGACCGGCTGCGCGCGATCTCGGAGCTGGCCGGCCGGCTCAACCGGCTCCAGGACGTCGATGGCATCGCCCAGGCCATCGTCGCCGAGGCGCGGACCCTGATCGACCACGACACGATCCGTGTCTACCGGGTCGACCACGAGACCTCGATGTGCGAGCCGATCGCCTTCCAGGGCATCTTCCTCGGCGCCAGGGACCCAGACCCGGCGATGCTGCGCGTCGCCATCGGGACCGGGCTGACCGGCTGGGTCGCCGCCCACGGCGAATCGGTCCGACTCGGCGACGCCGGGGCGGACCCGCGGACGCTCGTCGTCCGTTCGATCGATGGACCCGAATCGATGCTCCTCGTCCCGATGCTCTTCGACGGGGTCGTCTATGGCGTCATCGTGGTCTCGAAGGACGGGCTCGACCGATTCGACGCCGATGACGAGACGACGCTGCGCATCTTCGCGGGCTATGCCGCGCAGTCGCTGGTGAACGGCACGAATATGGAGCGGCTGCGGCGCCAGCAGGATGAGCTCGAGCACCAACTGGAGGGCCAGCGCCGGTTGCTCGAGGTCAACGAGCGACTGCTGTCCACCCTCGAGCCAGCCGGCGTCCTCGACCTGATCGCCGATTCGCTCCGGGCGATCGTGCCGTACGACTCGCTGACGATCTACAAGGTCGACCAGGTGGCCGGGGTACGGCGCGCGGTCGTCTCGCGCGACCGGTTCGCCGACCTCATCCTCGCCCACGAGAGCCCGATCGGCTCCGGGATCACTGGCTGGGTCATCGAGCGCGGCGAGGCGGTGCTCGCCAACGAGGCCCACCTCCATCCCCGCTCGATCCAGGTGCCCGGCACTCCGTTCGAGCCGGAGGCGATGATCGTCGTCCCGCTCATCGTGAACGGCGAGACGATCGGCACGCTCAACATCGGCCGGATGGGCGAGGCTGAGGCGGCCTTCAGCGCCAATGAGTTCGAGCTGACCCAACTGTTCGCCGGCCAGGCCTCGATCGCGCTCCAGAACGCCGAGACCCATGGCGCCGTCCGCGTCCGGGCGGACCTCGACGCGCTGACCGGGCTGCGCAACCACGGATCCTTCCAGCGCGAGCTCGGCGAGACCGTGGCCGACGGCGGCGGAGGTCAGCCGTTCGCGGTCCTGATGCTGGACCTCGACGGGTTCAAGGCCTTCAACGACGCGTGCGGCCACCCGGCCGGCGATTCCTTCCTTGTCGGCGTCGCGGGTGCCATGGCCCACGCCACGCGCGAGGGCGACCGCCTCTACCGCTATGGCGGCGACGAGTTCGTGACCATCCTGACAGGCGCCGACCGGGCCGTGGCGCACGAGGTCGCCGAGCGCATCCGACGCGGTGTCGCCGACGTCTCGGCCACGAGCGGTGGACCGCCGGTGGCGGTCAGCGTCGGGGTGGCCTGCTTTCCCGAGGACGGCCGGACCAAGGACGCCCTCGTCGAGATGGCCGATCGTGCGCTCTACCTGGCCAAACCCGAGGGTCGCTCTGCGGCCGGGCGCGAATCACCCGCCGACCCGTACCTGCGCGCCCTCGACGAGACCGCCCTCGCCCTCCTCGATCGGAATGACTCGACGGTCCTGCTCGAGACCATCCTGGCCCGGGCGACCGCCCTCTTTGGCACACCCCACGGCTACATCCACCTCGTCGAGCCGGATGGATCGCTCGTGGTCAGCCATGGAAGCGGTCTCTTCGAGGCGATGGTCGGCGATCGGATGTCCGTCGACGAGGGGCTTGCCGGCGCGGTCTTCCGGTCCGGCGCGCCGATCGCCGTAGCCGATTACGCGACATACCCCGAGCGATTGCCGTATCTGCCACGGGCCGGGTTCGGCTCGATGATCGGGGTTCCGCTGGCTTCAGGCGGGACGACGGTCGGCGTGATCGGCCTGGCGTCGGGCACGCTCGATCGCGCGTTCGGGCCGCGCGAGACCCACGCGCTCGTCCGGTTCGCCCAGCTCGCCTCGATCGCGCTCGACAATTCGCGCCTGTTCGATGCGGCGCAGCGCGGCGCGCTCCACGATCGGACCACGGGCCTGCCCAACCGCGAGCTGCTGACCGACCGGATCGGTCATGCGCTGGCCTCGTCGCAATCGGACACGACCGAGCCCATCGCGGTCATCCTGCTCGACCTCGATCGGTTCAAGGTCATCAACGAGAGCGTCGGCCATGCCGTCGGCGACCGACTGCTCGTGGCTGTCGGGCAGCGCCTGATCACCTCGCTCCGGCCGAGCGACACGGTCGCCCGCTTCGGTGGCGACGAGTTCGGGATCATCCTCGATCCGGTGGTCGATGAGGACGAAGCCCGGGCGATCGCCGACCGGATCGGTGCGGATCTCCGGGTGCCGTTTCCGATGGGCGGCCGCGAGTGGTTCATCAGCGCGTCGCTCGGCATCGCCGTCGGGCGGCCGGGTCGCGCGACGCCGGGCGAGATGCTGCGCGAGGCGGAGATCGCGATGGTCCGGGCCAAGCGCGACCCCTCGAGACGCTACGTCCTGTTCGAGCCGTCGATGTCCGACCAGACCATGGACCGGATCGACTTGGAGAACGACCTGCGGCGGGCGATCGAGCGCGGCGAGCTGCGGCTCCACTACCAGCCGCTGATCGATCTCGAAACCGACCGGATCCTGGGCTTCGAGGCGCTGGTGCGCTGGCAGCATCCGGTCCGCGGCCTCGTCCCGCCGCTCGCCTTCATCCCGCTTGCCGAGGAGACCGGGCTCATCATCCCGCTCGGCCGCTGGGTCCTCGAAACGGCCTGCCAGCAGGCCCGGAAATGGCACGACGCCCGGCCACGCGGCCCACGGCTGCTGATGTCGGTCAATCTTTCGGCCCGCCAGTTCGTCCAGCCGGATCTCGTCGAGAGCGTCGCCGCGATCCTGGCCGAGACCGGGCTGGACCCGTCCACCCTCGAGCTCGAGATCACCGAGAGCGTGGTGATGGACCAGTCCGAGGTCGGGATCCGGACCCTCAGCCGGCTGCGTGACATGGGCGTCCGGCTGGTGCTCGACGACTTCGGGACGGGTTACTCGTCGCTGTCATACCTCAAGCACCTGCCACTCGACACGATCAAGATCGACCGGACGTTCGTCGCCGGTCTCGAGGGCGAGGCGGACCGCTCCATCGTCGAGGCGGTCCTCGCGCTGGCGCATGGCCTGCGGATCAGCGTGGTTGCCGAGGGCATCGAGACCGAAGCGCAGTTCGAGACGCTCCGCGCCATGGGCTGCGACGTCGGCCAGGGCTACCTGTTCGCCAAGCCGATGCCCGCGATCGACGCGACCCGTCTGCTGTCGCCGACCCGGGCCACGGCGGCCACCCGGGCCGCGGTCAGGGCCAAGATCAAGCCCGACCCGAAACCGCTCGCGCCGATCTCAAGCCCAAGCGCCGCGCGAACCCGGACTCGCCCGGTACGCGGCCTTGGACGTCGGCGCCCGACATAGCGGTGGTTCGAGCGGCGCGCCTTCCTGATCCGGTCAGCGGCTGCCGAGCAGGCGGAGCATGAACAGGAAGAGGTTGATGAAGTCGAGGTAGAGATGGAGCGCGCCGATGACGGCCGCCTTCTCCATCGAGCCGAGCCGGGCCGCGAGGTCGCCCGACTGGATGCGCTGGACGTCGTAGGCGGTCAATACGGTGAACAGGACGACGCCGACGATCGAGATGATCCAGGTGATCTCGCTGCTCCGGAGGAACAGGTTGATCACCATCGCGACGATGAGGCCGATGAGCCCCATGAACAGGATCCCGCTCAAGGCCGCGAGCGATCGCTTCGTGACATGACCGTAGAC
>JBBQVJ010000127.1:0-6589 GCA_038211705.1 Candidatus Limnocylindrales bacterium | reverse complement strand
TCGTCGTCATCTACAGCTTCAACGCCGGCCGCCACGTGACCGATCTCAAGGGCTTCTCGCTGCAGTGGTACGCGATCGCCTGGTCGGACCGGTTCCTGATGAACGCGTTGCGCAACAGCCTGACGATCGCGACGGTCACCGCCGTCCTGGCCACGATCATGGGCACCGCATCCGCGCTGGCCATGGACCGCCTGCGGCCAAGCCTGCGCTGGCTGGTCGAGCTCATCACCTACGTCGCGATCATCGTTCCCGGCATCGTCATCGGCATCGCCACCCTGATCTTCATCGTCACCGCGTTCGACTGGATCAACCCCTGGCTGGCGTACTTCGCCGGGGCGTCGGCGCCACATCTCGGGCTTGGCTCGGCCAGTGTCATCGCCGCGCACACGCTGTTCACGCTGGCCATCGTCAACGTCCTCGTCCGGACCCGGATGCGCGGGATGGACCGTAGCCTGATCGAGGCGTCGGAGGACCTGTTCGCCTCGCCGTGGCGGACGTTCCGGCAGGTGACCTACCCGCTGCTCCAGCCGGCGATCGTGGCCGGGGCGCTCCTGGCATTCACCTTCAGCTTTGACGACTTCATCATCGCCTTCTTCACCAGCGGCCAGGATCAGACCGTGCCGATCTACCTGTTCGCCTCGATTCGGCGCGGCGTCAGCCCCGCGGTCAACGCGATCGCGACCGTGCTGCTGACCGTGACGATCCTGTCGATGGTGCTGGCAGGGCTCGTGTATCGACGCGGTCAGCGGCGTTCGAAGCCGGTGGCCGCGGCGTGACGGAGCCGGTCGTCACCGGGCGATCTCGGAGCGCCGCCGCGCCGATCGAGAGGGGCGGGAGCGCCTCCGCGTCGACCTCGCCTCTCAGGGCCACCGCCCGCCCGCTCCTGGCCGACGTCGTCCGCGATGGGCTCCGTCGAGCGGTGATCACCGGCGCCTACGAGTCGGGCTCGAAGCTCCCCAACGAGGACGCCCTGGCTTCCGAGTTCAACGTCAGCCGGGCCACCATCCGCGAGGCCGTCCGCGGGCTCGTCGAGGAGGGATATCTGTCCCGTCGCCAGGGCTCGGGGACCTACGTGACGGCACGGCCGTCGCTGCGCAACTCGCTCGACATCAACTTCTCGTACACGTCGTATCTCGAGTCGACCGGGGTGCGCGGCGGCCGGCGGATCCTCGACGTCCAGACCGTCCCGGCCTCGGCGATGGTCGCCGAGCTTCTCGATCTCGAGCCAGGGGTGCCGGTGGTGGTCGTCCGGCGCGTTCGGACGGCAGACGATCGGCCGGCGGTCTATTCGATCGATCACCTGCCCGCTGACATCGTGGATGCGGCCCGGGACCGCGAGGCCCTCGACGGGTCGTTCTACGCGCTGCTCGTGGCCAAGGGTCACCCCGTTCGGCACGGGGAGGCCATCGTCGCACCTGCCAGCGCCGATGCCGAGATGGCCGCTGTCCTCGGGGTCGAATCCGGAACGCTCCTGCAGCACCTCCAGCAGGTCGATGTCGACGCGGCGGGCCGGCGGGTCATGCTCTCGCTGGAGTGGCACGTCCCGAGTGTCATCGAGCTGCGCGTCTACCGCCGCGGGCCGGGCACGGTCGAGGGCCACAAGCCGGCCTGATGAGGCCCCGATGGCGGGTCTACGGGCCGAGGCGCGCGCTCGCGACATCCCGCCAGCCGATGAGGTTGATGCTTGATCTTGGCCGCGGGGGACACCTTCGTTTTCTTGATGCCAATAGACGGCATATCTCGACGGTGTGGCGAGGCACGGGGCGAGGTAGTGAGTGCGAGGTGGTTAGGTGCGAGCCGGTCGACGGAACCAGGCAGGACGCGAGCGGGTCGCCGAAACCGGTCGACGGAACCAGGCAGGACGCGAGCGGGTCGACGGAACCAGTCGCCCGCGTGGGTCGCCCGAGCCAGGCCGCCGGCGTCTTGATGCCGTCTATTGGCATAGGGCGGACCGCTGGTCGCTGGAGGGGCGGAAATCAAGCATCAAACGCTGGACGGTTTGTCGATCGCGCGGCACCTGGCGCACCGCCGCCACGGAATCGCCAGCGAGCGATCCACCTCGGGTTGACTAGCGCCCACACCCGGCCCGACACTGGCCGTGAACCCCGGGAGCATCGGAGGAGGGCCATGAATCGTCGGCGTGTCCTCAGCTTCGACTCGGCTGAGCGGCTGGTGCAGGTTCGCGGCAACTGACTGGCGTGCCCATCAGGGAAGCCGGCGAACCGGCCCACCCCTCCCAAGCCCCGGGAGCCGACGCGTTGTTCGGCGGGGATCCGGGACCCCCTCGACCGGTCTGCGAGCACTGCGGCCGGCATGTTGACACGGGCGACATCGGCCCGGCGGTCGGGGTGGTCAGCCTGTGCCACTGCCCTTCCTGCAATGTCTACGCCTGCCGCTGGTGCTGGGCTGACGCCGATGGGGCGTGCCCTCGCTGCGATTTCCCGCGCGTCATCGCGATCGAGGCCTCGGTCGGGGGCGGCATCCGCCTCGGGGCAACCAGCGCGCGGCGCCGCGAACGACGGGCGCCGATCGCGGCGGGTGCGCTTGTCGTCGTGGCGTCGGTACTGGCACTGACGGTCGGTGGCTGGTTCCGGCCGACCGGCGGCGTGCTGAGCGCGACCGATCAGCCGGCCGGAGTCACCGCGCTTGGTTCGTCAACGGCGCCTTCGAACGCTGTTGGGGCGACGGACCCCAACGTCGCTCCCACGGGAGCCACAGCGAGCCAGACGATCGATCCGCCGGCAGCGACGGACCCAACCGGCCCTGCGGCCGGCCAAACGGATCCGCCGGGCTCGACGCCGCAGCCCACCGCTCGGCCAACGCCGACCCTGCCGCGCGGAGCCACGCCGAGACCACCGACGCCGACGGCGGCCCCAACGGCTGCGCCGACACCGACCCCAGGCCCGACCGCGACACCCGGCGCGACCCGGACACCGACGCCCACGTCCACGCCGACACCCACTCCGGCGCCCACCCCGCCCCCGACCGCCACCGCAACGCCAGCCCCGATACCGACCCCGACGCCCGTCTGCCGAACCGTGCCGAACCTCGTCGGCATGACTGTTGCCGCGGCGCGGTCGGCCTGGACGGCGGCCGGCTTCACGGGCTCGTTCAGCCCGCAGTCCGGGCAGAACAAGCGGATCGTCAACGACCAAAGCCTGCCCGCCGGCGCCTGTCGGCCAGCCGACTCGAGCATTAGCGTCGGGCTCGTCTAGGCCCGGGCCTCAGGCCATTGGCTACGGCTCGATCCGTGATCGCCGATACGGAGGCGCCAGAAGTCGGTGCCGGCGAGCTTCGTGACGCTCGGCGGGCGCGGCTCGATGGCCAGCGCCAGGATCGGCCCACGGAGTCGTGCTGCGTCACCGGGCGGGAGCCGTCGGAGCTGGCGCTGCGCGGCGGGGGCCAGCTCGACGCGACGACCGCCCTCGCTCACGCCTCGTCGGGTTCGTAGGTCGCCTTGGTCTCCGCCGCCAATGGCTCAGGAAGCTGTAGATCAGCCCGATCAGCGACAGCACGGCGAGGACGCGGATGACGCTCCCGAGGCGACCGGATCCGGCCAGCCGCGTGAGCGAGGCGCCCGGCACCGTCAGCGAGCCGATGACCCCGAACGGGCCTCGCATCAGTCGCGCCCACCAGCCGTGGATCTCGTCCCGGTTGGCGTCCATCGTGCTGTTGAAGATCTCGGCGGTGAGCGCGAATAGGAACACGAGCAGCAGCGTGAGGAACAGGTTCGTGGCGACGACCGCCGGGTCGATGCCGCCGGCAGGCCCGAGGACGTAGGCCGCCATCTCCGGCACGTAGGCGCTCCCGCCGGTCGGCGGCCTGCCCGGGTCCGTTCCGCCGAGGACGCCGCCGGTTGGTCCGGGACTGTCGCTCGGTCCGGGCTGGGCCGTCGGCAGGGCGCTCGGTGGAACCGCAGGCTCGAGCGAGGCGGACGGCGCGGGCGTGGCCGACGGCACCAAGGTCGGGCTCGGCGTCGGGTTCGGCGTTGGTGTCGGACCGTCGGTCGGCGTCGGGCTCGGCGTCGGGCTCGGCGTCGGGGACGCGGTGGGCGTCGCCGTCAGCTTTGGGGTCGGCTTTGGCGTCGGCTTCGGCGTCGGCTTCGGTGTCGGTCTTGGCGTCGGCGTCGGTGTCGGCTGGACGACGTACTTGGCCTGGTAGGCCGCGCTGCTCGGGCAGGTCGTGACGCCCTTGGAGTCAACGAAGCAGGCGACCGCGGACACGATGCGGCTGCCGACGGCCGTGGTCGGCGCCTGGGCGACCACATGCGACGCCGAGCAGTACGTCAGGTCGGCGGAGTCGGGCGGATCGGTCTTCACCGTCGCGAGGAGGTTGCCGTCCCAGCTGAACTCGACGGTCGTGAAGGTGCATTTCCCACCGCTGCCGTCCACATACCAGTAGTCGGCCGTGAACGAGGCGGCGGCCCGGCCGCTCGTCGGGGTGAGCTGGAGCAACGGTCCGACGGTGCCCTTAGGCGGGGGCGCGGCGAGGACCGCGGCCACTCCGACCACCGCGACCACGATCCAAACGAGCGCCGCGGACCCGGTCATGCGGATCAGCGCCCGCATCGATGCCTTCAAATGGGACCGCGCTGACACGTGCCGCCCTCCATCGCACCCGACGGCCGCGGCCCGCCCGAGCGGGTACCGTTGTTGGCATGAGAATCGCAGACTCGGGCTCGGCCTGGGCCGGGGTCGTCGGCCGGGGTCCCGAGGCCGAGGCGGTGGAGGGGTTCCTGACCGACATCGCCACTCGGAACGGCGGCGCCACCGCCCTGCTGATCGATGGCGAGGCGGGCCTCGGCAAGTCGACGGTCTGGCAGGCAGCGGTCCACCTCGCCCGACAGCGCGGGATCCTCACCGTGTCGTGCACTCCGGCCGCGGTCGAGCAGGCACTGTCCTTCGTCGCCCTGCGCGACCTCCTGGACGGCGTCACGAGCGACGATCTCGGTCGGCTGCCCCCGCCCCAGGCACAGGCGCTGCGTTCCGCGCTGCTGTTGGCGATCGCCGATGAGGGCGTCGACCAGGGTGCCCTCGGTGTGGCGGTCACCGCGGTCCTTCGACGCTGGACGCGCGATCGGCCGCTTCTGATTGCCATCGATGACAGTCAGTGGCTGGACCCGCCATCGGCCCGTACGATCGCCTTCGCGACCCGGCGGCTCGGGGACGCGCGAATCGGCCTCCTGCTCGCGCGACGGACCGGCGAGGTCGCTCCCCTCTTCGACGAGGTGGCTTCCGCGCCGGACCTGCAGGCTCGTCGACTCCAGCTTGGTCCGATCAACTTCGGCGGGCTCCATCGGATCCTGACCTCTCGCACGGGTCATCGCTTCCCGAGACCGTTGGTCGCCCGCATCGAGACATCCTCCGGCGGCAACCCCATGTCCGCCATCGAGATCGGACGAGCGCTGATCGATTCGGGCGTGACCACGCTCGAACCCGACCAGCCGATGCCCGTCCCGGAACGCCTCAGAGACCTGCTGGACGCCCGATTGGCGCGCCTGAGTCCTGCCAGCCGTGACGCGCTGCTGCTGGCAAGTCTCCTGTCCCATCCGACGGTCGCCCTCGTCGCCGACGCGTCGCTCGATGGTTCGTCGGCCCTGGCTGGGCTGGATGAGGCGGAGTCGGCCGGGATCGTCGAGATCGACCGAGCCACCGTCCGCTTGACCCATCCGCTGTTTGGGTCGGTGATCCAGTCGAGTCTCACGCAGGGAGGCCGCCGCTCGCTCCACCGCCGGCTCGGAGCCGTGCTGCCCGACGGCGAGGAGCGCGCGGTCCACCTCGCGCTGGCCGCCACGGAGCCCGATGCCGAGCTCGCCGAGCGACTCGAGACCACTGGGCGCCAGACGGCACGACGAGGTGCGCCCGACCTCGGCGCTGGCCTGCTGGCCCGCGCCCGATCCCTGACGCCGCCGGACCGGCTCGAGGACCTTGCCCGGTTGGCCACCCTCGAAGCCGAGGCGAGGTTCGAAGCGGGTGATCTTGAGGGTGGCCGCGACGTGCTCGAGGACGCCCGCTCGTGGATCCCAGCCGGGAGGCCACGCGCGGAGGCGCTACTCCTGCTCGGGACCATCGTGTGGTACCTGGACGGACCCGGTGCGAGCGGCCTCCTTGAACAAGCACTGCTCGATGCCGAGGACGACCGGGCGCTGCGTGGCCGGATCCACGGTCGACTCGCCCTCTTCTTGAACGATACGACGACTGCGCAGGCTCATGGCCGAGCCGCGGTGGAGCTCATCGACCCCGTGGCCGACCCCTCCGGTGCAGCCTTCGCCCGGTTCTCATCATTCTTCGCCGAGGTGCTCAGCGGCGCGCCACCGGACCTCGCGGCCTTCGAGACGGCGCTGGTGTTGGACATGGCCTTGTCGGTCTGGGTGGTGTCAACCATCCCAGGGCTGTGGTGGAAGTACACCGGCCAGTTCGAGCTCGCGCGGCAACGACTCGAGCTGCACCTGCAGTGGGCGCGCGACAGCGGCGACGAGTCGTCCGACGCGGATCTCTACGCCCACGTCGCCGAGCTGGCCCTCTACGCCGGCGACTGGTCGGCGGCTGTGACCACCGCGGAGCGCGCCATCGAGGCAGCCGAGCAGATG
>JBBQVJ010000126.1:0-6601 GCA_038211705.1 Candidatus Limnocylindrales bacterium | reverse complement strand
CGTTCTCGGTCGTGAACGAGTATTGGGGTGGAACCGCAGTGCTGGCTGCCACGCGCGCGGCCTCGGTCCGCACGGTGCTCTCGAAATCGAGCGCTCGGGGAGCGCGGATATCAGTTCGGGCCAGTTGCCCGACCTCGACTTCGAGCGGCGCCTTGGGCAGGATGTCCGCGCCGAGGATCGCGGTCAGGGCCAGGATGAGGACCCCGGCCGCGATCACGAGACGCGGCAGATCGGCCCGGGTGAAGCGGGCGGGGCTGTCGGCGCGACGGGTCAGCATGGTCGGGGCATCGGCTGGGCGGTCAGTGGGTCCCGACGTCGTGCGCGGCCAGGTCGGCGCCCGCGAGCGTCTGGACGACGAGCTCGCTCAGCCGCTTGCCATCGGCCCGACCGCGGGTCCGCGGCGCAAGCCAGCCCATGACCACTCCCATATCGCGCGCCGATGACGCGCCGGTCGCGTCGATCCCTTGGCGTACGAGCTCGACGATCTCGTCTTCGGTCAGGGCGTCTGGCAGGTACTCGCCGAGGATCGCGATCTCGGCCTCCTCCTTGCCGGCGAGGTCCTCGCGGTCGCCGGCCCGGAAGGCTTCCACCGACTCGCGACGGGTCTTGACCTCGCGGCTCACGACGGCCAGGTACTCGTCGTCGGTCAGGGGCCGGCCCTGCTTCTTCTCGACGTTATAGGCCGCGCTCACGACCATTCGCAGGACATCGCGACGCAGCCCATCGCCGCCACGCATCGCGATGGCGATATCGGACTGGACTCGGTCGTGAATGGACACCGGTTGGCACCTCGGGCGGGCGGGCCACCGCGGGTCGCGGTGGGCCGCCGGTGGGCCCGCGGGGATCAGGGGGCTGGGAGGTCGGGCGGAGGGCCCGCTCAGCCGACCTGTGTTCGGGCGTTCTTCTTGCGCTTCGCTTCCTTGCGCTTGCGCTTCACAGAGGGCTTCTCGTAATGCTCGCGCCGGCGAGCCTCGGCGAGGATGCCGCTCTGCTGGATCTTCTTGTTGAAGCGACGCAGTGCGCTTTCGAACGTCTCATTCTCACCCACTCGGACTTCTGCCAATCCCGGTTCACCTCCCCAGGCCGGGGGTCGTGTGCGGTGCGTCGGGCTCGCGGCCAACCGGCCCGGACGTCCCCGAACGGCAGTCCCATCCGAGGCTGGCGGAGCATAGCCGAGGGTCCAGAAGCGGTCAAACGTTCGGGAGGTGCCCACCGAGCACGAACAGCCAGTACGCATCGGGGACCGCAATGACGGCCCAGAAGCCGATGATGAGCGACAATCGACGGAGCAGACACTTCGACCAGTGGACGCCGAGCGTGATCGACCGGGCGTAGAGGGGATGGCGATGAGCGCGACCACGAGCACGAAGACCGCCGGTCCCACGGCCCAGACGATCAGCCCGGTGGTCCCCAGTCGGCAGAAGGTGAACGCCAGCTTCTCGGCCACGGGGCTGCAACGCCCGGTAGTAGATCGCCAGCCCGACCGACAGGGCCAACAGCGAGAACGCGTCGTGGGTCAGGATCGTGATTGGTCCGACCTGGGCCAGGATCGGGTGCACTGACGGTCACCTCGGGGGACGGCTACCGCACTATGACGCCTGACCGTCTCGCCTGTGTCAACCGGTACGATGCAAGCACTCAGATCTGGAGGGCCTATGTCGACCCTGCTCGAGCTCCTCGATACCGCCGTCGGGGCGAATGCCGACAAGCCCGCCCTCAGCCTGCGTCTCGACGACGGTACGACCGCGGCGTGGAGCTATCGCGAGCTCCATCGGCGATCGCGGCTCGCGGCCTGGCGGCTGCGCGCGATCGGGCTCGAGCCGGGCGAGCGGATCCTGACCTGGTCACCCTCCACCCCGGAGCTCCCGGCCGCCTATTTCGGTGCGATGCGCGCCGGGCTGGTATTCGTCCCGCTCGACCTCCGGATGTCGCCCGACGCCATCGAGGGCATCGTGCGGGCCTCGGGCGCCAGGCACCTGATCCTGGGCACCGGCCGCGACGCCCCTGACCCGCGCGAGGCCGGTCTCGAGCGCTTCCCGACGACGACCGTGGAGGCACTCGCCGCCGAGCTCGACGCGGCCTTCCCGCCGGACTGGGAGGCCCAGCTGGCCGCCTGGCCGGCCCCCGTGCCCGGCGACCTCTTCGAGCTCGTCTTCACCTCGGGCACGACCGGCACACCCAAGGGCGTGATGCTCGCGCATGACAACGTCATGGCCTCGATCGAATCATTCCATCGCATCGTCCCGCGGATGGAGCACCGGCTCGTGTCGCTCCTGCCGCTGTCGCACCTCCTCGAGCAGGCGGTCGGGCTGTACTACGCGCTCTCGGTCGGGGCGGACATCCTGTACGTCCGCAGCCGGAACCCGCGGGTCATCTTCGATGCCCTTCGCGACCACCGGGTGACCTCGATGGTCGTCGTCCCGCAGGTGCTTGACCTGTTCTGGAGCGCCATCGAGCGCGAGGTCGTCAAGCGCGGCCGCGAGACCGCGTTCAGTCGGCTCCGGGCGATCGCCCGGCACCTGCCGATGGCCCTCCGGCCGTGGCTCTTCGGGAGCGTTCACAAGCAGCTCGGCGGCCACTTTCGGCTCTTTGTGTCGGCCGGGGCGTTCCTGCCGCCAGCGCTCCAGCAGGGCTGGGAGGACCTCGGCGTCACGGTCCTCCAGGGCTACGGAGCGACCGAGACGGGGACCGGCAGCAGCACCCGGCTGGACGACCACGGTCTGGGCACCGTCGGCCGGCCGCCGGAGGGTGTCGAGATGCGCATCGCCGACGACGGGGAGATCCAGTTCAAAGGCCCGACCGTCTTCCGCGGCTACTGGGAGAACCCGACCGCCACGGCCGAGGCGTTCACCCCGGACGGCTGGTATCGGACCGGGGACATCGGCCACCTCGACGCCGAGGGACGACTGATCCTGTCGGGCCGGGTCAAGGACATCATCGTTTTGCCCAACGGCTTCAACGTCTATCCCGAGGACATCGAGAACGCGCTGCGGATCGCCGGCATCCGCGATTCGGTGGTCCTGGAGACCGCGCCCGGCCGGATCGAAGCGGTGATCCTGGGCTCGGCGGCGGGCGCACCCGGGGCGATCGGCACGACCGAGCCCGCCGTCCTCCGGGAGCGGATCGATGCGGCCGTCAAGGCGGCCAACGCCAGCCTCGGCCCGAACCAGCGTGTCGCCGGCTGGCGGCTGTGGCCGGACGAGGACTTCCCGCGGACCCATACCCTCAAGATCAAGCGCGGCCAGGTCCGCGCTTGGGTCGCCGCCGACACGCCACTGCCCGTCGCCTGACGGGCGTCAGACGGGCGTCAGCTCGGGACCGGGTAACCGATGCCGAGCGTTTCGAGCGAGGTCTCGATCCCCGCCGCCGAGGCGTCGAGCGACGCATCCGGGAGCCATTGGTAGAAGACGACCATAGAGCCGACCCCCCGGATGATCGAGACCGTCCCGGGCGGGGTCTGGACGCGGGCCGGTCCGGTCGCAAGGTACGCCTGCTCCTGCGCCGCCGCCGCCCCCGACCGGTCCGGATCGAGGAACTCGTAGACGACGATGAAGCCGCGGCCAGGGTCCTTGGGCAGGATGACCTGGTAGACCGCTCGCGGCGCGGCGGCCAGCAGCGGCGCCTCGGCGGGTCGCACCGGCGTCTGGGTGTCGGACAGGACGAGGTTGTGCTGGCCGAGCGCCTGAACGAGCGCCAGCCGCGTCTGGTTGACCGCCGGCGAGACCGTCATGGACGGCCCGACCGATTCGACCGGAAAGGTTCGGCCGGGGACATCGGTCGGCCCGCAGGCGGCGACGGCGAGGGCCGCGCTCAGGGCGAGCCCCGCGGCCATCGCCCGGGCGTGTCCGCCGGCCCTCATCCGGGGGGCCAATCGAAAGCCCGACCGCCCATCAGGTGGATGTGGAGGTGGTCGACCGTTTGGCCACCCCAGCGCCCGACGTTGGAGACGAGCCGGTAGCCGCCCTCGGCGATCCCCGCCGTGCGCGCGAGGTCCGCGGCGACGGCGAAGAGCCGCCCCAGCAGCGGGCCGTCCGCCTCGGTCAGATCGGCCGCCGAGGCGATGTGGCGGCGCGGGATGAGCAGGATGTGGGTCGGCGCCCGCGGCGCGATGTCACGGAAGGCGACGACCAGGTCGTCCTCGTGGACGCGGTCGGCCGGGATCGTGCCGGCCGCGATCTTGCAGAAGGGGCAGTCCGCGACCACCGACGCCAGCGCGTCGTCGGGCGTCACCAGAGCACCGGCTTGGAGCTCATCAGGAACCCGATCGTGCCGACCAGCCCGGCCATCAGGTAGGACACGTAGCGCTGGCGCTTGGCTCGCTCGAGCCAGGTCTTGTCATCGGCGGCGGCGCGGACCCCGACCAGCCGCCGCAGGTTCGGGCGCTGGATGAAGAACGCGATGGCGAGGTTGATGAGATAGATCGTCAGCGCGACCAGCAGCCATCCCTGCTGGAACAGCGACGAGCCGAGCGACACGATCAGCCCGAGCCCCGTCAACGCCAGCCCGATCCCGATCGCGATCGTGCCGTGCGTCTGGGCGTACAGGAGCGCCCGGACGAAGCCGTTCTCCGACTCGACCGTGGCTCGCCGCGTCCGCAGCGCGAAGGGCAGCAGGATCGACGGCAGGACCAGGCTGATCGCCAGGATGATGTGGGCGACGAGGAGAAACGGGAAGTAGGCGGGCATCGCCAGCGATTGTAGGGCCGTCGCCCGGTCCGCCCTGCCGGAGAGCCTGCCGGGCCGCGCCTCAGCCCGGGCGGCTCGCCTCCAGCGCCACCCAGTCGCCCTCCGCAGTCCGGCCCGTGACCATCATGCCGGCCGCCTGGAACGCCCCCGCGACCTCGCCCTCCCGGTCGACGAAGATCCCCGACGCGAGCAGGATCCCGCCCGGTCGCAGCTCGTCGCGGAGCGGTGAGGCCAGCGCCACGAGCAGGCCGGCGATCAGGTTGGCCAGCACGACATCGAAGGCCGGCTCCCCGCTGGGCAGGCTCCCCTGGCGAGCCCGGATCCGCCGCACCAACTCGTTCCGGCGCGCGTTGGCGATGGTCGCCTCGATGGCGATCGGGTCGGTGTCAAGCCCGAGCGCCGTCACGGCCCCGAGCTTGAGCGCGGCGATGGCCAGGATGCCCGACCCACAACCCACGTCCAGGACGCGCGCGCCGCCGAGGATCCCCCGGTCCGCCAGGCCCTCGACGGCCGCGAGACACAATCGCGTCGTCGGATGAAGCCCGGTCCCGAACGCCATCCCCGGGTCAAGAGCCAGGACGACATCGTCCGGCGACCGTCGATGCCGTCGCCAGGTCGGGCGGATGACCAGCCGGCGACCGATGCGCATCACCGGGAAATAGGCCTTCCAGGCGTCGGCCCAGTCGCCCTCCTGGACGATCCGCGTGCGGAGCTCGCCGATGGGCCGCAGCCCGAACGCCTGGAGATGACCGAGCGCCTCGGCGACCTCGGCCACGGCCCGATCCGCAGCCGCGCGGTCCCGGGCCGGCACGTACGCCCTGACGATGGCCGGTCGGCTCGGGTCCAACCGAGCTCCCAGACCATCGTCGACCAATTCGAAGGCGGGCTCGACCGAGGTCCCGCCCGGCGCCCCTCGACCGAGGATCTCGCTGACGGCCTCGACGGCCTCGACGTCCGCCTCGACCGCGAGCTCCAGCCACGAGCCGGCGGCGGCGTCGGTCAACTACAGCCCGAGCTTCTCGAGCAGCCCGCCGCCGTGGGTCACGGCATCGCCCGATTCCTCGGCGTAGGCCGTCAGCAGCTCGCGAGCCTTCTTGGACAACTTGGTCGGCACGACCAGGTCGACCATCACGTGGAGATCGCCGCGCTGACCCGCCCGGCGGAGGTGCGGAACGCCCTTGCCGCGCAGCTTGATCTCGGTATTAGGCTGGGTCCCGGGCTTGATCTCGACCTCTTCTTCGCCCTCGACGGTCGGCACGTTTATCCTCGTGCCGAGGGCCGCCTGGGCGATGGTGACCATCGCGTCGTAGTACAGCTCGGTACCTTCGCGGGTCAGGCTCTTGTGCGCCTGGACGTGGACCGCCACGTACAGGCTGCCGGGTGGACCGCCGCGTGGGCCGACCTCGCCCTCGTTCGAGAGCCGGATCTGGTGGCCCTCGTCGATGCCCGGCGGGATGGTGACCCGCAGGGTGCGCTTGCGCTCGGTCCGGCCGTCGCCGTGGCACGTCTCGCACGGCGTCTCGACGATCTTGCCCTCGCCGTGGCAGCGCGGACAGGCACTCACGTTGACCATCTGGCCGAGCATCGTGTGGCGAACGGACCGGACCTCGCCGCGGCCCTCGCACTGGGGGCAGGTGATCGGCTCGGTGCCGGGCTTGGCACCGTCGCCGCCGCACGTCTCGCAGCGCTGGAAGGCGGTGAAATCGATCTCCTTCTCGGTCCCCTTGACCGCCTCCTCGAAGGTGATCCGCAGGTCGTAACGCAGGTCCGCCCCGGGCTGCGGGCGTCCCCGCCGGGCCGCGCCGTTGGCCGCGCCGCCGAAGAACGCATCGAAGATGTCCCCGAAACCGCCGAACCCCTCGAAGCCGGTGCCGGCGCCGCCTCTCGCCCCGTCCACGCCGGCCCGACCGAACGTG
>JBBQVJ010000125.1:0-6690 GCA_038211705.1 Candidatus Limnocylindrales bacterium | reverse complement strand
GGGGTCGAGCTCCCCTGGTTCGTCCGACGCGTCGACGACGAGGACCGTGTCCGGCGCGGTCCGATCGGGGACGGGTCCGGCCAGGAAGCGGTCGACCTTGGCGACCGCCCGGTCCAACAGGCTGCCGGCGCCGAACGTGTCGGTCGAGATGGCGGCGATGCCGACGATCACCACGACCAGACCCAGCGCCACGATGGCGTTGCGACGGCGATGGGATCGAGGGCTCGAGGCGTTGGTCATGCTGGACGGCTCGCGTGCGATGGGTGACGCAGCTCTGGACGGTCGACGTCGGAGCCGTGCGACGGCAACCCTACCCGACCGCCGAGAAACAGGCCCCGGTGACGCCATCGATCCCCGCGCGCGCGGGGACGGTTCAGTCGTCGTGCTTGTCGCTGCCCTTGCCGTTGCCGTTGCCCTTGCCGGGCTTTGGCTTGGCCGTCGCGGGCGCGGCACTCAGCGAGGGTTGAGCGGTCGCGGTCGCGCGCGGCGCCGCCGATGCCGACGAACCCGGGATGCCCACAGCGCCCGCGCCCGGTCCGCGCGAGCCCGACGTCAGGTCCGATGCGGCGACCGCGAACACGGCCGCTGCGGCCACCAGTGCGGCGAGGATGAGGCCCGTGGCGCGTTGGCGGATCCGCACTGGCTGGCGAGCGGGTCGCACCTCGGCCGTGGCGGCCACGGGCACGAAGTCAGCGAGCGCCGGCGTGGCCTCGGACGCGATCACCGGGATCGGCACGACCGCGGTCAGCGCGTCGGGATCGATCGGCGCACCGTCCGCAGCCAGCGCGTCGCGGAGCGCGACCGCATCGGGGTACCGGTCAGCAGGATCGGGCGCCATCGCCGTGGCCACGACCGAGGCCAGGTAAGGCGACAGCCCGGCGAGATCGCCCGGGGCGGCGAGGCTTGCCGCCAGGGCAGCGGCCGGATCGACGGCAGCGACCGCGGCCCGCCCGGTCAGCATCTCGAACAGGACCGCGCCAAGTGCCCAGACATCGGAGCGTGCGCTGACCTCGCCACCGGCCAGCCGCTCGGGCGCGGCATAGCGGAGCGTCCCGACCATCGTGGATTCGGCGGTCAGCCCGTTGGGTGGCGCGTCGGTGAGCGCGACGATCCCGAAGTCGACGAGATGGACCGCGCCGTCGTCATCGACCAGGATGTTGGCGGGCTTGATGTCGCGATGGACGATGCCCCGATCGTGGGCGGCGGAGAGGGCGTCGGCCACGATCCCGGCGATGGCGACCGCTTCCTCGACCGGAAGCGGCCCCTCGGCGATGCGCTCGCTCAATGGCTGCCCGGCCACGAAATCCATGACCAGGGCCGGGTCCGCGGGGTCGTCGAGCAGTTCGCGTGGCCGGACGATCGCCGGGTGGTCGAGTGCGCGCAGCGCGTCGGCCTCGCGTTCGAGTCGGGCTCGCGCCGCCGGGTCGGCGACGACATGCGGGTGGAGGCGCTTGATCGCCACGACCTCGCCAGTCCACTCGTCCTTGGCCCGCCACACGGTCGCCATCCCGCCGGTCGCGTGCCGGCCGAGCAACAGGTACCGGCCGCCGAGCCGTTCGTCGTCCATCCCGCCAGTGCACCACGCGCTTCGACTCGGCGTCCCCCACCCGATCGTCCCCGTCGTTGCAACGACATCCCAGTCTGCGCCGCCCGCGATGGGCTCGCGGGCCTTGTGTCAGCATAGGCGCGAGCCGGCGACCAGCCGGCCGCTGATGACCCGTCACCGTTCCGACACGACACCGGAGGTTCCCGTGGACCGCTTCGAGCCCAACCTGCGGATCCCCGGCCCCACGGCGCTCCCGCCGAGCGTCCGCGAGGCCGGCGCCCGTCAGATGATCAACCACCGTGGCCCCGAGTTCGCCGCGATGTTGGCCCGCGTTCTCGACGGGATGCAGCCCTTCTTCGGGACGACCAGCGACATCGCGATTCTCACCACGGCGGGCACCGGCGGACTCGAGGCGGCCGTCGTCAACGTCCTCTCCCCGGGCGACCGGGTCCTCGGGGTCTCGATCGGTTCGTTCGGCGACCGGTTCGCCAAGATCGCCCGGACGTACGGCGCGGACATCACCAAGATCGAGGTCGAATGGGGCCAGGCCGCCGACCCAGCCGCGGTCCGCGAGGCGCTCGAACGGGCGCCCGACACCAAGGCCGTGCTCCTGACCCACAACGAGACCTCGACCGGGGTCATGAACCCGATCCGCGAACTGGCGGCCGCGGTCCGCGAGGCCGCACCCGAGGCGCTCATCGTGGTCGACAGCGTGTCGGGTCTTGGCGCGGTCCCGTTCGAGATGGACGCGTGGGGCGTGGACGTCGTCGTGACCGGCTCACAGAAGGCCTGGATGGCCGCTCCCGGGCTGGCCATGATCGCGGCCTCCGAGCGCGCCTGGACCGCGATGGAGAGCGCGACCATGCCGCGCTTCTATCTCGACCTGCCCGCCCACCGCGACAGCCATGCGGACGGTCAGACGCCCTTCACGCCGGCCGTCGCGGTCGTCTACCAGGTCGATGAGGGCCTTCGGCTGATGGCCGCCGAGGGCGCTCCGGCCATCTTCGCCCGCCACGAAGCGTGCGCGGCCGCCACCCGCGCCGGCCTGACGGCGCTCGGCTTCGAGCTCTTCGCCGACCCGCGCCACGCGTCGCGGACCGTCACGGCGGCCCTCGTCCCCGACGATCTCGACTGGAAGTCATTCAACACCGAGCTCAAGCGGCGTGGGCTGGTGCTGGCCGGCGGCCAGGGCAAGGTGACTGGCAAGATCTTCCGGATCGGCCACCTCGGTTCGGTGACAGTCGAGGAGATCATCGGCGCGATGAGCACGCTCGAGGTCGCCGCCATCGGCGCCGGGCGCGCGGTTCGACCGGGCAGCGCGGTCGCCGCCGCCCAGATCGCCGCCCTCGAGACGCTCGGGGTCGTGACACCGACGGCCGCCGGGGCGGGTGCGTGAGGGTCCTCGTCGCAGAACCCGTCGCCAGCGAGGGAGTCGATCTCCTCCGCGCGGAACACGAGGTCGATGAGCGTCCGGGCCTTTCGCGCGAGGAGCTGTGCGCGATCATCCCCGACTACGACGCCCTGATCGTCCGCAGCCAGGTCCAGGTGGATGCCGAGCTGATCGCCGCGGGCTCACGGCTGGCCGTGATCGGCCGGGCGGGGGTCGGCGTCGACAACGTCGATCTCGAGGCGGCCACGCGGGCCGGGATCGTGGTCGTCAATGCGCCGACCGGGAACACCATCGCCGCCGCCGAGCACACCCTGGCCCTGCTCTATGGCCTGGCCCGCCACATCGCGCCGGCCGACGCCTCGGTCCGGCGCGGCGAATGGAAGCGGGCCCAGTTCACCGGGCTCGAGCTGCGCGGGCGGACGCTCGGCATCATCGGGCTCGGCAAGATCGGCCAGGCCATCGCGGTCCGGGCCCGGGCGATGGAGATGACCGTCGTCGGGGTCGATCCGTTCGTCACCGCCGAGGCGGCGGCCAACCACGGCGTCGAGCTCGTGGGGTTCGACGAGCTGCTGGCCCGCGCCGACGTGGTCACCGTCCACGTCCCGCTGACGCGCGCGACGCGCGGCCTCATCGGGCGCGAGGCCATCGCCAAGCTCAAGCCCGGTTCGATCGTCCTCAACGTGGCCCGCGGGGGCGTGGTCGACGAAGCGGCCGTCGCCGAAGCCCTCGGGACCGGGCACCTCGGTGGCGCCGGCATCGACGTCTTCGACCAGGAGCCGCCGGTCGACTCGCCACTGTTGTCGGCCCCGAACACGCTGCTCACGCCGCATCTCGGCGCCTCGACCGCCGAGGCTCAGGTCCTGGTGTCCGAGGAGGTCGCGTCCCAGGTCATCGACGTGCTGGCCGGCCGAAGCGCCCGCTACGCGGTCAACGCGCCCCTGCTCACCCCGGAGACGGCCAAGGCGCTGGCACCGTACCTGCCGCTGGCCGAGATCCTCGGGCGGTTCTTCGCCCAGTTCTCGCGCGGCGGCGTGCGGACGCTGACCCTCGAGATCGCCGGCGAACTCGCCGAGTTCGACGGGACGCCTCTCACCGCGGCGGTGCTGCGCGGCCTCCTCGAGACGTCGATCACCGAGCGGGTCAACCTGGTCAACGCCGGGGCGCTGGCCAAGGCCCGCGGGATCACCGTCATCGAGCGCAAGACGCCCGACGCGGGCGCCTTCGCGGCGCTCATCACGCTATCCGGCGAGACCGGTGGGCGAACGACGATCGTGGCCGGGACCGTGGCCGGTGGCGAGCCCCGGATCACCCGGCTCGACGACTACCGGCTCGACATGGCGCCGGCCGACAACATGCTCATCACCCGCCACATGGATCGGCCGGGCACGGTCGGCCGGGTCGGCATCATGCTCGGCGAGGCCGACATCAACATCAGCGCGATGCATCTGGCCCGGACCCGGCCGCGCGAGGACGCGTTCATGATCCTGGCCCTCGACGACGACGTCCCAGACGCCGTTTCGGAGGCGATCCGGACCCACGAGGCGGTGACCGATCTGTGGACGATCAGGCTCGGAGGCGGGCGCTGACGCCCGAGCCGTCGCCGCTCGCCCCGGATGGGCTCGATGCGACGCTGGTCCTTGTCCGCCACGGCGAGTCGACGTTCATCACGGAAGGTCGCTTCCAGGGTCAGGCCGAGACGCCGCTGACCCCGCTCGGACAGCGGCAGGCCGCCCTGGTCGGGGGCCGGCTGGCCACGCCGCACGATCCGCCGGTCCTGCCGGTCCCGAGCGGTGCGCCCGTCGAGCTGGTCCACTCCCCGCTCGAGCGGACGACCCGGACCGCCGAGGCGATCGAGGCCGCCATGAGAGCGACGGGCACGCGCGTCGTCCGTCGGCCGGACCCCGGGTTTCTCGAGATCCACCAGGGCGCCTGGCAGGGCCTCCATCGCGAAGAGATCGGGGCACGCTACGGCGCCGAGCTCTCGACCTGGCGGCGGGCGCCGCTGGAGGCCTGGGCGCCCGGCGGCGAGGCACTCCCCGAGGTGGCGGCACGGGTCCGGCCGGCTCTCGCCGGCCTCCTCGCCCGGCTGGGCGACGGCCGCCCCGCGGGCACCCACGATCGGCCGCAAGTGGCGGGCTATGCAGACCCGGTGCTCGACCATCCGTGGTCGATCATCGTCGGCCACGACGGCGTCTTCAAGGTGACCCTACTCACCTTGTTCGACCTCCCGCTCGATCGCTTCTGGATGTGGTCGATGGACCTGTGTGGGATCACGGTCGTCGAGCTCCGCGCGGGTCGCCCGGTGATGCGCGCCCACAACCTCACCGCCCACCTCGCCGGCCTCACTGACGAACACGCGCTGGCCGCGGTCGAGCGGCGCGACCGCAGCGGAGCGTTCTAGCGTTCGTCACGGCGCATGGCCGGTAACGGGCATTAACGGCGGTGGCGTCCTTTTCGTCGGAACGCGAGCCGCAGCAGGCTGACCCTGAGCCGCCGCTGAGCGGCATTGAGGGCGGCCAGTCGCTCGTCGCCCATGATCTGGCGGGCATAGACCGACTCGACCTTCGCCCGGGCCACGGTCTCGAGCTCCGGTCGCACGGTCGGCAGGACATCGCCGAGGACACCGGCGTACTCGTACACGGTCTGGGCCGGTCGCGGGCCGAACCCGAAGCGCGATGCGATCCGAGTGACCGTGCCATAGGCATCGTCGGCGGTCGTCCCGCCCCGAGGCCCGCGTTGCCAGACCACGAAGCTGACCCCGCCCATCGCGATCAGCAGCAGCGCGAGCATGCCGACCAGCGGGCCGAGCGAGCCCGGGCCACCGAACGTCCCCGCTGACGGCGCGACGGGACGTGGATCCCGACCCGTCGCAGCGGGTCGCGGCAAACCGGCACTCGGGATCGGTCGGGGCGAGAAGCTGGCATTGGGGTCGCCCGGGGGCAGTGAGCCCAACTGCGAGAGGCTACCGGTCGGGTCGAACGAGAGCCAGCCGTAGCCCGGGAACCAGACCTCGACCCAGGCGTGGGCGTTGCTGAACAGGACCTGTTCCGCGCCGGTATCCCGACTGCCGGGCAGGAAGCCCTGGGCGATCCGGGTGGGGATACCGAGGTCGCGCAGGATGACCGCCATCGTGGCCGCGTAGTACTGGCAGAAGCCCCGCTTGTAGGTCGCGAAGCACTCGACCGTGGAGAGGCTGGCGCAGGGCAGGTCGCGGATGTCGGTCTGGTACTGGTAGGCCGACGAATGAAGCTCGGTGACCAGTTGCTCGGCCAGGTCGATCGGGGCCTCCGACGGCGCCTCGTCGAGGATCTTGGCCTCGAGCTTCAGTGCGTTCGGGCCCATCATCCCGTCGGCCAGCGGCGGCGCGTAGAGGGCCTTGATGTCGTCGGGATAGGTCGTCTCGGTCTGGCGCAGGGCGGCGACGTTGAGCTGGCCTGCGTTGGTTCCCTTCACCGTCGTGAGGGCGGTGACCGTGTACGAGTCGGGTCCGCCGGTGCGATCAAGCGTCGTGAAGTAGCCGTTGCCGACGGTCGTGAGCCGGACGCCCTCGTCGACCTGGATCGGCGTCTCGGGCGACAGGATCGTGCTGGCACGGAACTCGCCGGGCGTGACTGTGAACGTGAAGCTGTGGCGGCCGGTGCGATCGACGTCATCGGCACGCCCGTCGAAGAGCGGGAGGTCGGGCGGGATGTCGACCGCGGTCGAGGTCGACTGGCCCCAACCCTGGAGATCGATCTTGTCGTAGGTCCACGCT
>JBBQVJ010000124.1:0-6730 GCA_038211705.1 Candidatus Limnocylindrales bacterium | reverse complement strand
ACCCGGCAGAACGGGCAACGGTCGCCAACGGCTGGGCGTTCGAGGTCGATGACACCTACACGCTCTTCGCGTTCGACATCGAGAGCGCGCTGCTCGGCGCGAGGCCCACCGCCGACGACTGGCCGCCGCGCTACACCGCCTGGCGGGCCGACGCTACTTGAGGTGGTCGACGATCGCCCGTGCCAGCGGGGTCCCGCGCGGCGTCCCGAGCCCGGTCGCGTAGTCCCAACCGGCACCGGCGTTGTCGAACAGGTTCCCGCCCCGGGTCACGTCGTGGAAGACGGCCCCGGCCGGTTGCGCGGCGGCCACCTCGTAGAGCGTCTGCCCGAGCGCACCAAGCCCGTCGACGCCCTCGCGCTGGGCGAGCTGGCGGATGAGGACCGTGAGACCGGCCCAGAACGGCGACGCTGCGCTCGTCCCGCCGACCGGGCCGCTCTCGCCTTCGCTCACGCTCAGGAAGCCGCTCACCGGGTCGGCCGCGGCGGCCACGTCCGGGACCTGGCGCTTGCCGTTCGAGCGCGCGTTATCGACGCCGATGCCGGTCTGCCATGACGGCCGGGGGTAAAAGGCACTCACCCCACCGCCGGGCGCCCAACCGGTGAGCGGCTCCTCCCAGGCGACCTCGTCGATATAGGTCCCGTCATCGAGTATCGACAGGAACGTCCCTCCGACGCCGACGACGTTGGGATCGCCGGCCGGCGAGTCGACCGAGATCCGCAGGTCGGTCCGGTTCTGGTCGATGCAGCCGTAGGCACCGTGGTCGCCGCTGGCCACGAAGACCGTCACGCCGGCCGCCGCCGCGGCCGCCATCGAGCTCGCCATCCGGCTCATCCCAGCCGGGGTCCGCGACAGCTCGCATGAGCCCCAGCTGATCGAGACGATGTCGGCCCGACCGTCGGCCACGATCCGGTCCACGACCGCCGCGAGCGCGCCGCCCTTGTTGGGCGCCTCGTAGTCGAGGATCTGGGCCTTGGGCGCCACCGCCCGGATGACGTCGATGTCGAGGTTCACCTCGCCCTGCCCATCGCCCGGGCTCGCCACGCCACCGTCGACCGGCACCTTCTCGACCGGCGGCCCACTGGTCCCGGCAAGCTGGTCGAAGGCGGCCACATCGGCCGGGTCGAAGGTGTCGAGCGAGACGATGGCGACCGTCTGGCCCTCCCCGTGGAGGTTCTGGCCACGGAGGCCCTCGAGCTCGTAGGCGCGATCGATGACGGCCGGCGTCATGCCGCCGATCGGACCGGCGGCGATGGGCCGGCTGGCCGGCCGCTCGCTCGGGCGGGCATCGAGACCATCGATCGAGGCGACCAGCCCGTCGAGGGCCTCGGGCAGGAGTGGCTCGCCGAGCGGTGCGTGGAACCTCCGGCCGGTCGCGTCCGTGTAGTCCCGAAGCGTCACGGCGAAGAGATCCTCGACGATGGCGGCCGGTGCGGCGACCGAGACCGCGATGCGCTGACTCGATGTCGCCCGGACGTGGATCCCGTGCTCGGCGGCCCAGGCCGTCACACGGCCCAGATCGTCATCGGACAGGCCGAACCTCGCGCCGATCTCGTCTGCCGAGAGGAACAGGCGGTAGTCGGGCGAGGATCGATCGCCGACCGCGATGGCATAGTCCGCCATCGCCTCGCGGCCGGGGAACTCGAGCACGAGCTCGAAGGCGATCTCGCGTTCGGCCGGTGTCGGCCCGGCGTCGACCAGCGGCGTCGGTCCTGCCGACGGGGCGGCGGACGCGGCGGCTGGCACGGCGGCCTCGGCCCCGTCGGAGGCCGGTGACCCGGGATCGCGTGGCTGGTCCATGGTCGTCACCCCGATGAGGAGGATTCCCGCGCCGATCGCGGCGAGTGCGTGTCGCGGGCGGCCGCCGCCTACGCCTCGGCTGCCCGCGGGGCCGATCACTGCGGCCCCCAACGGAAGGTCTTGAGGGTGAGCTCGGCTCGGCTCCGGATGTTGTACTGGAGCCACTTCGCTCCGACCGATTTATCCGGGTTCCAGACGATGAGGATGACGGCCACAGTCGTCCTTCCATCGCTCGACACGATGAGACTGACACCGACCGGGGTGGTCGCGGATTGCGCGCTGCTGCGCGAGCCCGCGTAGGTCCGACCGATCCCGTCGATGAAGCCGATCGAGGGTCCCAGGATCGCGTTCTTCTCGCTCTCGTCGGCCTTGAGGTCGGGCGCCCACTCCTGGAGCGTCCCGAACCATCGGTCGGCATATGCCGCCGGACTGGCCTCTGTGGTCGGCACGCCGGCCACGATCAGGACACCGTCGCCGGACGTGCCCTGGTAGATGAGGTCCACCTCGCGCGGATCGTTGACCGACGGATCGATCGCCCACCAGTCCGAATACTCGAACTGGAAGCCGAGGTCGCGGTTGATGAACGGCGTGCCGGCGCGGACACCGATCGTCGCGGGCGGGACGGCGGCCGAGTGCTCCGGTCCCTGGCCGGCCGGCGACGCCGACGGCTCGAGTTCGTTGCCGGGCGGCGGCCCGCCGCACTCGGTCCCAGGCTGGCAGTCTGGCGGCGGCTCGGGCGCGTCGGACAGGGTCGCCACGATCGCGGCGATCAGCAGGATCGCCCCGAGCACGATCGCGAACCCGGCCAGCACCCCGCGGCTGCTGAGCTTCGAGCCGGCATCGCCCGCGGCCGATCGAGCCGCGGCCGGCGGCGGGACGACAATTGGCGGGGCGGCCGTTGGCGGGGCGGCCGGCCTCGGTCCGTCGGGGAGCGGCTCTCCGGTCGTCGGATCGAGCGGTTCGGTCATGGCTGGGGCGTTGGGCGCGGCCGATCCGGACGCGCTTTGGGCAGCGCGTGGAGCGCGATCCCGCAGTGGGCGCAGAAGGTGTGCCGCGGCGTCGTATGGCCGCAGTTCGCGCACACGATGTCGCCACCGATCTCCATCTCGAAGGCCTCCTCGAGCAGTCCGACGTGGAGGGTCCGGCGCAGCCAGAGCAGGGCGATCGCCGCGAGCACCAGCTGAGCCGCGACATCCACGATCGGTCCTGGCAGGTAGGTCGCGAGCGCGGCGGCCACCAGGAGCGCAGCCGCGAGGATGGCCGCCACGGCCGGCCGTCCGGCCATCCCAAGCGCGGCCCGATCGCGGACGGGCGCCCGGTAGCGGAGCCAGAACGCGCCCACCGCCGAGCCGATCGCCCCGGCCGCCACGACGGGCAGCGCGATAGCGATCGTCACGATCCGGGCCACCCAAGGCAGCGGCTCACCGATCGGGGTCAGGCCACCGGCGAAGAGATCGACGGAGCCAGCGATGACCTGGGCGCCCACGAACGTGACCGCCGAGGCGACGCCGAAGGTCGCGCCGTCCACGACGTCGTTGAACTGCCACACGCGCATGAGCAGCAGCGGACCGGCCAGCATCACCACCGTTCCGGCGATCGGCACGACCACGCCGAGAAGCACGACATCCCGGACGCCGACGCCACCGAACCGTGGCCCGCTGGCTGTCAGCGTCGTGGTAGCCGCCCCGAATACGACCCCCCACGCCGCGCCCCACAGCATCGTCAGGGCGATGACCGGCAGGGGTGTGTCCTCGTAGATATCGACCGAGTAGACGTAGATCAGGACGAGCGCCGGGACGAGGACGGCGGCCCCGACCAGGGCGACCGGGAAGGCGCCGGCCACGACCAGGACGATGAGCGCGATGAACCCGCCGGCGAAGGCGATCCGGAAGGAATCGAGATCGGCCGCCGGGAGCTGCGGCATGAGGGTCGAAAACAGCTCGACGCGACCGACCGACTGGCCGGGTGCGGCCGCGTATGAGCCCGCCCGTCCACCGCGTCCGCTCGCGGTGGCGTCAGCTCGGAGGGAAGCGCCGCAGCGCACGCAATAGGGCGCGTCCGGGACGGGCTGTCCGCAGCGGGAACATTCGATCGGGCTCTCGATCACGGTTGGGCGACCGCCATCTTCCGCCGTCCATCGGACCAGGTGCTCGGACAGCGTTCGGCGAAGGTAGGGCATCGGGTCGGCCGATGCGAGGCCGACTGTACGCGCGCCCGCGCCGGACCGCGCCGGACCGCGCCCGGGCGCCTCGGCCCGTAGACTGCGACCGGCATGACATCGACCGCAGCGCCCCAAGGCCCGATCGTCGCAGCCCGCCCGGACGGGATCCGCGGAGCCCTGGCATGGTTCGGCTGGACGCCGGTCCTGCTCGTCGTCGGAGCGTTGGCGATCCTCGTGTGGCTGGGTCGAACCATGACCTTCTACCACGACGAGTACGCCTTCCTGCTGCTCCGCGACCTGTCGCTCAACGGGCTTCTGGCGCCCCACAACGAGCACCTGAGCGCGACGCTGGTCCTGCTCTACCGGGTCCTCGTCGGGACGGTCGGGACCGCGTCGTACTGGCCGTACATCGCCGTCACCTACGCGCTGCACGTCGTGGTCGCCGTCACCGTCTACGTCGTCGTTCGGCGGGAGACCAGCGCGACCTGGGCGCTGGGCGGGCTGACGGTGATGCTCCTGCTCGGCTCCGGTGGCGACGACATCCTGTGGGCCTTCCAGTCGGGCACGATCGGGGCGACCGCGGCGGGGATGGCGGCCGTCGTGGTCGCGCCGCGCCGGCCTGCGGTCGCCGCCGTCCTCCTCACCATCGCGCTGGCTACGTCCGGGGCATCGCTGGCCTTCCTCCTCGCGACCGGCGGCCATCTCGTGCTGACCCGGCCACGCGCTCTCGCCTGGCTTGCGTTGCCGGTCGGGCTCTATGCCGCCTGGTACATCGGCTATGGCGCCAGCCACATGACGGCGCTCCGGTCGCCAAGCCTCGACGGCGTCCCGGCGTACGTCCTGTCCGGCCTCGCGGCCAGCGCGGCAGGCGCCGTCGGGTCCGCGGTCCCAACCCTCGGGCTGGTCGTCATCGTGCTCCTAGCGTTCGGGCTCGGCTGGGCGAGGACCGTCTCCCCGGTCGTCCTCGCGATGCTGCTGTCGAGCGTCGCGTTCTTCGCGATCGCCGGTCTCGTCCGGGCACAGCTCGGCGCCGAGCAGGCGACCGCCTCGCGCTATGTCTACGTCGCGGTGCCTGGGCTGCTCATCACCGGCGCCGTCCTGCTCGCCCGGCTGCCACTGCCTTGGCGGAACGCCGTCGGCGCCATGGTCCTGACCCTCGCGCTGCTGGGCAACATCGGCCTCCTCGTCGAACGGCACAACCGGTTCATATCGATGATCGATTGCGAGCGATCGATGACGCCGGTCGCGCGCGGGAGTGCCGGGAACCCCTGCTAGAGCCACCCGGGCGTGGGCCGGCCGTATGTCGGGCGTTGACCGGCCGCATCGGGCGTTGACCGGCCGCTTGCGGGGCGCATCGTGCGGAGGGCTGCCGCCGAGGACCGTGTGCGGCCGCGGCCTCGCAGGCTCGCCGGGTCGGTGGGTCGGGCGGCCAGTCAGCCTTGTCGCCGGCCGAGGTGTCTGGGAGTCACCATCCACGGCCCGAAGGGTGCGGGCAGGGTCCCGAAACCCATCCTCGGCCGTTCTGCGTGCGTGGCAATCACCGGAACCGCGCCAGGCGAGACGCGCGAGGACGTTCGGTTCACGAGTGGTGACCCACAGTCACATCGACGCGCGGGTCGGGGCGGGTGCGCGGTCGGGGCGGGTGCGCGGTCAGGGCAGCCCGGGACGGGTACGCGGTCGGCGGCGGACCCAACCGTCAGCGAGCCGCCGCCTCGGCCGATGCGCTGAGTGCTGCCAGGCCGGCGGCAAGATCGTCCGGTCGCGGCCAGCCGTAGCCGAGCCGGAAGTGGCGCCGCGGCTGATCGAACCAGTGACCGGGTCCGACCACCGTGCCATGGCGATCGATCAGCACCCGGTAGAACGCGTCGACATCGACGTCGATCGACGGGCGGAAGCGCGGGAATCCGACCACGCCGCCGCGCGGCTCGACCCACTCGAAGACGTCCTGCCCCTCAAGCCAGGCGCGCACCGTCGTCAGGGCGACCTCGATCCCGGCCAGGATGCGTGGCATTCGTTCCGGCCGACGCGCCATGGCGACCTCCGCGATCGCCTCGTCGACGACCGAGTTGGTGATGAGGATCTGTTCCTTGGCCGCCAGGAACGTCTCGAACAGGGCTCGATCGCGGGTGATGAGCCAGCCGATCCGAATGCCCGGCAGGCCGTCCGCCTTGGACAACGACGAGACGCTGATGACCCGTTCCGAGCGGGTCGCGGCGATCGGCGAGGGGCCATCGAACGTCAACTCGCGATAGGTCTCGTCGATGAGCAGACGGGCCGTCGGGTGAGCCTCGACGATGTCCACGATCGCCCGAAGCGACGCCTCGGGGATTACCGCGCCGGTCGGGTTGTGCGGGTCGGTCAGGGAGACGAGCGTCGTGCGTGGCGTGAGCATGGCTGCGACCCGCGCCGGATCGACCGCCCAGCCGTCCTCGTAGCGGAGGTCGAGGAAACCGATCTCGGCGCCGAGCGTCCGCGGCGTCTCGAGGTTGGTGGCGTAGTTGGGTCGAGCCACGACCACGTGGTCGCCGGGGCGGAGCAGGCTCGTCGCCACGATGAACAGGGCCGCCGCCGCGCCGGGCGTGACCAGGACGTCTTCAGGCGTCAGCCCCGGTCCGGCGGCGGCGATCGCCGCCCGGAGGCCCGGCCGGCCGAGGTGGTCGCCATACATCAGGACCAGGTCGTCCAGGGCCACCCCGAGGTCCCGCAACGGCGTGTCGGCGACGGAGCTCTCGGCCAGGTTGTAGCGGATCCGGTCGTACCCGAACTGCTCGG